>PLUI01000157.1 GCA_003164855.1 Acidobacteriaceae bacterium
GATGGCATCGATGTAGGCGACGCTGCTCCGTCGTTAAAAGAACACGGCGACTATAGCTGATCTCTACAACGGGCTGCGAACCGTGACTGCAGTTCACAGTGGGAGAGCTTCAGAATCAAGCCCGAACTCCGATGGGCCTCGGGCGTGCCTGACCGAACAGTCCGGCTCTATTCTTGACCACAATCGGATGGAAAGCCGGGACAGTCGCGATCGGACGAGTGAGTTCTAAAATCCGGCCGGGCAATAGAGCGGCATCCCCGGACCCTACGCTCGCCCGCCACGCAGCCCTCGAGACCGCGCAACAGCCTGATGTCTGGAATAGCGACGATCCTGCTGATCCCTCAGGCTGGCGAAACAAGTCTATGGCTGCAAGAGAGTACTGCAATGTTAACTATATCTTATAGGTATACCAATTCGGCCTCAGGGACAGCCACGCTTTGGCGACTCTGGCTACAGGCAGATGTTCTGAGAATAGAGTCGATGCCGCTGGTCGTTAAACTGGCAACGCAATGATTTCTGAAGGGCTAATTGTGCGCATTAAATATATCTTTCGCTCGCGGTAGCTTACTCCGAGGACCGGGCCCTTTATGAAACGAAGCCAATAAGTGCTTTGGACACGGGGCTTACTCGAGGCGATGGCTGGGCAAAACAACGCTCACCGGCCAAAGACTGTTGTCTTTGGCCGGCGAAGTGTTTTCGGGAATTGGAGCTTCGGTAAATGGTTGAGTTAGTCGCCCGTCCCCGTGCCGAAGGAGCAGATCCCGGCGCCGCTGCCAACAGCCACGATCGCGCCGCACTGCTTCGCCAGTTTGCTCTCCTCGGCAGCGCTGAGGTTGGAAACTTGGGAGGTAGTTTCGGTAACGGTGAAGTTGCTGTTCTGGATGTGCGTAGCCCAAGCTTGGATTTCGCCACCCGACACAAGAGTAATGTGGGTAGGTACCGGGCAAGCGCCACCAGTCGTTGCAGCGGCAACAATCTTGATCACGCCGCCGGTCAGAACGACACCGGTGAGAGGATTGGCGGTCAAGTTGCTGTTTATCGACAAAGTGCGCAGACCGTCTGGAGTTTCCAGACCGCTGCAGCACTCCGACATCTCCTGATCTGCGTCGAAAACGAAGATGTCCGCACACAGGTTCGCATCCGCAGCCGAACCGTCGTTGTCGAGTCTTAAGGTGGCGTCGGGTGCACCCCCTGTGTTGGCATTGGCGAAGTAGTCGACTCTGTAGGGGCTCTGGGCCTGTGCCATACCGGCGAAGACTACCAGGGCCAGAAGCATAGTACAGGCTACTGCTAGCTTTCTTGTCATGTTGTTTTTCCTCCTGCGAAATAGCGCCCGTCCCTAGGGGGGAGTGCATAGGACCGTGAAATTAGCGCCTCTGCACTCTATGCGCATCGTCAGCCTTTACAAGTCCCCACTTGCACTAACCCAATGTCGCTAACCCTGGGGGTTGTACTCTTTTTGCGGTGTCCCGAAGGTACGTGCCTCAATTGGGGGAGAGTGGATCGTTCGATGGTTCTGCAACAAACGGGAGCAAGGTGGGGCGGTTGACGATCTCCCGCAAGGATATTTGCGGGTGAGAGCAGCTTTGAGTGCCAGTCACTGTGTCCCGCTGGAGACGCGGTTTTTGCTCACCGGACCATCAACTGGTGCAAGTTCAGGAAATAGCTATTGGAGTCCGGATCGAAGAGCAGTCGCCAACATAGTTTGCGATTCGTCGATTCCATGGTGCGGAGAAGATAGGATCGAGCGGTAAGATCCTTTCCGCCCACCACCACAGTGGCATGATCGAGGCCAAGGGGATACACTCCAAAGGTAATTTTGATGTGGCTTTTCTCAGCGATTTTTTGGCAAATTAAATCGACGGTATCGGAGACGGTCCTTGCCTGAGCGTCAAGAGTGATCGGCAAATCGAGCAACACTTGCTGTTGTGAGATCCGTCCCTGGCTGTCGTGCGCCGCCGTGCCCACCACATCAAAACTTTGTTCGGGTCGATTCTCACGGAGCTCAAATTGGCCCGGGTTGCCAGATCGGTTATACGAATCGATGAGCAATTGAAGGGTTTTCTTCTCATCGGGCGAGACGTTTGCTACGGAAGCAGCCGGGAACTCAACAACAAAAGCTCCTCCACTCGGTACACGATGTTGGCCATTTGGATAGGACGATTTGTCCTGCAGGCCCGGCGCGTCGATGAGATCGGGTTTCGACGTGTATTGCGGATCTTCGTAATTGACGCGCCATCCATACTTTTGTTGAAGAGCATCCAACGCTTGCGTTAGCGGACGGGAGGCATTGGCAACGAGCCGAATCGTCGTCCCTGTTTCGGAAATCACAGCTTGCTTGGAGTACGATCCCTGTCCGTGCGCCATTCTTCCTGCATAGCAAAGCAAAAAAAACATGACACCAAAAAGTCGAAGATAGATCGCCAGGTTTCTCGCTGCCATCCTAGGCCCCCACACTTCCAAATCCATGAACAATACGTAAGACAAATAATTTAGGCCTGCGAATTGTAGCAAAAACTAGCCAATCTACGGCCGTTAGCTAATTTTTGTGTGACGATGCTACGAAGACCGTCGGTCGTAGAAAAATAAACTATGGATGCTCAGCGTACACGCTGGTCCCAGTCATTGCCACAATCATCGATGCGTCAGTTCATCCACTTGGCATCGCCGCGCATGTTGCCCCAACGAATGGGTTAGTTCCTTCGGGGCGGTGCCTTGGGCGATTGAAGGGTGTATAAGGCCTAGACGCGAGCATCCGCTAAGTGGGGACGACATTTATGGATCACGTGTATGTTCACAGCGAGGACGAAACGTGGATCGCGAAATATAGAGCCGCGGTCAAGGACCTTCCAGTTCAGCCATCGGGTCTCATAAAGATTCGCGAAGCTTTAAGCGGCGCCCGCAATGTTGTCTTTTCGCATTTGAATACTTTTCTAGACCGTTGGGCACAATGTAATCCGCCAAAATCCGCTCCATCAGTTGCACCAACGCCAGTTTTGCAACTGCATTCTTCCATCGGAAAGGCGAACCGAACAGAACCGAAGAGTAAGCCACCCGCCAAGAGAGCAACCGCAAGCCGCTTGAGGCCGACTCAGCCAACCTACAAGCGAGGCGCACAGCGACAGGCTTGATCCCGGTATCGACCCGTCGGATGCGAGGATGGCAAACTCAGTCAAACAACAAAGTTCTTACGTCTTTTAATCCGTTTGTAGTAGCCCGAACGTCCCTCGCTACTACCACCAACGTGCTTGACAATTAACGGTTCTGTGCGAGAATTTAGCCGCCTTCTCCTCTGCCCTCTGGGGAAGTGCAGGACGACCTTCCGCCCCCCCGGAAAGGCTGTTCGCCCGGTTTCGTCAAGCGAAGCTAATCGGTTTGTGCAGCGGCGAGAAAGCACGTCCGTGCGTGCCGCTCGGCTGTATCAGGGTGATAACAAATGAGGTCGCACCTCGGCCTCATGGGCCAAGCCAATTCGTCTGAGGCGGACGGCAACTGTTCTGCCCCGCCTCTGAAAGTGGGGAAACGATAAGTGAATACAGTCCCGGCCCGTCCCGGCCTGATCGTAATCGACACATCCTTAAGCGTTTTCGCTTTCAACTCCGAGGCTCTTCAAATCCTCGCATTTCCCGATCGGCCAGAGAATATTCACTCTCTGGACGTCTGGCTCACCAACAAGATTCGGGTTGACCTGGTGCAAAGGCAAGCAGCATCTCCCCGAGTCGTCGACGAATTTCGCTCGGCCAAGCGAACCTATCTTTGTCGCTCTTTCCCCGTCGACCTCAAAAGACGTGCGCCAGGACATGGTAAGAACGGTTCTGTCCCGTCTGCCGGATTGTTGATTGTGATGCTCGAAAGGAAAGGGGACGAGGTGGTGATGGTAGCAGAGATAGCGGAACGCTTTGGTCTCACCACCCGCGAGCAGGAAACAGTGCGGTTTCTGCTGGAGGGCCTTACCAGCAAAGAGATTGCCGAGCGTATGAAAATCAGCCCAAACACTGTTAAAGCCTTTATCCGGCTGGTGATGGTCAAGATGGGCGTATCTACCCGATCTGGAATCATCGGCAAGATAGTCGGCTCACGGTCCGGACTCGAGTCAAACGGCTCACGGTTTGTCGGGGGTTTAGTAAGATCGGGTTAGTGCGCTTGGGGACTTGTGGATGCCACAGTTTCTTGTAGAGTACGCGCTGCGCCATTTTGACCGAGCAAAACCCTCCCCCGGCTTGGCGGCGTATCGCAAGGACCGCGATAGCGCGTGGAACCACAGTTCATGTGGCTTCCACGCTTGCTTTTGGACCACCTTTAACCAAATCTAGCTTTATAGCGAACGGGGGAATTCATGTCGGTGTCAGGAAATCTTCTAAGCTTTGGACTTAGCGCACTCGTACTGTTGAGCGCGGGCAGCGCGGCCGCTCAGGAGGATACGAGAGTGGTGGCGGAAGTGGGCGGCGTCAAGGTGACGATGGCTGAGCTCGAACAGGAAGAGTCCGCCAGACTCCTGTCGGCACACTACCAATACTATCAAGCCGAGACCAGAGCTCTGAACGAACTCATAGACAAGAAACTTCTCGAGCAGAAGGCAAAGAGCGAAAACCTCACGCTTGAACAGCTGGTTGAACGCGATATTAAATCACAAGTAAAAGATCCCACTGAAGATCAAATGAAGGTCTACTACGAAGGATTGGAAACCGATCAGCCGTATGACGCTGTCCGGGGAAAAATACTCGAAAAGATCCGCCAACTGCGTACCGAGAAAGCAAGATCCGCCTATGTGAGCGTATTGCGTGTCCAAACCACCGTGTATATAACTCTTGCGCCTCCCCGCGCCAACGTAGATCTGCAAAATGCGCAGATGATCGGTCCGCAAAAGGCGCCGGTGACGATTGTCGAATTTGCGGACTACGAGTGTCCTTATTGCCAAAAGGTGGCAGCCGACGTGAAAAAGCTGCAGGCCGACTTGAGCGATAAAGTCGCTTTCACTTACAAAGATTTTCCCATTCATTCACGCTCGGAGAAGGCGGCAGAAGCTGCACGTTGCGCCGGCAAACAAGGGAAATTCTGGGAGCTGCACGATGAGTTATTTCATAGCAAGGAACTGGATGTCGACCAGCTCAAAGCACAAGCGCGAGCACTGAAGCTGGATTCGTCTGAATTTGATAAGTGCCTGGATTCGGGTGAGGAAGCTGAAGCGGTAGATCGGGATCACAAAGAAGGAACGCGCTTGGGAATCAGCGGCACGCCCAGCTTCTTCATCAATGGTCACTTTATGAGCGGCGCTTTGGACTATGCGACTCTGCGTCAAATCGTCGAGCAGCAACTGGCTGTGCAACAGGGTTCAGGTAGCGCCGGTAGTAAGTAAGCTCTTAATAGTTCCCCCCGATTCTGTTCGCCCTGACCCCGAGGCCCGAATCCCCGTTCGGGCCTTTTTCTTTGGTTCTCGAATTCCCGAAGTCGCCAGGCTTCATTCGAAGGGCTAACCCAAATGGGTGATTGCGCAGGTTGAGAGGCCGAGATACGCTGNNTTTCCGCTCGAGCGTCGCAAGCGGTTCCCCCAGCGGCGTGGAAGCTACACTCCCCTTTGTTTCCCCTGTAGGACCGGTGTTTTGGTTTGCAGTAGCGTTGCCATACGCAATCAGGGTTTATTGCGCCGTCGAGGCGCTCAAGGCGACTGCAATGCAACCGCCCGGAAAATAAAGAATGCCGCCGAGGGAGAATTTATGTTGAGACGAGCGCTTTCTGGATTTGTATTTTGCCTGGTGTTCGGGACTCTCGCCAATGCCGGACAATTCCTGGAGGCGCCTCAATACCCGACCGGGAGCAATCCACAAGCAGTAGCCGTTGGGGACTTCAATGGTGACGGAAACCTGGACCTCGCGGTAGCAAATTCATCCAGTAACACGATCAGCGTATTGTTGGGCAACGGGAATGGCACGTTCGCCTCGCAGGTGAATTACGCAACCGGAGCCGCGCCCAAAGGAGTAGCCGTCGGGGATTTCAACGGAGACGGACACTTGGATATAGCGGTGACAAATTCGGGCAGCAATACGGTGAGCGTTTTCCTGGGCAACGGAGATGGCACCTTTCAGCCTAAAACGGATTATGCCACGGGGAACCAGCCGCAAGGTATCGCCGCTGCCGTCCTTATTGCAAACGGCAATCTCGACCTCGTTGTGACCAATGCCGCGGACGGAACAGTAGGAGTGCTGCTGGGCAAAGGGGACGGAACGTTTAATGCACAAGTGCCTTACAACACGGGATTCAATCCGTGGGCGGTCGCGGTTGGCGACGTGAACGGTGACGGTATCCCGGATCTCGCCGTAGCGAACAACAACAACAAGAACGTGGTGAGCGTATTGCTGGGCACGGGGAACGGCACATTTCAGAATCAATTGCAGTCGACAACAGGAAACACTCCGATCTCGATTGCGCTGGCGGATTTCAATGGTGATGGCAAACTGGACATCGCAGTCGCAGACCAACAGGGCAACGCGGTTAGCATTCTTTTGGGAAATGGAACAGGAAGTTTTCCCACACATGTGGAATATCCCACCGCATACTTCCCCTCAGCGGTGACCGTGGGAGACTTCAATGGCGATGGGAAGCTGGATGTCGCGGTGTCGGCTAGCAATGGCAACACTATAAGCGTGCTCTGGGGAGTTGGCGACGGCACCTTCCAGGGACAGGTGAACGCCGGGACCGGAGATATTCCTTACTCAGTGGTTACGGGAGACTTTAATAATGATGGCAAGACCGACCTGGTTGTGGCGAACTCGGGCGGCAATACCATCAGCGTGATCTTGAACAATGGAAATGAGACTTTCCAGGCGCGCACAGACTATCCTGCCGGCACCAATCCGCACGCGGTTGCGACGGCCGACTTCAACGGAGACGGTTTTCTTGATCTAGCCATAGCGAATAGCAATTGTCCGGCTTTTCCAAGCTGTGGCCCGGGCACGATCTCAATCCTGCTGGGCAACGGTGACGGTACCTTTCAGGGCCCGAGCGACTACTCGACCGGAACCGATACCGATCCTTATGCTTTGGTGGTGGGGGATTTTAACGGAGACATGATCATGGACCTCGCGGTGGCAAATTATGCCACTGACACGGTCAGCGTGATGTTAGGAGCTGCAGATGGCACATTTGGGTCTCCCGTTGCCTTCTCCGTCGGGAGTGAGCCAGCATCTGTCGCCTCTGGAGCGTTAACCAGTAACGGCAATCTGGATCTGGTGGTTGCGAATTTCCATAGCAATACAGTGAGCGTCCTCTTGGGCAACGGCGATGGTACGTTCAAGCCGGCGGTGAGTTACAACGTAGGCCATGGTCCCATATCGGTGGCCCTGGGAGACTTCAATGGAGATCAAAAACTCGACTTGGTAGTCGTGAATGAGACGGACAACAATGCCAGCGTTCTATTGGGCAATGGCGACGGCACCTTTCAGCCACAGGTGGCGTACCCTACGGGGACGGGAGGCAACCCGCTCTCTGTGGTGGTGGGAGATTTCAACGGCGATGGCAACCTTGATCTGGCGGTAGCTGACTTCACAACTCAACAAGTGAGCGTGCTGCTAGGTAATGGAGACGGCACATTCCAAACGGTCAAGGCCTACCCCACGGGGGCGAATCCCTCTTCAATTGTTATCGCGGATTTCAACGGAGATGGAAAGCTGGACCTGGCCCTTACCAGTACGCCTTTGGGAGGTTCTCCGGGGAACGAAGTGAGCCTGCTCCTCGGCAATGGGGACGGGACATTTGCCTCGCCTACTCTGTTTGGCACGGGATCGGAGGCGTACTCCGCCGCCGTGGGTGACTTCAACGGAGATGGAGCAGCCGACTTGGCCGTGGCAAACGGAGTCAGCAACACCGTGAGTGTGTTGCTTAACACGCAAGGCACGGCGATGAGCATTCAGTCTTCCGCCAATCCCTCAATCTACGGCCAGTCTGTCACGCTCACGACAACGGTGGCGGCCAGCGTACCCAATGGCGTAGCGCCCACCGGCAGTGTGACTGTGGAGTATGGAAACACGGTCATCGGGTCCGGAGCATTGGTTTCCGGACAATTCTCCCTAAGCACAACCGCGCTGCCGGTGGGCGCTGACGCGCTCTCAGCGATCTATTCCGGGGATGCCAACTACCAGCGACATACAGTGGCATTGACTCAAACAGTGCAGATGGCGGGCACCAGAACCGTGTTAGTCTCTTCTGTCAATCCGTCCAATCCGAATCAGTTGATAACTTTCACGGCCACAGTAAGCTCAAACACAACGGGAAAGCCGACTGGGATGGTGACGTTTCTGGATGGAACTACCGCAATCGGCTCTTCGTCTTTGAACGGAAGCGGCATCGCTACGTTCTCCACCTCAACGCTCACGGTCGGAACGCACAGCATTACCGCCGCTTATGGGGGAAACACGAACTTCACCGCCAGCACTTCGCCCGTTCTTAGTCAGATGGTGGAAAAAGGAAACACGAGCATAGTACTGAGTTTGACTCCGACGTCGGCGAACTTGAATCAGACCGTAACCTTTACGGCAGCGGTGGCTCCGGGAACTGCGGGCGTACCTTCGGGTACGGTGACGTTCGTGGACGGTACGACGCCGCTCGGCAGTTCTGCTCTGGGCGGAAACGGAGTCGCGACTTTCTCGACCTCCACACTCACTGCGGGAACCCACAGCATTACTGCGGGATACGGCGGAGATAACAACTTCAATGGCAGCACTTCAACCGCGGTGAGCTTGGTAGTAACTGCTCCTGATTTCAGCATCTCAGCCGGCACTCTGTTGCCGGCCTCTGTCGCCCCCGGAGCGTCCGCAAAATCGACGATCACAATCAACCCGCTGGGTGGACTCAACCTGTCGACTGTAGCGCTCACTTGCAGCGTGTCGAATGGGTCGAGTCCCGCACCCACTTGTTCGCTGGGGACGATTTCGGTGGCGAACAATACCGGCACGTCCGTGCTCACGGTCGCCACCAGCGGGGCACAAGCGGCGCTTGTGCCGGTCGACAAGCGCGGTTCAGGTAGGCTCTTCGCTATCGGCCTGATAATCCCGGCTATCTTGCTCGGCGGGGCGGGACTAAAGACGCCAACGAGGACCAAGATCTTGAGCTTCAGTCTCTTCTTCTTCGTACTAGCCGGATGCATGTTGCAGGCGGCGTGCGGCAATAGCAGCGGCAGCAAGACTCCGATGACTGTGACCAGCTCGGAAACTCCAGCCGGTATTTACACGGTAACTGTTACTGGGAATTCCAATGGGATGCAGCACGCGACAACGGTCTCGCTGACAGTGCAATAAAACTGCAATTCTCTTTTTGCCAACATTTCTTCCTATGATTCGGTGCACTCCAAAAGTGACTGCCGGAGGACGTTCTTTGACTTCACCACGCTCTTTTCTCGTGTATTTTGCTATCGCAATCATTAGCACCGCCCAGCTGACCTTTGCGCAATCGGGGCAGACCTCGACTCCCGAGTACTCCCGGCTCGCAGGCTACTCGTCGCAATCCGCCAAGACGGAACGGGATTGGGAGAAGAAACTACAGGCCGGCATCGTGCCGGATAATTTGCGCGAGAACATGCAGCGTTTGAGCGCGCGCCCGCATCACGTAGGTTCTCCTTATGACAAGGAGAATGCGGAGTGGATTCTCTCCAAGTTCAAGGAATGGGGATTCGACGCACATATTGAGACCTTCACGGTGCTCTTTCCGACGCCCAAAGAGCGCATTGTCGAAATGATCGAGCCGACGAAGTTCCGAGCCAAGTTACAGGAACCGCCCGTTCCAGGCGATCCGACTTCGAATCAGACCGCGGAGCAGTTGCCTACTTACAACGCGTACTCGATTGACGGAGATGTGACCGCGCCGCTGGTCTATGTGAACTACGGCAACCGTGAAGATTACGAGCAACTGGACCGCCTGGGGATTTCCGTAAAGGGTGCGATCGTGATCGCGCGCTACGGCGAAGGCTGGCGAGGAATCAAGCCCAAGGTGGCGGCCGAGCACGAGGCTATTGGGTGCATTATTTACTCCGATCCCAGAGACGATGGCTTTTTCAATGGCGACGACTATCCCAAGGGTGGCTGGCGGCCGCGCGAGGGCGTGCAGCGCGGCAGCGTGATGGATACGGACTATCCCGGTGATCCTTTAACGCCCGGCGTAGGAGCCACTGCCGATGCCAAGCGGCTCGAGATCAAGGACGCGAAGACCATCACCAAGATTCCGGTGCTGCCAATTTCCTGGGGCGATGCGTTGCCGCTGCTTTCGGCGTTGCAGGGGCCGGTTGCGCCCGAGGGTTGGCGAGGTGCGATGCCCATCACATATCACATTGGGCCGGGCCCGGCAAAGGTTCATCTGAAAGTGGTTTCGAACTGGGACTTGAAACCGGTGAATGACGTGATTGCGACCATGCGCGGGTCGGATGCGGCCGATGAATGGGTGATCCGAGGGAATCATTTCGATGCCTGGGTGAATGGTGCGGATGATCCGATCTCAGGAATGGTAACGGTTTTAGAAGAAGCTCGTGTACTCGGCGAACTACGCAAGCAGGGATGGAAGCCAAAGCGGACGATCATTCTCTGCGCGTGGGACGGCGAAGAGCCCGGGTTATTGGGTTCAACCGAGTGGGTTGAGACGCATGGCGACGAGCTTCAGAAGCACGCGGTCGCTTACATCAACTCAGACAGCAATGGAAGGGGATTCTTCCATGCCGGAGGTACGCATGACTTGCAGCACCTTATTAACGACGTAGCTCGCGACATTCAAGATCCGGAGAAGCACATTCCGGTGCAGCAACGGGCGCGTCTGCAGCAGATTGCCAGAGCACACAACGCGGAGGAGCGGACTGAGATCAGAAAAAGCGGGGATGTGCGGATCAACGCGCTGGGAGACGGTTCGGACTATACGTCTTTTCAGGACCACGCGGGCATCTCCGCTCTCAACATCGGTTATGGCGGAGAGAACGATGCGGACTCCTATCATTCCATCTATGATGATTTTTATTGGTATACGAAGTTTGTGGATACCGATTTTTCTTACGGCCGCGCGCTGGCTCAGACCGGTGGAACTGCGGTGATGCGGCTGGCGGATGCCGACGTGATTCCTTACGAGTACAACGCCGAAGCGGAGACAATCGAACGTTATGTGAAAGACCTGGAAAAGTTGCTCAAAGACAAGCAGGATGAAATTACCGAACGAAATCTGGAACTGAAAGAAGGAGTGTTCTCGGCGACATCGGATCCGCGAAAAACTTCTGTGCCTCCTCCCGCCAAGCAAGTTCCTCCGTTTATGAATTTTGCCCCCTTGAAGAACGGAGTTGAGGCGATCAAGAAGAGCGCAGAACGTTACCAGGCGGCGTTCGCTAAATGGCAGGCNNGGCTAAGCCGATTGCGGCGGTTCGTGAATATATGGATCAGGAAAAATGGAAGGAAGCAGATGCGCAGGTTCCCGTAGTAGGCCAAGTGCTCGAAAACGTCGCCGCGGCAATTGGTAAGGCCGCCGATGATCTGGAGAAGGCCGAGCACGGGCAGTAACGCCAGTACCGTTGACTTCGATGGGCGTTTTTTGTTGTACTTGTATTGTTCAACCACGGTGAAGGGGTTCACCTTCAACCGCTGTCCCAATCTTTAAGCCGGAACAGCTGATGACTCCTGACAAGCGGATTTGCTTTGTCGCGGAGTCATGGTACCGGCAATAATCCGCAGAAAACCTTGACTCCGCGACGTGCTCGTATAGCTGTAGATTAGAGGGAAAGGAACGGAGCGACTTGCTGAAATATCTATTGGTCGGCATCGGCGGCTGTCTGGGTTCGATTCTGCGGTTCTGGCTGGGAAGTTATATCGGCAGCAAAATGGGAACTCGCTTTCCCTACGGAACGTTCGTGGTTAACATCACGGGTTCGTTTCTGGTTGGCTTGGTCTTTGCCTGGTTAACCGTGAGAACTAGTTGGAGTCCCAACTGGCGATACTTGATCCCAATTGGCTTCATCGGAGGCTACACGACCTTCTCCGGTTTCGAGTATGAGACGTTGCGGACTATCCAGGATGGCCAGATAGGTCTGGGGCTTCTTTACGTGGCAGCGAGTGTGGTTGTCGGGTTCGTTGCGGTTTGGGGAGGCATGATAGCCGGGAGGGCAATCGCCTGAAAGCTGACGCTGCTACGGCGAATTTTCTGTTAGGTCAAAGGGGACTCTATATTTCTGGAGGACAACATGCTTACAGCGGGACCCGGTAAGAAGGTCGGCATTTACGTGGCTGAGGACCAGCAGTACCACGGGAGTTCGGCCTATACCGCTATTCTTGATTTTCTTTTCTTCCAGGGTGTGTCAGGCGCGACAGTGACGCGCGGCATCGCTGGATTTGGCGCAGATCATCACCTTCACACCACCAGTCTCGTGGATCTGGCCGTCCGCCTTCCGGTCAAGATCGAGTTCATCGAATCCGCAGAAAAAGTGGAGGAGTTACTACCCAAACTGCAGGCGCTGGCAGGTACCGGACTGATTGAAATGCACGACACTACAATCGTCAAACCTGCCGAAAAAAACCAGAAGCAGACTGAGCCCGGGAGACCCGCCTTAAAGCGTGAGGGCAAAGCCAAGATGATGCGGATCTACATCGGCGAAAATGACAAGTGGAATGGCAAGCCGTTGTATGAAGCCATCGTCAATGGTCTGCGATCGAACGACATTGCTGGGGTCACGGTTTACCGGGGGATTCTCGGTTATGGTGCCAATCGGAGAATTCATAAGGACGCTGCGCTGAGCCTTTCCCACGACCGGCCAATCCTGCTGTCCGTGGTCGATACGGAAGAAAAGCTCAAGGCTTTTATGCCGATTCTTGACCAAATGGTGAAGCAGGGTTTGGTCGTTCTATCCGACGCGGACGTCATCA
>PLUI01000278.1 GCA_003164855.1 Acidobacteriaceae bacterium
GCGCCGCCCACAGTCCAAACTGAGATTGGTTAAGCTTGAGTGCCGCGCCAATGGCGGGAAAAATGAGCAGCGCCACCGAGTTCAGCACGAACACAGTTCCCAGAGCGATGGCCATTTCCTCGTCGCTGGCCTGCGTGATCGGTCCGACAGCGGCAATCGCGCTCCCGCCGCAAATCGCCGTCCCGGTGGAAATCAGAAATGCGGGCACTCGTTGGACATTGAGCAAAGCGCCCAGCCCCATGCCGACAATCAGCGCGAAGCTGATCCCGAGCAGGGTATAGACGAAGCCACTGCGCCCGGCCTGCACGACCTGATGAAGATTCATTCCGAAGCCGAGCCCCACCACGGAGGCCTGCAAAAGATACTTGGAAGACTTCTTGGCCTCGCCGCCGTAAGGATGCGGCAACGTCAGACCAAACACCAGTCCAAGCGCCAGCGCCACCGGCGGAGACACGAAGCCGCTGGCACTCACCAGCAAACACAAAATAAAAATGATGCGAGGAAGCATTCGAGAAAAGGCCGGGGCCGGACCCTGCGCGGCGAATCACGAGCCGCGATTCATGAGCCCCACTTCGCGGCCCGGTTTAGGCTGCCTTCCGGAAGGATTCGATGGCTTCCGCCTCTGAGTTGTATACGTCGAAAACCGTGAGCAACTTGGTGACTTGCAGCAGATCGCCCACGCGTTTGGTCAGATTCGTTAACTTGATTGTGCCGCCAGCGTTTTGCGCGGTGGTGCGCAGCGCCACGAGCGTGCCCAGTCCGCCGGAATCGATATAATTCACTTCGCCAAGGTTGAGCACGATGCGATTATTCTCTGACACGGCCTTCTTCACGGTTTCCCGTATTAGCGACGACTCCTCGCCGAACACAATGCGGCCGGTGCAATCCACAACTAAAATTCCATCTTTCGTTTTTGTTGCCAGCTTCAATTGCATGGGAGCTCTCCTTCGCGGCGCTCTGATCAAGAAAGCGCCAACTAGTTCGCGCCTGGATCAACGCACCAGACTATCGCTTGCAGTTTGCTTTTAGCAAGCCTCCCGGGAAAGTGCCTTCCCGCCAGGGTGCCTCCAATCACGTATAATCGTCTCTTCCGGCTCATGAGCTATACCGTCCTGGCGCGCAAATATCGTCCGCAAAAATTCTCCGAGGTTATCGGACAGGAGCACGTCACCCGTACTCTGCAGAACGCGCTCGAACAGGGAAGGACCGCGCATGGTTACATTTTCAGCGGCCATCGCGGCATTGGAAAAACGACCGTGGCGCGTATTCTGGCTGCGGCGTTGAATTGCCGCTCGTCCGACAAGCCTGTTTCCGAGCCTTGCGGCATCTGTGAATCCTGTACCGAGATTCGTGCGGGTAATGCGGTCGACGTCATCGAGATCGACGCCGCCACCAATCGCGGTATCGACGAAATCCGCGAATTGCGCGAGGCGGCGCGCTACCGCCCAGCGCGCGATCGTTTCAAGATTTACATTCTCGATGAAGCACACCAGATTACTGACGCTGCCTTCAACGCTTTGCTTAAGACGTTGGAAGAACCGCCCGACCATATCGTTTTCATGCTGGCGACCACGCAGCCCGAGGACATTCCGCAGACCATCCGCTCGCGCTGCCAGCATTTTAGTTTCCGTGCCGTAAAGTTTGACGACATTGTTGGGCAGCTGCGCGATCTGGTCGGCCGCGAAAAGATTGAAGCGGATGACGATGCTCTTGCCCTGCTCGCCGAGGCTGGCGATGGCTCCATGCGCGATGCGCTGTCGATCCTCGATCAGGCAATTGCGTCATCCAGCGGAAGACTCACAGCCGACTCCGTGCGCGACCTGGTCGGCGCCGCGCCCGCGCACATACTCGAAGAAGTGATGCAAGCCATCGCCCGCGGCGCCAGTGAAGACGTACTGCGGCATGTCGACCATCTCATCGGCGAAGGCCATAGCCCCACCCATTTTGCGCGCCAGATGGTTCGCTTTTTGCGCAATGCCACCGTGGCCAAGATTGCGGGCAAAGAGTCTTCGCTGCTGCAGATATCGAGCGAAGAACGCGAACGCGTGCAGCGCGTTGCGGACCTGTTCGGCGAAGAAGATCTCACTCGTCACCTGCAGATCATGCTTCGAACCCATGGCGAACTGGGATACAAGCAGGAACAGCGCTTCCACCTGGAGCTCGGCCTGCTCAAGATGGCGCACGCGCAGCGTCTGTTGCCGATCGAGCAACTGCTTAGCGACGTGGCCGCTTCGTCGAGCGTTGCCGGAGCGAACGCATCCAGACCTGCGACGCGGCCTTCGATTGTTGCGACCTCGGGCGCTGCCTCCGAGATGCGTTGGGCGGAGGGCGTTGCGGGAGTTCGTCCCAATCACGTTTCGCCGTTTGCAGCCGATTCCGCGCGCAAGGGCACTCCCCGGCAGGAGTCGTCCGCGGACTCAGTTCCCGCGGGCGGTCCGCGAATCGTCGCGGCGGGCAGTCCGCCTGCACGGGTGATCATGGGCGCCGCCGCACCCGCAAATCTCAGCCAAAGAGCGTCCGAACCTGAACTCAATTCGCCGGCCGAGCCTCAGCCCGAACCAAGACTGAGGCCCGCGCCGCAAGCACCGCAATTGGCCTCACAACCCCCAGCCGCAGTGTCGGCCGCGCCTCTCGAGAGGCTGCAAAGCGCCGTGCTGCAAGCGCTCGCGGATGGCAATCAGCGCATCCTGGTCTCGATGCTCGAACAGGGCGAATGGTCGGCGGAAGGAAACGAAGTGGTGATCAAGGTCTCCGAGTCGCAGACCGTGGTCGACATGTCGCTTAGCGCCGACGCGAGGCGGCTGGCGATTGCCTCGGCCAGCGGCGTTCTGGGGCGGGCCGTCAAACTGAAAATTGTTTCTGGTGCAACCGTGGCGCCCACGGAAGTAAAGCGCAATGGCGGGGCCAGGTCCGATGCAACAAACTCAGGACCCAGTGGCCGAGGCCGCGCTGAGCAGGATGCCGTAGTCCGCAGGCTGCAGGAAAAGTTCGGCGCTGAGATTCGTACGGTGATCGATTATAAGGAGAAACGGTGAAGATCAGGTGTCAGGTCTTAGTCTTTGGGTCTTAGGAAACCGTATCCGCTAGTTTTACGACTCGACCCTGAGACCTAACACCTAGAACCCAAAGAGCAATGGAAGGTGCAAATGGGCGGATTCAATCTGCAAGAACTGATGTCGAAGGCGAAGTCGCAGTACGATAGCCTGCAGAAGAAGATGCAGGAAACAGTGGTGGAAGCCTCGTCTGGCGGGGGCACGGTAACGGCAAAGATGGACGGCCGCAAGCAGTTGCTCAGCCTGCGCATTGATCCTGAAGCAGTGAAATCGGGCGACGTGGAGATGCTCCAGGACTTGGTGCTCGCCGCAGTCAACGAAGCCGCGCGCAAAGTCGATGGGGCAATGCAGTCGACTGTAGGCGGCATGCTGGGCGGCCTGGGCATCGGCGGGCTGTGAAGAATTGGGCCATTTGTGCGATCGAGTGATTGTCCAATTTCCCTGATTCCTTAGCTGACTAATTGACGGGCTTCAGTTCGGTTTTCAAATCGCCCAATTACCCGATTGCCAATTTACTCAATCTTCCCTATGTCTAAATTTGCAGAACCGATGTCGCGGCTGATTGACGAGCTGAAGAAGTTGCCGGGCGTAGGCTCGAAGAGCGCACAACGGCTGGCATTCTATATTCTACGTGCGAGCGACGAGGATGCCGAAGCGCTGGCCGCGGCGGTGCGCGACGTCAAGGCTAACCTGCGGCTGTGCTCGGTGTGCAACAACATCACTGACGTCGACCCATGCGTCTATTGCACCAGCGCAACCCGCAACCAGCGCCTGGTGTGCGTGGTGGAGGAACCCACCAACATTGCCGCCATCGAAAAAACCAAGCACTTCAACGGCGTCTACCACGTTCTCCACGGATCGCTCTCGCCGTTGCACGGCATAGGGCCGGAGCAATTGCGCATCGCCAATCTGATTACACGCGTCGATGCGGGCAACGTGGATGAAGTGATCGTGGCCACCAACCCCACGGTCGAAGGCGAAGCCACTGCTACTTATCTATCGCAGCAACTGAAGCGCGTCGGCGTGAAAGTGACGCGCATTGCGATGGGCATCCCGGTCGGAAGCGACATTGAATATACCGATGAGATAACGATGCTGAAGGCCATGGAAGGGCGCCGGGAGTTGTGAGAAGCCTCTGGCTTCCGGCTCTTGGCCCATTCGAACTTGCCATTCTCCGCGGCGGTGCTACAACGTCAGGTCCGCTTCGAGGAACACGTTGGCTTCTTCTTCAGCGGGAGCCAAGCCTTCCGGAAGGGCGCCGCGATTGTATTCCACCATGCGGTTCTTCCACTTCAGGAAGTCGGTGATGCTTTGGGGCTCCACGCGGACTTCGACACGGCGCAGGCTGGCTAGCAGCAAATTCATTTCGCAACGAAAGCCGCTGGCGCTGCGCAGGTTCTTCGCGGAGGCATGAGTCATTTCGATTCTGCCGCGACGAAGTTCGAGCAGGCCCCAGCCTGTGGGAAGGTCTTCGCATCGAACCATTCCGGCGGGAACCAGATAAAAGCGCTCGCAGCCGACTGCCTGCTCCGGCTTGAGGCGGAAGGGCTTGGCGCGGTCGGCAAGGAAATCAGAGCGCGTGACTTTGCATTCGACCAGCACCGAATGGCAAGCGCGCTTCCAGCCGATGGCGTCGGGCATCTCACCGCTAACGCAGGCTTGTTCGGAGAGCACGACTCCACAGCGGTAGCTTCGCAGCCAGCGGACGGCTTTTTCGACTAGTTGAGCGTGAGTCATGGGTTGTGCTCGGGCTTCCGGGTCTTGGCGTCCGGCTTCCGGTAGCAAGAACATTTGTATCCGGAGAAGCGAGTTTGCGGAAGTCCCTGGAGAGCTACACGTAAAGCAGCCTGTGGAAATCTGCCTCAAAAATGTTGCCGGCTGGAGGGCGGCCGTCCTCGGCGAATTTGACGGAAAGCGTATCTAGGATTAGGTTGTTTGCGAGCTCAAAAAAACAAGCTTCTGACTTTATCCCTTAAGGAGATTGGAAAAAGATGAAAAACATTGTCCGTGCATCTCTGGTGCTTCTGCTTTTGAGTGCGTTTGGCTGGGCCGCACAGGACGTTGTCGGTGCTGTCCATGGAACCATCGTCAAATTGGATTCTGCTACGAAGACTGCCGTTGTAAAGAGTAAGGACGGCACGGAACATAGCCTCAAGTTCGTTGACAAGACCACTGTCCACGGCGGCGAGGCCACAGCGACGGGGACGAAAGACGCCTTTCACGGACTGACGGAGGGCACCGAAGTAGTGGCGCACTACACTACCGCAGGTACGGAAAAGACGGCGGTTGAGGTCGATAGAGTCGGCAAAGACGGCATTAAGTCGGTGGACGGAACCATCATGCATATCGATCGCGCCGGCAAGACCCTGGCGGTCAAGACCGCAGATGGCACGGAGGATACATTTCGCCTGACCGATCACGCCGCGGCCGATGCGGGCAAGGACATCGCGAAGGGAAGCGAGAAATCCGCGAAGGTTACGGTCTACTACACCGAAAAAGCCGGCAAGAAAGTGGCCCACTTCTTCGAGTAAATCTTAGGCATTCTTCTTCCGGAGCCACGCGTGGGTTGACGAACGCAAGCCGCTTGCTGTCTTCAGAGCGGCACGGCTGAGTTGTGCCTGCCGAAAGGCGATCGCTCGACGGTTTCGGATCGAGGGATTCTTCATCGGCTTGATCACTACCGGGCGGTGAAGCACGGTCTCCAGCAAGTGGCGCTCGGCGGCGATGGTTTGAGCAGATGGTCCCAGGGGCGAATAGCCTTCGGCGGCGATCTCCAGCGCTTCGTTCTGTCTCCCTTTGATCTGGACATTTTCAATCTGAATGCGGCGGATGTGGCCGTCGTGGGCGGCATCCAGGGCATTCGCCAGGCGAAGGATTGCGGCGAGTTGGATGGTTGCCCTCTGCTCGTCAGGGAAGAGATCGCGCAACAGTTTGTGCCTTCGAGTGGGCAAGGCTCCACAGTGAAAGCGGGCGACAACGGCGGCGCGCTGCATGTCCGCGGGCTTCCAGCCTAATGGGTTGCCGTGGGCGCGAATCAAGTCGAAGGAAGTCTTGTGATGTCCCTTTTCGCCTTTGGATTTGCCGACATCGTGGAGAAGGGCGGCGGCGAGCAGACTGGAGCGGGCAGCGACGACGGCGACCGAAGGCTCCCATCTCCCGGCAAGGAGGCCCTCGTAAAGTTGAAGAGCCAGGCTGGCGACGCGCTCGGAGTGCGGGAAGTCGGGATCGAGGCCATTCGCCCAAAGCTTCATCCGGCGCGTGGCAAGAACTTCAATCTGTTTGCCCTGCGGCAGCCCAGCGCGCCAGACCTGCCACAGAGCATGCTCGCCGATCATTTTTTTCCGGTAGCCCTCGATGCGCTTGGTGCGCTCGGAGAGGATTCGATCCCGCCAGCGGCTGCGCGAATCTGCATCGGGAAAAACCTGACAGGAAACGGCAGTGGCCCAGAGCACATCGAGATCGTGGACTTCGCCGAGTAGGTCCTGGATTTCTTTGAGGTCGTTGCTCCAGGCCTTGTGCTCGGCAGGAAGAAAGTTTTCCACGATGTAGCGGAAGCGTTTGATCCCGATGCGGAGACTGTGGAACGCAACTTGGGAGCGATTGCGCAAGGCCCGGTTGTGGAGTTCGCGGGCTGCGGTCCAGCGCTCGAGAGCGAGGTGCTTAAAGAGCGCGCTGCCCTGCCGAATGCGGCCGGCCCGTGCAGGAAGAGACTTACTCCACTGTCGCCACTGTTTGCCGTCGAATTCTTCGAGAGCGGATTGCGCTTCATGCTGCTGTTCCTGCTCGCGGCGGCGCAGGATTGCGAGCAAGGTTTGGGCTGCCTGATCTGCTGTACCGGAAATGGAATCAGGATTCAGTTGCGATTGTGGCAACGCAGGCGAGCCTGCCCTGGAAACCGAAGGGTCGCCCGCCTCCACACTTGCAGCCACTTTAGCTTCCGCTCCATCGAGTTTCTCCACCCACTCCATCATGACTTGCACATCGCGCAGGGCGCCGAGGCGTTGAAACAGGCGCTTACCGGCCTTCTTCATCGCCTTCCACTCGGGATTGGGATCGAGGGCCATTAATCCGTCGGCGAGGGAGCGGCAGCGGCGCAGCGCGACCCGCAGATCATGAACCGGATCGGCCCCAAAATCCGTGGAGACACGCTCGCATTCCTTTAGAACCTGCAGCATCCAGTAGCGCAGGCCGGTGGTTTTCTTGGGTCGTTTTTTGCGAGTCGTTGAGGAAGGCACGGTAGGTTCCGGAAGGTGCAATGTTGGCATTCCTATTTTCGCTGGAGACGACGGGGAACGCCAGTGACGGGAAGTGTCCCAAAGGGGTTCACCACAACTGACAGCCTTCGACTCCTCTCCACGCAGGCTCCGTCGGAATTGCCCGTTACCTCCGTAATGTGCAACCCCTTACCTGCTGGATTTAACCTCTTACTTGCAGAGTCTAGTTCGAGGAGCACCTTATCACGAACGCGAGTACATTTCATGCCAACCGGGCGGCATCGGCGCGGGCGTTTGTCCATAGTCTCAACATCCTGATCAAGTACGCCCGAATGTACGGCTACGAACACAAGCGCACGGAAGCTCAGTTCGAAGTCACCTGGAATGAACTGCAGCAGGGTCTGCCGGCAGCCGGAGAAGGCGGCTTTCTGCTGGGAGTTTCGGATAACAAATTACTCCTCGATGGAGTTCCGCTCGAGACCGGCCAGACGGAACGCAGCTTCGGGCAACTGTTATCCACAGCCGGGTTGGCCAGCCTGCACTTCTCCAAGGACGTTACCGTCGAAGACTTCACCCGCCTGGTGCGCGCGTTTACGATCGCCGGCTCCAAGGCCCAGGACGTATCCAAGCAGATCAAAGAAGCTCTGAGCAATGCGGGCAAGCAAAGCACCATCAAAATTAATGAAGTGAAATTTGTGGCGGCCGATCCGTTGACGGGCGACATCAGCGTGGCGGCGCAGATTGCGGCGCAAACTCTAGGGCCGGAATTCAAGCAATGGTTGAACGATCCGCAGAAGTTGCTGCAGTTGATTGCAGCGGCGGAGGGCGCGAATGCAGCGGGCGGAGGCGGCGGAACAGGAGTTCCGTTCGGAAGCGTTCCGAATGTTCCGGGCCATTGGGTTGCAGGGCCGGCAACCGGAACCGAGGCCGGGACCGGCAGCGGCACGGCGACGGGCACGGCTCCGGCCTGGGAAGGTGGAGTAGTTCCTCTGCAGGAAGCGGAAGTGGTGCAGGCTATCCGGCTGCTCACGCGATTCGGACAAGTTCAGGGCGATCCAAATGCCAGTCCGGAGGTTCTGCAGAAGGAACTGGTCGAGACCGATCCGAATACGCGGCTGAACTTGCAGCAGCTGCTGGGAAGTTTGGCGGCTAAAGCTACCAGCGAGCAGGAGGATACGCCGCTGCTGATGAAGGCAGCCGAGCACATGGCGATCCGCTTCGCCTTGGAACGCTATTCGAAGGGTGAAGTCAAGGTCAACGCTGTGCACCAGATGATGGAGCACATGAGCCGGCAGATGGGCTCGCTGCGCCAGATTCTGAAGCTGCAAGAAGAAAAAATGAACAAGGCCGGGATCCTGGTGGAGTCGCATGCCGACATCCTGGACCGGATGTTCTGGGCGGAGGTGCCGGAGTCAGGAAAGAAAACGGTACTGCTCTCCCATGAAGCTCCCTGTGTGCCGCCGCGCAACCTGCGCCAGTTCGTTGAAGTACTGCTCGACCGCGACGACAAGCAAACATCGGCGGAAATTCTGAACAACTACTCTGCCTGCCTGAGCACCCGGGAAGCCGATCCGCGCCGCAAGGTTGCCATCGGATTGAGCCAACTGGCGGATCTGTACGCCAGGCTCGGCGGTGAAGCGATGGGTGGGGCCATCCAGAAAGTAACCGAGCAGTTGTGTATAGAAAAAGATAACGAGCTGCAGAGCTTGCTGAGCGCGGCATTCGTGCGGCTGAGCCAGGAGGCCAGCGAAGCCAAGAACTATCAGGCGGTGAATGCGGTCTGTGCCGGGATGGAGATGTTGCTGCAACAGCGTCCCGTCATGGTGAATGATCTGCGGCCGCGAGTCGGCGTCGAAAACCGCATTCCGGAGTTTATCGAAGAAGCGTTGCGTTGCGATCCAATTCCAGCGGACCTGCTGGTGGTGTTGCGCCGGACTTGCCAGTCAGGGGCCGAGCACTTGGCCGACCGCTTCTTCCGCTGCATGCGGCGGGACGAATGCGATCGCATGGTCGAACTGGTCAAAGAGATGGGATCTCCGGCTCTGACCCAACTGCGGGAGATCTTGCGGACTGGACAGCCTCGCCAGGCCTCAGCGGTGGTGGGGCTCTTGAGCCGGTTGGATGTGGGCACTTTGTTGGAGTTGCTGCCGGCGCGCTTGCCGGAATGGAACCGCTTTTATCACGACATTGTGGTGCGGCAAATCGCGTATGGTGCGGCGCCCGACCGGGGCCGCACGTTGCTCGAGTTAGCGGAAGTGCTGGATTCGGTGGTGCTGCCGGAAACGGTGGATGAAATCGGAATGAGTGGCGACCTCAGCACATCGCATCCCCTGATGGCCATGGCTAAACCCGGAGAAGCCGCGTCTCGTTCACCCTTCGTCCAACTGAAGGCCATCGAATCTCTAGGCAGGCTGAAGGATTCCGAGGCTGTACCGCTGCTGCGCGAGATTGTGGAGACGAAGAAAACATTTGGATGGATTCATCATCGCGAGCTGAGAATTGCGGCGGCACAGTCTTTATCCAAAACCGATCCGCGCTACAGCGGTCAGATTTTATCCGATAGTGGCATCGAGCCGGCGGAACTTGCGATCGCGCCTTTGGATACGGCTCCGGCATGTCCGTGGGTGCGCCAGCGGCGCTACGAGCGGATGGTGCTCTCGCGCACGGTCGGCGCAACGATTGGCAGTTCGTGGGGAAGATCAAGAATCCTGATCCGCGAGTTGAGCTTGGGCGGCGGAATGGGCACTAAAGAGGACAACTTGCGCATCGGCAGCGAGGCCGATCTGGAAATTTCCGTGGGCATGCGCTCGAAAATTCGGGCTCATGTCTTGCTCCGCCGCGCGCGCGTGAACGAGGTGGGGTTCGAAATTGTTAACACTGATCTGGAGAGCCGTTACCGCCTGCGGCGGTTGCTGGTGGATGCGCTGAGCCGTGCCCCACAAAAGAAGGATCTGGATTGGGGCGGGGACCGGAAAGTGTAGCCAGATGGGATTCTAAAAGCTCCTATGAGAACAAAAAAGCCTCTGCTTGCTGTTCGAGCAGAGGCTTTTCACTTCCCAGAGCGTTTGATCGAGATTCCTACTTGACCTTTACAAAGATGATCACCAAGGTGTAGAGAGCGAGCGACTCGATTAGGGCCAAGCCCAGGATCAAAGCGAGCTGAATGCCAGGACGAGCGGCTGGATTGCGCGCCAGACTCTCGGCGGCCGAGGCGGTCGCCTTGCCTTGCGCCAAGGCACAGATGCCGGAAGCAAACGCCATGGAAAATCCGGCAGCGATAGCAACCCAATTAACTCCACTCTCGCCCCCGCCGCCCTGCGCGACGGCAGGTACAGCGAAAGAAAGTACAGACAGTACCATAAACAATTTGCTTAGCTTACTCATTGTGTTTCTCCTCGTATGAAATACCGCCAGTGAGTGGTTGACGTCATTCCGTGCAGACGCCCTCACGCTGAACGGCTGAAAATCAGTGGCCAGTTGCCGGTTGCCAGTAGAACCTGAACATTGGAGGACGCCCTCACAATTATTCTCAAGCCAGTTTTCGCTGGCAACGGCCGCTGGCAACTGCGTTTCAGTGCTCTTCCGAAACCGCGCCCTGCAGGTAGACCGTAGTCAGCAGAACGAAAATGTAGGTCTGCAGCAGCGACACTCCTATGTGCAGTCCCAGAAATGGTATTGGAAAGCCGATCGGGACCAACGAAAAGAAAACCAACGTGACCATATCGCCAGCGAACATGTTGGCGAAAAGACGGATGGTGAGCGAAAGCACTCGCGCCAGGTGGCTGACGATTTCGATGGGAAGCATCAGCGGTGCTAGAGCCGGCATGGGCCCCAGGAAGTGCTTCAAGTAGCTGATTCCGCCGTGTTTGAATCCTTGACTCTGGTAATAGATGAAGGCACAAATAGCGCAACCCAGCGGAACGATGGGCACCGCGGTCGGGGACTCAAAGCCCGGAACGATGCCGATCAGATTGCAGAACAGAATGAACAGAGCCAGCACTGCCAGGAACGCCGTGTACCCCTCGCTGTGATGGCCGATGATCTCTTCGCTCTGGCCTTGAATAAATCCTTCGACACCTTCGAAGGCGTGCTGCAACGCACCGGGACGATCGACCGAAAGGCGAGAGCGAAGCAAAAGGAACAGAACCAGAAGGAACGCGAAGACAAGAACTTCCATCGAGAACGAGTTCGAAAT
The DNA here is from genome assembly GCA_003164855.1 of Acidobacteriaceae bacterium. Lineage (GTDB taxonomy): Bacteria > Acidobacteriota > Terriglobia > Terriglobales > Acidobacteriaceae > Sulfotelmatobacter. The sequence continues at coordinate 11,463 of PLUI01000278.1, forward strand.
GGGGGCAGCAGGATATTTGGGCTCGATGTGCAGTGTCCGCAGCAATGACGTCACCGGGGTGGCGAACAGGTGGTTTAGGATCTCGGTGAACCAAAGTTGTTCAGGCATAAAGAAGCTTTTGGATGTCGGCTTTTAGCTCTCGCCTTGGCCGTATGGCTGCACCCGCTCTTGCGCTAAACCCCGCGCGCCAGCGCTACGTACAATTCATAAACCGCTTCGCAGGCGATGGCCGCAACGGGCAAAAATAAGCCCGCAAGAAGCCCATTCAGGCTCGCGGGTGAAACAGTCAATATAACATAGGCGCCGACGGCCATCAAAACATAACGAACCAGAAATCGAAATACAATCCCCTGGCCCGATTGCGACGTTGCGGTTCCAGTTGCGCGATCGACAAACCCAGCGATCACGCGCTTCAGCCAGTAGAAGTTAACGTAGGCAATGCCACAGCCGAAGACGAAGCCAAGAGCAGGACGCAGGCCGAACTTCCACCATGCAACTGCAACCAGCAACGGCGAAAGCACGGCCATAAAATTGCCGATGCGGTGAAGCGCGCCGGAGTAGAAGTGCTCAGCCGCAGCGGCCTGGGCAAGATCGACCGGGGTTGGGATCTGCTCAGTCATCGCCGGTGCTCAACCCCCATTGTCCTTAGCTATGTCCTTAACTATCGTAAGCGAAGGCGGCTGGACGCGGACTCGAATTTCAATCCACGATGGCGAATTATTTCGCGTCGCGCAGAAAAGTGCGGATCAGTTCGATGAAACCCGCGACGATGCCCAGAAGAATGCCGGCCAGATAGAGCCACGTCGTATGCAGCCAGCGGTCGAGTGCCACGCCGATCAGCCATCCCACGACGAGCGCGGCCGGCAGGATAAATGCCAGTTGGCTGTAGCGAGCGGCCTGAACCCAGAAGCTCTCTTTTCGGCCGGGGCTCTCGCGGTCGGGTGTTGGGTCGGGAGCAGGCATGGGTATATCTGCGGACTAGCGCATTAGCCTCGCAACCGGAGAAGTCTGAATAATCAGCGACCAATTGACCAGGTTGATGAATCTGTCGGGCATGATTCCGATGAACAGTGTCGCGAATGCCGTGATCGCGAGTGCGGCGCGCATCGTCCAGCTTACCGGCAACAACCCTCGCTCTTCCGGCTGGCCCATAAACATGGCATTGGCCATCTTCAGGTAATAGTAGAGGCCGAACACGGAATACAGCACGCCCAGCGATGCCAGCGCGTAGTGCCCAGTTTCGATAAGGCTGAGAAAGATGAAGTACTTGCCCCAGAAGCCCGCGAGCGGCGGAATCCCGGCAAGTGAGAGCAGGAAGATCAGCATAAGAACGGCTTCTACGGGAGCGCGCGAGTAGAGGCCGTTAAGATCGTCGAGTTCGTCGCCAATCACGTTGCGATGGCGCAACGATGTGAGCACGCCGAACGCGCCGAGGTTCATGAAGGTATAAACCAGCAGATAGATCAGAATGCCCTTGATGCCATCCGGGCTGAGTTGGGTTGGAGTGCCGGCGATCAATCCCAGCAGCATATAGCCGACGTGCGCGATGGAAGAATAGGCCAGCAGGCGCTTGGTGTTCGTTTGCGTAAGAGCGGCAAAGTTCGCGCCCGTCATGGTCGCGATGGAAACGAAGACGAACAACGGAACGTAAACGGGGCGCATCGCCGCCAGACCCAGCACCGCGTTGGGAAAAGTCGGATAGGTGGCGCCCATAATCCGCAGCAACATCGCCCATCCCGCGGCTTTGACGGCGACAGACATGAATCCGGTAATGCAGGTCGGTGCGCCCTCGTAGGCATCCGGTGCCCACTGGTGAAAAGGGACAGCGGCAATCTTGAACAGCAAACCGGTGACCGTGGTCAGCAAGGCAACGATCGCTACGGGATTGTGAGGGTCCTTCGCATAAATCGCAGCTAGCTCGCGGCCAATGTCGATCAGGCTCGTGCTGCCGGTGAGTCCATAAAGCAGTGATAAACCGTAGGCAAAAATCCCGGAAGAAAACGCTCCCAGTAATAGATACTTCAGCGCCGCTTCATTCGACCGGCGGTCGCGGCGCAGGAAACCCACGAGCACATAAGTGGAAATCGCCATCAGCTCGAGGCCGATGAAGATGAGCACAATATCGAGACCCGCGGTCATGCACATCATGCCCACCACGGAGAGCAACATCAGGGCATAGTATTCGCCATGATTTTCATGCTCGGTCTTCATGTAGCGCGCCGACATGAGAATGGAAATCGCTGTGGCCGCGAGGAATAAATAGAAGAAATAAATAGCACAAGGATTCATCAGCATGGTGCCCATCATGCCGACTGCACCCTTGGAGACCGAGGGGTTGGCATGCATCCAGTGCTGAATCGTCCACACGCCCCTGGTGGCAAATAGCACTCCCACAAACGCCAGGAGCGCGTTGACCCATTTTTCCTCCGGGGGCAGCATGAGATCGATCAGAAGGATGCCCAGCGCAAACACCGCGAGCAGAGTCATGGGCAGCGCCATCAGGTAATCGCTTGCCGTGAATTGTGAGAGCAAGCCCACTTATTTCTTTCCTTTCGCTGATCCCTGTGGAACCGTCGGATTAATTACTGCGGCCGTAGTTGCAACCGGGGCTACGGTTATTTCATGCTGGACGGAAGCATTAACTGCATCGCCGGCGTGCGGCGCACGCACGTTTTGCACGATCTGATTCACCGGCTGCTCAAGAATTTTGAAAAACGGCTTGGGATAGAGACCGATCCAGAAAGCCATGACGAGAAGCGGCACGAACGTCAGAACTTCACGCCCCGTAAGGTCGTGCAGCTTTTCATTCTTCGGATTTGTAACCGTGCCGAAGAAGACACGCTGATAGAGCCACAACAGATACGCCGCGGCCAGAACCACTCCGGGCACGGCCCATGCGCCCCAGCGCCAATTCTCCATGAATGTCCCCTGCAGGATGGTGAACTCGCCGACGAAGCCATTGAGCAGCGGGAGTCCCATCGAAGAGAGAAACATAATCATGGTGATGGTGGCGTAGACGGGCATCACGTTCGAGATGCCGCCGTACTCGGCGATCTCGCGCGTGTGCCGGCGTTCGTAGAGAATGCCGACGATCAAGAACAGCGCGCCGGTCGAGATGCCGTGATTAACTTGCTGCAAGACCGATCCGCTCAGGCCCGCGGCGTTCAGCGCGAAAATGCCGAGCGTGCAGAAGCCGAGGTGGCTGACCGAGGAGTACGCCACCAGCTTCTTCATGTCCTTCTGCATCAGAGAAACCAGCGCTCCGTAGATGATGGCTACGATGGAGAGGAAGATCATCCAGCCGCGGACTGTCAGGTGGAGGAACGTGGCGGGATTCCACATCACGCCCGGGAAAAACGGCAGCGAGAAACGGATGAAACCGTAGGTCCCCATCTTCAGCAAAACGCCCGCCAGGATAACCGAGCCGGCTGTGGGCGCCTCTACGTGTGCGTCGGGCAGCCAGGTGTGGAAGGGAAACATTGGGACCTTAATCGCGAAGGCAAAGAAGAAAGCGAAAAACAGCAGCGTGGCGATGGTCGGCCCGTAAGCGGGATCGGTATAAATCTTCGGGGCGGTTTCGTAGAGTGCCGTCAGGCTGAACGTGTAAACGCCGGTTAAGTGCTGATGATGGAAATAGAGGAACAGGATGCCGAGCAGCATCAGCACCGAGCCAGCGAGTGTGTAAAGAAAGAATTTTATTGCGGCGTAAAGTTTGCGCGGCCCACCCCAGATGCCGATCAGCAGATACATCGGAACCAGCATGGCTTCCCAGAAAACGAAGAACAGGAAGAAATCCAGCGCCATGAAGACGCCGAGCATGCCGGTCTGAAGAATCAGAAACCACACGTAGTATTCCTTGACGCGGACCTCGATGGCGGTCCAGGAGGACAGGATCGAGATCCAGCCCAGCAGCGTGGTGAGCATGATGAGCAGGAAGGAAATGCCGTCGATGCCGATCACGTAGCCCGCGCCGATGGAGGGAATCCAGTTGTTCGGCACACCCTCGATAAACTTGAAGCGCTCGGGACTGTTGATCTGCGACCAGAACATCGGCACCAGCGGCAGCGAGATCAGGAAGCCACCGAGCGCGAAAAAATTCGCAATCCAGCGAATGGCGTCCTTGTTCTCCTTGGGAACAAACAGGAGCACAAGCGCGCCGACCAGCGGCGTGAAGAGAATGATCGAGAGTATGTGGTTTTGCATGAAAGCTCTTAGCCTTTAGCTCTTAGCCTTTAGCTCAAAACTCTTCGCTTGTAGTTTTTAGCTAAGAGCCAAGAGCTAACAGCTAAGAGCTTCCTTCAGTGGTACACGTAATAAAACACGAAACCTACCAGCCCGGCAGTCATCACCAGCGCGTACCACTGCACCAGCCCCCATTCGAACAGACGCGCGGGATACGAGAGCATGCGCGCCAGAATGGCCGGTCCGTTGACGCAGATGCCGTCGATGATCCATTTGTCCCACCAACTGGAGATCGTTGCCGTGAGACGCGTGATCCAGCCTACGTCGTTGACGGCCGCATCAATCACGTGTGAGTCCGCCCAGGACGACGCTTCGCCCAACCCCAGCACGCCCAGGCGGACGTCGCCCAGCTTGCGCCGTCCGGTAAAGACGTAGTCGTAGCCTTCGTCCACGTAGTACTTGTTAAGCAGCGTGTCGTAGATGGGCGGAGCCGCGGAGGCGATAGGCTCGGTGTAACCCTTATCGGCATGGCTATAACTTCTCCAAGCCATGCCCCATCCCAGGCCCGCAGCGGCCAGAGACAACCCCATCAGTGTCCACTCCCAGCCGGAGTTGTGTTCTTCTTCCAATCCCGCCACTAGCTGACCGGTTCTTCCTTCTTCCTGCAGGACGCGCGCTTCGCTGGCGAAAACCGGCTCAAGGAATTTCGTGAATCGGTCGGAGCCGCCAAGGCTGTGCGGCCAGCCCAGCCAGCCCGCGACGATGGCGCAGAGCGCGAGCACCACCAACGGTGCCGTCATCGATATTGGCGATTCGTGAATGTGGTGCTCGACTTCGTGGCTCATGCGCGGGCGGCCATGGAAGGTCAGATACATCAGGCGGAACATATAAAACGCGGTCATAAAGGCCGTCGCGTAACCGATGCACCAAAGGATCCGGAAAGCGTCGCCTTCACGCGACCAGGTTTCCCAGAGAATGGCGTCTTTGGAAAAAAATCCGGCAAACGGAAAAATGCCCGCGATCGCTAGCGTCGCAATGAACATGGTGCGGTGCGTAACGGGAATGCGATGGCCCAGATCACCCATGTTGCGCATATCCTGCTCGCCGCTCATGGAATGAATCACGGAGCCAGCGCCGAGGAAGAGCAGAGCTTTGAAAAACGCGTGCGTGAAGACATGGAAAACGCCGGCAGCGAATGCCCCCACGCCCAGCGCTAGGAACATATATCCAAGTTGCGAAACAGTGGAATAGGCGAGCACACGCTTGATGTCGTTTTGAACAAGACCGATGGACGCGGCGAAAATCGCGGTCAGAGCGCCGACAATCGCCACGACTAACATCGATTTCGGCGCGAGTACGAACAGCGCATTCGAACGCGCGACCATATAGACGCCCGCGGTGACCATGGTCGCAGCATGGATGAGTGCCGAAACCGGAGTGGGACCTTCCATGGCGTCGGGAAGCCAGACGTAGAGCGGAAGTTGCGCCGACTTGCCGCAGGCGCCAACGAAGAGGAGCAGAGTAGCCGCCGTGATGATGGGATCGCCGATGGCGAAGTGTCCGCTTCGGGCAAGCGTCGTCACGTCGGTGAAGCGGAGCGAGCCAAAGTACCAGGCGATGAAAAACATTCCCAGCAGGAATCCGGCATCGCCGATGCGGTTCACGATGAACGCTTTGGCCGCAGCATCACTGGCCGACTTGCGATGAAAATAAAATCCAATCAAGAGATACGAGCACAAGCCCACGCCTTCCCAGCCGACAAACATGAGCACATAGTTATTGGCCAGAACGAGCGTCAGCATGGAAAACATGAAGAGGTTGAGGTATCCGAAAAAGCGGTAGTAGCCGCCTTCATGCGCCATGTATCCGATTGAGTAAATATGGATCAGCATCCCTACGCCAGTGACGAACAGCAGCCAGATGCTGGAAAGAGGATCGAGCAGGAAACCGGCATCGGCCTGGAACGCGGCTGGCGACCCATCGTGGGTCGTGTAGTTCATGTGGCCGGTGTCGGTGCCGAGCCAGGTGTAGAGAATCGTCTGATAGGGCTGGTGGAAATGTTCTGGCGTGGAAGACCAGGCTGAATATTGCCACACCGCTCCGCAGGCCATGAGGAATGCCAACACAATCGTGCCAACACAAACGGCGCTGATCGAGGCCTTCTGCAGCTTGCGACCGAAAAAGAACATGACGCCCGCGCCGAAGGCCGGCAGCAGCGGGATCAGCCAGATGTTTTTTAGAAATAGCATTCCGCACTCGGCATTCAGCACTCAGCCCGTCAACTGTACATCAGTACTCGGCCAAAATCTTACCTGGCTGAGTGCTGACTGCTGACAGCTGCTCTTCTACCACTTCAGCAAATTCACTTCGTCAATGTTCACAGTCTCCTTGTTACGGAAGAAGGCAATTAGAATTCCGAGTCCGACCGCGGCTTCGGCGGCGGCATCGGTGATCACGAAAATTGCGAAGACTTGGCCGTGCAATCCGCCCCACATGCGGGAGAATGCGACCAGGTTCAGGTTCACGGCGTTCAAAATCAGCTCGATCGACATTAGGACGATGACCACATTGCGCCGGGTCAGCACCCCGATCACGCCCAACAAGAACAAGGCTGCGCCGAGGACTAAGTAATGTAGCGTCGTGATGTGCAGCATCGATTCCATGTCAGCTTCTAGCCTCTAGCCTCTAGCCTCTAGCTAAAAGCTAGGAGCTAGCAGCTAGAAGCTGCAGTTTCATATCCTCTTCTTCGCCATCACCACCGCTCCGATGATCGCCACCAGTAACAGCAGCGAGGCGATCTCGAAGGCGAACATATATTGTCCATACAACTTCATCGCTATCTGCTGCGTGTTGTCGTTCTCCACCATGGGGAGCGCGTGTTCCGGGAAAATGTCGTTTCCTTTTGTAAAAACCGCCATAAACAATCCACCGAGGGCCGTCGCCGCAATAATCCCCGGTATCCACTGACTGTTGAACTGCCGCTCTCTCATCGAACGATCGATGCTCACCAGCATGATTACGAACAGGAACAGCACCATAATTCCGCCGGCGTAGAGAATGATTTGCACGCCAGCGACGAACGGAGCATAGAGCATCAAATAAATCGACGCCTGCGCCAGCAGCGTCACGATCAGCGCCAGCGCGGAATGCACCGGATTCTTGCGCGTGATCACCAGGATGCCGCCGATCAGCATGATCCCGGACAGCAGGTAAAAGAAAAATGGTGTGGCTACTGGTGCCATAATTTTTGTTGCAGCAGCGCTACGCTGGCCGTCAGTATCAGAACGCCCAGACCCATAGGCAGGAGGACTTTCCATCCCATCCGCATGAGCTGGTCAAAGCGATATCGCGGGAACGTGCCACGATACCAGATATAGAGGTACATGAAGCCGGCAACTTTCGCCGAGAACCAGAAAATATCCTGAATTCGCACGCTCACAGCGGGAATGAACAGAACCAGACCAATCAAGCCGAGGACTACGCCAAATCCCGCGAGGCCGATGGTTTGAACGCGGAAAAGCGGATGCTTCGGCATGCGCAGTGCATTGTAGAAACACATCGCTGCGAACAGAAGAAACGTAACACCGGGAAAAAGGGAGAAAACCAGATCCCACGTTGAATTGTTCAGAAAATTCGGGAACGGCCGCAGCCATCCGCCCAGCCACAACGTGACCGCGATGGATGAGACCGCGATCATGGCGGAATATTCCGCGAGGAAAAACAACGACCAGCGGAAGCCGCTGTACTCCGTGTGGAAACCCGCAGTCAACTCGGATTCGGCTTCGGCCAGATCGAAGGGCGCGCGGTTTGTCTCGGCGACCATGGCGACTGCAAAGATGAAGAAGGCGATCAGTCCAAGCGGAAAGAATTTGAAAATAAACCATTCTCCCTGCGCCAGCTGCGCCTGCACGATCCCAATCATGCTGAGAGTTCCGGTGCCCTCGGCGTTCAGGCTGGTCATCAGAATCGCCGACACCACGGCTAGCCCCATCGCGACTTCGTAGGACACCATCTGCGCGCTGGAGCGCAGCGCACCGATCAGCGGATAGTGCGAGTTCGACGCCCATCCTGCCATCACAATGCCCAGCACGCTGAGCGACGAAACGCCCAGCATGAAAAGAATTCCGATGTTCATGTCGGTGATGGCGTGCGTGGGACCGAAGGGAACTACAACAAAAGTTGTGAACGCCGCCAGCACAACCACAAACGGCGCCACCCAGAAAATAAGACCATCGGCCTCGGCGGGCATGATGTCTTCCTTGAGCAGGAGTTTGATAGCGTCTGCGATGGGCTGCATCAGGCCGTGCGGGCCCACGCGCATGGGTCCAAGGCGCACTTGCATGTGAGCCAGGATTTTTCGCTCGAGCCAGTTCATCGCGATTACGGCGACCGAGAGTCCCGCGAAAACCAGCAAAATGTAAACCAGCACCCAGAACATGTTCCCCGCAGCACCGGGCGTCTGGCTGCTACTGAGATAAGACTTGATGTAGTCGAGGATCTGCCCCATCAGCGATCCACCTCGCCGAGGACAATGTCGAGCGTGCCGATTACGGCGATCACGTCGGCCACGAGTTGCCCGCGGCACATCACATCCAGAGCCTGCAGATTCACAAACGACGGCGGCCGCACCCGCACGCGATAAGGCTGCGTCGATCCGTCACTGACGATAAAGTATCCCAGCTCGCCTTTGGGCGCTTCGATGGAGTGATAAACCTCGCCCGCTGCCGGCTTCATGACCTTCGGCACTTTTGCCATGATCGGTCCCTCAGGCAGCGCGCCAACAGCCTGCTCGATGATGCGCACGGATTGCCGCATCTCGGCCATACGCACGAGGTACCGATCGTAGGTGTCGCCGTTCTGGCCGATCGGGATTTCGAAATCAAAATTCTTGTAGTTGGCGTAGGGCTGCGCCTTGCGCAGATCCCACTTCACGCCGCTGGCGCGCAGCACAGGGCCGGTGACGCCGAGTGCGATGCAATCCTGTGCGGAGATGGTTCCAACGTTCTTCGTTCGCTCCACCCAGATTCGGTTGGTGGTAAGCAACTCTTCATACTCGTCGATCTTCGGGCGGAAGAAATCGAGGAAATTTTTCACTTCCTTTTCGAAACCAGTATAGGTTTCATACTGCAAACCGCCGATGCGGAAAGCGTGAGTAGTAAGGCGCGCGCCGCAATATTTCTCGTAGATCTTGAGAATCTCTTCCCGGTCGCGGAAGGTATAGAACAGCGGCGTGATGGCTCCGATATCGAGGGCGTGCGTGCCCAGCCAGAGTTGGTGGCTGGCAATGCGGTTTAGTTCGGTCAGGATGACGCGGACGTGCTGGGCGCGCGGCGGCGCTTCCACGTTGAGCAACTTCTCCACCGTCTCGCAGTAGCCCAGCCCATTCGAGACCGCGGCAACGTAATCCATGCGGTCGACGTAGGGATTGAACATCGTGTAAGTGCGATGCTCGCCGATCTTCTCGACCCCGCGGTGCAGATATCCGATCACGCATTCCAGGCCAAGTACTTTCTCTCCATCAAGCCGCAGAATCACGCGCAACACCCCGTGCGTGGCGGGATGCTGCGGCCCCATGTTGATGACCAGTTCGTTGGCATCAAGAAACGGCTTCTCGGGAGTTTCGAGATCGAGATTCGAGAGCGAACTGTGCTGGTCTGTCATTGGTTCTTGCTGGCGTTCTTATTGGCGCTTTTCACTGGCCGCTTTCAATGCCCAGATTAATCTGCACCCACTCGTTATCCTGCTGCAGGATTCCGTAATCCTTGCGCAGGGGATGACCTTTCCATCCCTCGGGCAACAGAATCCGTTTCATATCAGGATGTCCATCAAACTTGATGCCGAACATGTCGTAGACTTCGCGCTCCAGCCAGTTCGCCGCCGGCCAGATAGGCACGGCACTCGGCAGGCTTTCGCCATCCACAATCTGCGTGGTCACCCGAATACGCTCGTTGCGTGCAAAAGAATAGAGAACCCACACAACGTCGAATTGTTTTTCGCGCTTAGGGTAATGCACCGCGGTGATATCCACGCAGTAATCGAACCGCTCCTCATTGCGCAGAACTTGGAGAATCTCGGGAATCAGCGAGCGATCGACCGCCATGTAGTTCTGCCCGGCATAAGTGAGAGGCGTTATGCCGGAGCCGTATGTTCCCCTGAACTTCGCGACCATGGGCGAATCCCACGGAGTGGGTGTGGGCGCGGCGGGTTTCGCAGGCGCGGCGGGTTTCGCAGCGGCTGGCGACGACGGAGGCGAAGCCGGCTTTTCAGCGGGAGACTTTTCCGCAGAAGGCTTTTCTGTAGAACTTTTTTCTGTAGAAGTCTTGGGATCGGATTGAACGGAGCCGGAAGCAGTTGCTTTCACGCCGCCTGGGACGGCTGTTTGGTCCGCCGTCGGTTTCGGCTCGCCTTCCGGCGGCGGTGTAGAGGGCGATTTGATTTCATCCGGCATTAGCGGCGAAGGCACAAACCTCAGGCGCGCAGGGTTTCGGAGAGAACGTTAATTTTTATCAGCTTGAGCATTCGGTGTCAACGAGCAGGGCGAGAAAAAATGGCGGGTCTTCAATTCTGGGAACGCCGCACTTGCTTACTACACGCGGGCTTGCGCCTGATAGGACTCGATCAGGTCGCGAATGCGCTGCGCATCTTTTTTGCGATGGCCGTGGCTGGTTATGGGATCGGTGCCACCGGTCGATTCAATCCGAATCTCTGCCCAAAGCACGCCGGTCGAAATGTGTACGGAGGCAATCTTCCCCATTGCGATGCTCTCATCGTTGCTGCCGAACCATCGTGACTTCACGCGGCTCACACGCAAGGGGCTGACCACGAGCCGAGTCGGAAAAAGAAAATTGCCCTGAGTCCAGCGGCTGGCGGTAAAGCTTTGCGCCGAAGGCTCGGGAACCGGCGTAGTCGAAGTTACACCCATTCCAGCGCACCTTTCCCCCAAACCCAGATGTACCCCACGATGAGAATCACGAGGAAAATCAATATCTCCACCAGCCCGAACACGCCGAGGGCTTTGAACTTGACGGCCCATGGAAACAGGAAAATCGTTTCCACATCGAAAACCACGAACAGGATCGCGATGATGTAGTAACGGACCGTGTAACGGCCGCGGGCATTGTCGATGGGGTCGATGCCGCATTCGTACGGCATCAGTTTGGTCTTGCTCGGATTGTCCGGGCGGACCAGCTTAGCAGCCAGCAGCGTTACCGGAAGGAGCACGCCAATAACCGCCATGAAGATGAAAATAGCGACGTAGTTTTGTGGCATAGTTTGCTCGGGTATCGCCGGCTATTGCAAACGCATCCATAGTATCGCCGTCTGCTCGTGTCTTCAAGGCTCTTCCGAAATACCGTCGCGGACCGCACTCGCCCGCATCCCAACTTAATGCTTCTCCCAGTGGGTCGAATCGAACTGCTTCGGGTCGAACACTGCCGGGTCCAGCTTTACATTGCCCTGGATATCCGAATACTCCTCGCTGAAGGTCATCCTGTCCTCCACGTGCACCTCAACTCGGGCAGCGATCCAGCCACCGGCGAGGTTGCGGTAGTTGGTGAAGCGAATGTCTTCGGATGTCTTCGGGTCACTACGGGAAGGCTCCATCTCACGCACGAAGAGCAACCTATCCTTTTCCACCCAGAATTGCCTGGACTGCAAATCTCCCTTCCCCGCACCGACCACGTAGACGGGATGGCCGTCCCAAACGTCTTCCCGCAGCTTCGTTAAGTCATAGCCCTGGGCTTTCACAAGGTCGATCGTGGTCTGCGGCTCTTGGCGGTAGACGTCAAATCCGAACACCAGCAACATGTTCACCAGAGGGCGGGTCGCCGACACTTTGCCGTCCTTCATAATGGTCACATTGCCATCGGCCAGCACGTAACCATTTCCATCGGCCGGCGGCCCAATATCGATGCGCAACCGGCCAGGCAGCAACGCCGCTTCGTACCAAGTCTCAACTTTGGTAGTGCCATCCGGGTTGTAAGTAGTGCTCTTCTGGGTGAAGGTGACCGTATCGTACCAGGACGCTTTATACCGATTGTGCATCGCGCGCAAAACCCCTTCTCCATCGCGGATTTCCTGAGCGTGAGCGGAAGCGGAAGCTGAAGCGAAGACCAGAAGGAATAGGACGATTAGCAACCGTTTCATGGAACTCCTCCAATTTGATCGATGATCAGGTGGGTATCGGAAATCCTACGCTATCGACCAAGTTCGTCGAGTCCGAAAATCACTGAAATCTGTCGGGAAACACAAAGACGTCACGAGCAAGATCGCTGTGCAGCGTGGCTTCATGATAGTAGCGCCTCAGGATGCCATCTTTCCAGGTAAGCAGATCGGGATTTACGCGGGCGAATTCCTCCCACTCTGTAACTTGGTGGCGAGCCATACGCTCGTGAATCAAAAAGAAGTACGCGTAGGTGATCGTCTCGTTGTAAAGCTGCGTCTTGCCGCGAGCCGCAGCGAATCGCTTCAGCGCGCTGACGAATTTTCCGAGCGCGGCCAGAACCGGATACTCGGACAGATAGGCGTATGCCAAACGCACATGATCGGCGTGGTGGAATGAATCGTCGGGAAACGTATCGTTCTCGAAATTGTGGATGAGCTGTTCGTCGGTCATTTGACTCCGTACTGTTAGCTTCCCTTGCCCACTGCCACTGCCCAGGCTGCTGCGGTATAGATAACCAGATTCCCAACTCCGTACAACCCGTGGAGGATGTGGATGGCGATGGCCAGCACGAAAACGGCCACCAGCAACCATGCCCCAAGGATGGCGGTACGCGGAATGAGCATCAGGCTGCAGCCTGCGATCTCACCGATTCCGAGGACCAACCGAACCACGTTTGGCATGTGAGTCTGCGCGAAACTGTGAGCGGCACTGGGGATCACAAACAAAATTGCCTCGATCAGAATGACCAAGCCGAGAGTCCACTGCAGGCCTGTCAAAGCGATTTTCGTACGTTGTGCAGACATAGATTAAGGCAACCCCCCTATTTATCGGCGGTGCGCTTGCGGGCGGGCCGCGCCTTGATTTCCTTCAGGCGATGGCTGGCGCCGGAATCGAGATCGAAATCGTAAAAGCGCTTCAACTCCTGAATCCGTTCGAGGGATGCTGGGCTGAACGGGGTTTTTCCGTCGAAGGCATGAAGCACGATGCCTTCTAAAAGATCGCCCAGCGTCATGTCATGGTATTCGGCGAAGGCCTTCAGGATTTTGAGCAGGCGCTTTTCCATGCGCACCCCGGTTTGGACGCGTTCCACCAGCAGCTTTGGATCTTCCGTCATGTGTACCAATGTACCAAATTACCGGGATATCAGCAACCCCAAGGCCAGGCTGCACTGGGGACGTGCAGGCACATTTCGGGCGGGTTGTTTATAATCGCGTTTCACCGTTTCCATTGATTTCCTGCGCCCCCGGTGCAATTCCCTCATAAAGGACTCTCTTGGCCTTCGACGAAAACGTTTACGAATTACGGCGCCAGAAGCTGAAACAGATCGAGGCGCTTGGGCAAACCGCGTACCGCAACAAGTACGAGTTCACCCACACCATCCCGCAGATTCTGGCGGAGTACTCGGAGAAGACTGCGGAGCAACTGGAGAGTCCGCGCGTGGACGTGCGTGTGGCCGGACGCATCATGGCGATCCGCCTGATGGGCAAGGCGGGGTTCTGCCACCTGCAGCAGGAAGGCAGGCGGCTGCAGATCTACGTGAAGAAAGATGCGGTCGGTGACGTGGGCTTTGAGTTGTACAAATTGCTCGATCTCGGCGACCACATCGGCGTCAGCGGCTATTTATTTCGCACCCGCACCGGCGAACTCACGGTTCATGTGGAGGAGATTGCGTTCCTCAGCAAAGATCTGCTGCCGTTGCCGGCAGGCAAGGCTATCGATAGTGACCCCTCCTCCGGTGGCCCTAAGAAATGGAACGAACTAACCGACGTCGAACTGCGCTACCGCCAGAGATATGTCGACCTTGTAGTAAATCCTGAGGTGCGGGAAGTTTTTCTGAAGCGCAGCAAGCTGGTGCAGTCGTTACGGCGGACGATGGAAGCACACGGCTTTGTCGAAGTAGAAACTCCGATGATGCAGCCCATTGCGGGTGGAGCGGTGGCGCGTCCGTTCGTGACGCATCACAATACGCTCGACATGGATTTGTACTTGCGCATCGCGCCCGAACTTTACTTGAAGCGGCTGGTGGTGGGCGGATTCGATCGCGTGTATGAAATCAATCGCAACTTCCGCAACGAGGGACTGGGCTGGCGATGGAATCCTGAATTCACCATGCTGGAGTTTTATCAGGCTTACACCGACTACCAGGGAGTGATGGATCTCACCCAGGAACTGATTACGCAAGCCGCCAAGGACGTGACGAAGGACAAGGATCACCCCGACGGAATTACGATAACAAAGTGGGGGAGTGGTTTGATTGACTGGAGCACGTGGAGGCGCATGACCATGCGCGACGCGATTAGGGAATGGAAATACTGGCCGGCGGAAGTGAGGCCGGAAATGAACGATTTCGCGAGCAAAGAATCGGTTGACGCCCTTCTTGGTAGAGCGATTCGGGCCGCTGAGGACGCAATAGGCCCAGACGTTGGGTCCAAGACCGCTGTGACACTGAAGCTGATACGGACAGATCTGCGTAAAGGCGGCACCGCTGGAGCAGCGATTGCGGCCTTATTCGAAGCCGTTGCGGAGGAACATCTCACGCAGCCGACAATCATCTACGAGTTCCCCACCGCGGTATCTCCGCTGTCGAAGCAGAAGCCGGACGAACCGGACTGGACTGAGCGCTGGGAGATCTACGCCGGCAAGATGGAGATCGCCAACGGCTTCAGCGAACTCAATGACCCTGAGGATCAGCGGCGGCGCTTCGAGAGCCAGTTGCAAGAACGCGAGCGCGGCGACGACGAGGCGCACCAGATGGATGAGGACTACATCCGCGCGTTGTCGTATGGAATGCCTCCTGCGGGCGGATGTGGCGTGGGTGTAGACCGCCTGTGCATGCTGTTGACCGACTCGCACACCATTCGCGATGTAATTCTGTTTCCCTTGCTGCGTCCGGAGAAAGGCTTAAACACAGGGGAAGAGGAAAAGCCGTAGAGTTTCGTCCGCCATTTCCCAGTACCCCACCTGGCACTAGAAACAGGCCGAAACGTTTTCTATACTTTTCGCATCAGAATTTGGTCGAAAGAAGAATTGGCAGCGCTGCCGTAATGTCCGAACGATTTGGACATTGGGTCGGTAGCGCTTTGCTTTTTTCGAAGAGTTATCACTTCGATGTTTTTGCGTTTTTGTCCGCTGTTCTCTGCGGCTCGTAGGCTGGCCGGTCGGGGCTAAAGTTGGTGCTCAGATAATCGATCAGAGCATCGCGATCTGCGGGATCGACCACCGCACCCCACTTTGTCATCTTGTCGACGTCCTTGGTCCATGCGGCCTTGCTGAGGCGCTGCTGCAGGATGATGCGCGCTTCGTGACATTCCAGACACGCCGTGGTCGCCTGCGCCTGCATTGCACCGCCAGGTAAATCCGCCGTGACGTTCGCGGGAGTTCCCTTCTGCGCCAGCGAGCCGGTTGTGAGCGCCAGCAGTGCAATTGGCGCGATTCTAGGAAACATTTTACGAAACATGCCTTTACGAAACATGAATCTTCACCTGGTCGACGGCGTTGTAGAGATAACCGCTGGGGTTCCACACCGGCGTCGCGGGCTGGATGCGTCCCTGGCTGTCGGTTGCGCGTGACTGGATGGTGTAATCGCCAGCTTTGCCCGGCTTCCAATCGTAGCTCCAAAGGCGCCACGCATAGTGGGATTGGTCGTGGCCGAGTTTCGCGAGACTCCAGGTCGCGCCGCCATCGGCGGAGATTTCCACTTTCACGATATCGGCTTCTCCCGCCCACGCCGCGCCATGCACGGTCACTTTGCCGGCCCTCAGGTTCGCGCCGTCGCTCGGTCCGGCAATGACGGACTTCACGGTCAACGAGGTCACTGCATGCGTGTCTTCGGGCTTCACAGCGTCGCCGGGCTTCACCGGTTGGTTGGGCAACCGGTAACCTGGACTCATAAAATTGCCCACGAATTCCGCATCGAGCACCTTAATCTCAGTGAGCCATTTGCAGGAGGCCGCGCCGATCCAGCCGGGTACAAGAGCGCGCGCCGGAAACCCGTGGTGCTTCGTAAGCGGAGATCCGTTCATGTGCGTGGCGATAAGAGTATCGGCATCGAGCGCCTTCTCAATCGGAATGCTGCGAATGAAAGGCGGAACTTTGCCGGGAACTTCATCGAGGCCTCGGAACATGACGTGCTTACCCGTAGACTTCACTCCGGCGCGCTGCAAAACCTCGCGCAGCCGTGGGCCCGAAAAACGCGCCGTGCCTACCGCTCCCTTGCCCCACTGAATGCCAGGCACCTGCGGACGGTGCAAGCTGCGTCCGTTGCCGGCGCATTCCAGCGTATTGACGATGGAGTGCGTCTCGATCTTCGAAAGCTCCGCCAGGCTTAGCGTCAGCGGCTTCTCCACTTCTCCACCCAGCGAGAGTCTCCAGTCGTTGGCTTCGAGTTCGATAGGTTCGTGCATGTGATTGCGCACGAAGAAGTGCGGCACCGGCGTAAGCCAGGTATTGAAATATTCGACCGGGCTTTCCAGATCGACGAAGCGGAACGAGCGAAGGATCATGCCGTCTTCGCCCGGAACCGGGACCGCTTGTCCCTGCGGGAAAGCCCAGGTCAGCATGGCGGGCGCCGCGCCCGCAACCAGCGCCACCCCTGACATTTGCTTGAGGAAATCACGTCTGGAATTCATATTCTTGAAATATGATCTTGAGAGCATGGGTATGCATCACGTCAGAAATATCTGATCTGTGAGTTCTTGCCGTAAATATAAGTTAACACCACCGGCCCGGAAAAGGAGAGTAGCCAAAACCGGGCCAGCGGCGTTTCCGAAGGGAAGGCGCCCCTCGAAAAGTTGAGTGAAAACCGGTGGTCCCGCGTCTACGCGGCGCGGGACCATTTTCGGTTTACGGCAAGTAATAGCGGAACGAGGTGTAGACCATGTTGTCCAGGCCTGAGGGCGATCCTGAAGTTCCCGGCCCTGCAACGCCGGACCAAGTCTCCCGGGTCACATAAGAGTACTGCGTGCCGAACTGGAACTTGCCCCTGGGCCCGTTGTAGAAGCGGTACCA
Source organism: Acidobacteriaceae bacterium (assembly GCA_003164855.1). GTDB lineage: Bacteria > Acidobacteriota > Terriglobia > Terriglobales > Acidobacteriaceae > Sulfotelmatobacter. Next base: position 28,816 of record PLUI01000278.1, read on the forward strand.
GAAGCCGAGTGTTCCCTCCGCGATCGCACGAGTGTCGGCGGTGCACTTCGAGAGCGAGCCGGGGTTGAATCCCGCTGTGACGCCGAAAGAAGGAGCAGACTCCGTATAGCAACCAGAGTTCTTGAATTCCGGCGATCCGTAGCCGACATATTCGCCGGTGTTGGCATCGTAATCGGTGGTCCGGCCAGCGTACTCCCCGCCAGCGTAGGCGTAGACGTCGAGTTTCTTGCCGTGCCACTCGAGCGAGGCTAACCCCTGGTAATCCTTGATCGGATCAGGAGTTCCATTGGCATGAATGGCTAGATCGGAAAGCTGGGCTGCACCGTATCGCCCCACTCCGCTGCCTCCGAAAAAGTGCAAACCGAACACGACGTGTTTATTGTCGAAATTCCAGCGGGCATTGGCGCCAACGCCCCCACCGTTTTTCGAGGAGTTATAGGCACCTGTGACTGAGGTATCCGGCTTGGCACAGTTTGTGGAGCCGCCGACAAGGAAGTCTGCGCAAGGGAAGGCACGGTCGCGGAACCGGTCGAACAGTCCGAAGATCTCATAGTGTCCGAAACCGGGATCGAGCGCCAACTTGGCGATAATATCCGGCGACGGGTTGAAGGCATAAGTGGCTGCCGGCGTACAGGTAGTGTAGTAGACGGGGATGGCTCCAGTGGTTGTCGGAGTGTACGAACTGATGGAGCATCCAGTGAGTGCGTCGTTGTAGCTGTTGGTTGCACCTGCCTCGCCGAGCAGGAAGTTGTCTGCGTTGTTGTGAGTTGTAAGCGTGGCTTGCGCATTTTCCATTGCGACGGCAAATGCCACCTTATCGCCGAAGTTTTTGGTTAAGCGAATGCCATACTGCCGGGCGAAAGTGAACCCGACGTTATACCCCGGGTCGATCGTCATGGGCCGGGCATCGTTGGTTTTGCCCAAGTCGTCGCTGGGTGCAATGCTCGCCTTATTTTCGGTCACCAGACTCCACATTTGCCCGCCGAGGAAGCTCCATCCATTGTCGAATTTGGCTTGGCCCCAGGCCTGGCGAAGACGGAAAGTATAGCTATTCGTCGACGTGGCTGAGGAGGTGTCGCCGGAGGAGAGAAAGTCACCCGAGATATAGCTGGAGAACTCCACATTCTTCAGACGCCCGTCAACATACACAGTTGGTCGCGACTGGCGCGCGGAGCCGAAAAACTCCGATAGCGAGTTCTGCGAAGCACCCGGCATGGTCAGAGAATTGAAGGGTGTCGGAAGGTCCGCTCCGAGGGCTCTTGACCGTCGTACGAATGCAGCTTCCGCGAAGCCGCCGGGCGTAATGGTGATTCCCCGGAAGTGAATCGATATGACGGGGCTCTCTAGAGGGTTCGTAGGGGGCTGCGCCGGGGTTTCCTGCAGGTTGAGCCCAGGGGTGGCGTCCTGCTGAACTGCAGCCCCATTGCTCAGCTCAGCGACTTGCCTCGGTGTGACCGGCTGTACTGCACCCGCGTCGGTCTTGCTCGCAGCCTTCGCCGCCGCTTGCTGGGCCTGCTGGCGCTCCAGTTGCTGTGTGAGTTGGTCGAGTTGCAGTTGCTGCGCGGCCAGAGCATCCTTCAATGCCTGGACGTCCGCTGCGGTGACGACGGATGGTGCGGGTGCCGCGGGTGCGGCCGCCGCATCGTGCGCCTCATTGGAAGCTAGTGTGTCCTGGCCTGAGGTTTGGCCCCAAGCGCCGGCGGAAAACGCCATCAGCGTCAGGGCAGTAAAAAACACATTCTTCGTTCGCTTCATTTATAACCTCTCCTTTTGAGTTTTTGTCGAACAGCATTTACTGGGAGTTACAGAGCTCTTCGCAATCACAGCTTGCTAAATTCCTTTCATTTCTTCGTCGTCACGCTCAGACATCGACAACCGTACCATATCTATTATGAACATCAGTTTGATAGTGATTCGGGGGACGCACCAATCTACACGTTTCTCTGTTAACACAGGATTAAATTGCAGAAAGTTGGGGGAACTTTCTTAATCGGGATGGCCCACGTTGAGGACGTTGCAGGCTATCTACTCGCCTTTTTGTCCTCCCACAACCATGGGCAGAACACTTCCCTTCTCCTTCTTCTTGGCTGCACGTTTGCCTTTGCGTGGACCTGGGTCGGCAATAAGGTCCGCCAAACTTGTGTTTTCCAGAATATTGGCGGCCGCATCGCGCACGTCGAGGAATAACTGGTAGAGCGCCCGGTGCGGCAGATCGCGATCAATCAACGCCCGCAACTGTTCGGCATCGCCAAACGGCGCCAGCGGGCCGTCGATCAAACGCATGATTTCGCTGAGCCGGATCTCGGAAGGATCGCGCCGCAACTGATATCCTCCTTTGGCTCCCCGGACGCTTTCGACGATGCGCGCATTTTTCAGTTCTAACAGGATGAGTTCCAGAAATTTTTCCGGAAGATTTTCCTCGTACGCGACTTCGCGGATCTTGATCGCGCCCTGGTGGTAATGGCGGGCCAGCATCATCATGGCCTGCAAAGCATAAAGTCCCTTTTGTGAGATTTTCATAGCGCCGACATTATGCCACAAAGTCGATTCCATTACTAGACTTTGCGAACGACACGGATATAGCAACTGCGATTCCTTTTCTCCAGGGACTGGAATATCCCGGTAACGCAACACTACTCAATCACTTGCGGCGATCTCTGCAAGTCGGCGGGCAGGCACGGAAGTGCAACTCATTGCAGTTTCGGCGGGAATTCTGCGCACGCAGCCCAAACGCTCTTGAGAGGCTAACTCCGGCGGAGCAAGAATCGTATGCCTTCCCTTGGGCTGGTTTTCTCGCGAGTTCGATCGCTTCCTGTACACATTCAAGATGCGGAAAGGAATGTTATGCGCCCACTTCGCTTTCCACGCTTTCGTAAACTCGATTGCAGGAACCAAGCCTACGCTCTTCTTCTCCTGTGCGCAGCGACAGCGCCTCCGATAGCTGCGCAGACCTTCACCACGCTGTTTAGCTTCGATGGCACAGACGGTGCCGACTCCTCCGCGACACTGGTCCAGGCCACCAATGGGAACCTCTACGGGGCAACGGTGGAGGGCGGGGCCAACGGCTTTGGCGCAATATTCAAAATCACCCCAACTGGGACGCTGACAACGCTTTACAGCTTTTGCTCTCGAAGTGACTGCTTCAGCGCATACCCCGGGGGTCTGGTCCAGGCCGCCAATGGGAACTTCTACGGGACAACGATAGAGGGCGGGGCCAACAACCAAGGCACGGTCTTCAAAATCACCCCCAGCGGCACGCTGACCACGCTTTATAGCTTTTGCTCCCCAAGCGGCTGCGCGGATGGCGTCAGTCCCTTCGCGCCGCTGGTCCAGGCCACCGATGGGGACCTCTACGGGACAACCGACTACGGCGGGGCCAACGGCTACGGGACGGTCTTCAAAATCACCCCCAGCGGCACGCTGACCACGCTGTACAGTTTCGACGGCACGGTCTTCACCTACCCCCACGCGCTGGTCCAGGCCACCGATGGGAATTTCTACGGGACAACGCAAGAGGGAGGGACCAACGACTCGGGCACGGTCTTCAAAATCACCCCAAGCGGCACACTGACCACGCTCTACAACTTTTGTTCCCAAAGCGGTTGCACAGACGGGGCTCAACCCTTTGCGGGGCTGGTCCAGGATACTAATGGGGACCTCTATGGGACAACTCAGATTGAAGGCGCCAATAATGACGGCACGGTCTTCCGCCTGTCAATAAGTCTGCGCCCGTTTGTGGAAACAAATCCTACCTCCGGCAAGGTGGGTGCGGCCGTTAAGATTCTGGGAACCAGTCTGACAGGCGCGACCAGCGTCACACTTAACGGAACCACGGCCACGTTCACAGTCGCGTCGAACACGGAAATCAAGACCACCGTACCCGCCGGAGCGACGACTGGTATTGTCGAAGTGACAACGCCCACCCGTACCCTCAAGAGCAATGTGGTATTCCGGGTGCCGTAGCATCAACACCCAATACGAAAGCCGCTTCTTCGTCGAGGCGGCTTCCCTCTGCGGCAACGCTTTGTTAGAGGGTTTTAGGGTTGTGACTCCGTTCCGACCCGCAGTACCTGCACCGTAATATTATCCGGCCCCCCGCGTTCCAGGGCCAACTTCACCAAGGCGGCGCAGCTCTCCGCCGGGGTGCTGCCGTTCACCGACTTCTCCAGTTCCTGATCGCTCACCACGCCCCAAAGACCGTCCGTACATAAAAGAAGTTCGTCGGAATCATGCAGAGCCATACCCCGTTCGGGGCTTTCCACCGCCACTTCCAGGCCCGCTCCTAGAGCGGCGGTAAGGATGTGCCGCTGCGGATGCTTCTCGGCATCCTCGGCACGCACCAGCCCCGACTCCACCAGCCTGCCCACGTAGGAGTGGTCCCGAGTCAAGCGGGAGATGTGTGCCTCGCGCACCAGATAGAGCCGGCTATCTCCCACGTGCGCAAAATAAAGCTGGCGGCCGCGGATAACCAGCGCCGTGCAGGTGGTCCCCATGCCGTGCAGCTCCGGGTGCTCCGCGGCGTAGGCTTGAATCCTTTCGTGAGCCCTGGCAAATGCCTCCAGCAGAGCGGCGTGCGGGTCGCCGCGGACGACATCATCGTAAACTTCACGCACCGTCTCGACCGCCAGTCTACTCGCCTCCTGGCCGCCTTCGTACCCTCCCATGCCATCGGCGATAACCGCCAGCCTGCCCTTGCTCCGCAGCTCTTGGTCGCTGGCCGGTTCCCAATAGAGGTAGGAATCCTCATTGTTGGCGCGCTGGCAACCCACGTCCGTCAGGCTCGCAACTTCGAGTCCAGGTTTCACAAGTCCAGGTTTTACATTCATACGGTCGGATTACATTCCTTCGCGTCCAGGCGACGGACGTGCATTGCGTAACTCAGCGCAGGTTCGCTGGCTTGCTGCCCAGCGGTTAAAGGCTCCGCTATGCCCGGCCATTATAGACAAGTTGGCGCGCAAGAATGCACTGTCTGAGCCGCATTCCGGAAAACAGAAAAACCGCGGCCATCCGCCGCTCTTGTCCCGAACTCGGGCAGTCAGAGGCTCGAACTACTTGCCATTATGCTTAATAGATTTGCTTGCTCGTACGGTTCTGTTCCTTGTTAAGCTGTTTCTGCTCGCCCTTGGTCAGGTGATGGTTGTGAGCGGCTATATCTGCTTTTTTCAGTCTCAGCAGCCTTTGTGCTGGGTTTGTTGGGGGCGACAAATTCGAAGTTGGGACATTAAGCCTAAGGTAATTACCGTATACTCTAGTCACCAGTGGCTAGCTATTCTACCCGGCTGTTTAATCTGTGGCGAGCACCCCGGCCTATTTTGAGCATTATCTTCAGCAGGAAAACCCCTTTTCAAAGTAGGAAAAGTTCGAGTTGATCTGATACTTAACGAAATGCGACGCGCGGTTAAGCGTGCTTGCGGGAGAGATTTTGACAGCACCGGCGATATCCTTGCGAATTCTTGTTGTCGACGATAATGAACGGGTCCGCCACGGCGTGATAAGTATTCTGGCATCAAGGACGACTTGGCAGGTCTGTGGCGAAGCCAAAGATGGGACGGAGGCAGTTCAGAAGGCGCGAGAGCTTCTACCCGATGTCATCCTCTTAGACATTAGTATGCCCGGCCTCAATGGTTTGGAAACGGCGCGTCTTCTTCGCCAGCACGTGGCCAACGCTAAAATCCTGATCATGAGCCAGCATGATCCGGTTCAAGTATTGCCGGGCGCGATTCAGGCGGGCGCGGATGGCTGCGTCGACAAGGGCCATCTCGGAACGGAATTATTGTCGAGCATAGAACGTATCGCCGGGAACTCAACCCCTCGCGGGACCGTCAACCCCGGCTGAGCCGCCGCGTACGCGAGATGCGACAATAGGCAAGCATGCCATCTGGAACCATGCGGCGGATCGCGATTGCGTTTCTGTTCGTTGCCTCCGCGCAATTACTTCTCGTCCAGTCTCTCTCAGGCCAGTCCTCTGCTCGAAAACACGCTGCCAGACCGCCCGAGTACACGTTCAAGATCGTCCGAACTTTTCCTCACGACTCGAACGCTTTTACCCAGGGTCTCGCCTACCGTGACGGATTTCTCTACGAAGGTACCGGCCTTCAAGGGCGTTCCTCTCTGCGCAAGGTTCGTTTGGAAACTGGAGAAGTGATTCAACGAGTCGATCTCGCGCCAGAGTTCTTTGGTGAAGGAATTACATTGCTGAAGAACGAAGTGGTGCAGCTGACGTGGCAGTCTCAAACCGGATTTGTATACGACCTGAACGACTTCCACTTGTTGCGGCAATTTTCTTACCCTCGCGAAGGATGGGGCTTGGCCACCGATGGTCACGAGGTTTTTATGAGCGACGGAACGGCGGAGATCCGCGTGCTCGATCCCGGAACGCTTGCAGAAAAACGCCGCTTTACCGTTCACGACGGCAATACTGTGGTTAAAGAATTGAATGAACTGGAGTTCGTGGAGGGAGAACTTTTCGCCAATGTCTGGCAGACCGATCGAATCGCCCGCATCTCCCCGCGGAACGGAGAGGTAGTCGGCTGGATCAACCTCAAAGGCCTGCTGAGCCCGGTCTATCGCCTGCAATCGGGCGCCGTCTTGAACGGAATCGCCTACGATTCAGAGCGTAAACGACTGTTTGTCACCGGCAAGCTGTGGCCGAACATATTCGAAATCCAACTCGTTCCAAAACCATAGCACTGGGCTGCGCGCCGCAAACTCTCGATTTAGCGAGTTCCCTTATCTCAAAACGGTGGAATCCGCCTGCGCCATCGCGGCATCCATCGCATTGTTCACAGCGGCCGTGAGCGCATGCTAGTGTTTGCTCGGTCACTCAAGAATGTCGGGCGTCACTTGAGAATGTGATCGGCATCACGTCCGGCCTCTTAAGGCACGCCGGCGTGCATCGCAAACCAAAAGGCGCGCATCCTGAAAAGGATGCGCGCCTCAAATCGGCCGACATAACGGGCACAGCGGTCGGGCTATCGCCCGAAATATTTCGCGTTCAGTTCGGTAAACGAGTTCCATTTCTCCGGGAGGTCATCGAGCGCAAAGATGGCCGAGACCGGGCAGACCGGCACGCACGCGCCGCAGTCGATGCATTCCACGGGATCGATGTAGAGCAACTGCTCGGTGGCGTACTTCGGATCGTCTTTCTTGGGATGAATGCAATCCACCGGACACGCATCCACGCAGGCTGTGTCTTTGGTGTTGATGCAAGGCTCTGCAATTACGTAAGTCATAACGTCTGGGTCTCCTAAACTGGATGCTGATATTTTACTACGCCGGTCTCTGAGAGAACCGCACATTCTAGCAAGAAACAGCGTGCTCCGCAAAAACAAAAACGGCCGGCAGCCCACGCTGCCAGCCGTTTCCTTCGTGTATTAGAACCTAACCACACCGATCAGGTACGATTACCGGTGTCCGCCGCCACCACCGCCGCTGTGGCCGCCACCGCCGTGAAATCCGCCACCGCCGCCATGGAATCCGCCTCCACTGTGGAAACCTCCACCCGTAGCCCCGTGGAATCCGCCGCCGCCACGGACCGCGTTACCTCGGAAGCCGCCAGCATAGCCGCGTCCGGCGAAGCCTGCTCGTCCGTAGTAGCCCCGACCACCCCAGCCGCCCCGACCGTAGCCCCACCCTCCGCGACCGTACCAGCCGTGGCCCCAGCCATACCAAGGGCCGGCGCCAATGAAGACTCCGCCCGCGAACCAGTCAGGTCCGTAGTAGCCGTAGGGCGCACAAGCATAAGGGTAATATCCGTAGTAGCCGTAGGCGCAACTGGGCGCAACGCCCACATATCCCGGCCCAAAACCCACGCCAACACCAACCCTGACCTGCGCTTGCGAGTAGGCGAGCGGCAGCATCAAAATCATTGCCAAAGCCAAATATTTCATATACCTCATGATGAATCCCCCTTGTCTCAGATCCGCCATTCCAGCCACCAACCCACCGGATCTGCAGGTTCTTCAAGATCTTGTTTCTATCCGAAGCGCCTACCTATTTGAACTCGTATCTCGCAAAAAAGTTGCAGGTTCGGCAGTGGCTGATTTCGGCCACCCCGCTTAAACTCAACCACTTACGAGAAACAATCTCGGCAAACCATGCATCTCCAGCTTCAAGGCCGGTAAATCCAGGCCTGCGACGTGGCCTGATCGTTGCTCGCGTAGCCGCCCGTCATCAGCACGCTGCCGTTGCCCAGTTTCGTCTCCGTCATAAAATGCCAGGGTTCGCTCAACTCCCCCGCCGCCACCAGAAACCTTCCACTCGCCGGATCGAACACTTCCACTTGCTTGCTTCCCCCGGCGATCAGCAATTTTCCCGACGCCAACTGCACCGCTTCATCCGGCAGCTTGAAACGGCGGTCATTCATCGCGGAAGTTGGCGAGAACTTTCCTGCCTGCGGATCGTAGATCTCCGCGCTGTTCAGGTTGCCGTACCAGTCGCGCTCGTCGGAGCCGCCGACAATCAGCACTCGACCATCAGGAAGAAGCCCCGCTGTATGTTTATGCCGCGGCGTAGACAGGCTGCCGGTCTCACCGAACGCTCCAGTCTTGGGATCGTAGATCTCCGCCGCCGCGATCAGATCCACGCTCCCGCCTCCAGCGATCACAACCCGCCCGTCGTTCAACAACGTCGCCGTATGGGAACCGCGGGGCTGGCGCATCGGGCCGGTGGGTTGGAAGCGCAACGTATCCGCGTGGAAAATCTCAGCCGAAGCGATTGCCCCATCGGCACCATCGCGAACATAGTAGCCCGCCAGCAGTACGTCGCCGCTGCCCAGCACCGTGGCGCTGGGCCTCGCGCCGTGTGGTCATCTTTGCAATCACAGTGAACGTGCCTGTCGCCGGATCGTAAAGCTCGGCAGAGTCCGTGGCGCTGTGAATGCCAACCCAGCCTCCAGCGATCAAAACCTTTCCCGAGCCGAGCAGAACGGCGATATGGCCCACTCGCCCCACGCTCATCCCGCCCGTCCGCTGAAACCTGCCGCTCGCAGGATCGTACAGCTCGGCTGACTTGTAGAAGTCCTGATTCCGCCGCATTCCACCGGCAATCAGAACCCTGCCGTCGGGCAAAAGAGTCGCGCTATGTCCCGAGCGAGGTTCAAGCATCGGCGTCGCGGCGATAACCGATCCTGCTGAAACCGGGGGAGAAACAGTTCGAAACCCTGCGGCCGCTGCAGCTAAGCTCAAAGTGACCAAGGCAACGAACAGCAAGCGAGAATAGCTCATGACAATCCTCCTGCTGGGTCACACGCTTCCCACCAGTGCAAGTTAGCACGGGGCCAAAGATCCAATACTCCAACTGTCGAGGCGGAAAATCCGCAACCGATCCCTTACGCTCCAACCAGCACTTCGCTCGGCTCATACTCCACAATGTACCCCGCCACCGCACTGGCTGCGACCGTCAACGGCGATGCCAGATACATCTGCCCCGGCCCACTTCTCCCCGGGAAGTTCCGGTTCTGCGCGCTGATCACCACCTGTTCGGGACGCGTCGAAACTCCCGGCCCGGCGTTGATGCAGGCGCCACAACTGGGCTCGATCACAATCGCGCCGGCCTTTTGAAACAGGTCCAGGTAGCCCTTGCGCAGGCAATACTCGCGCGTTTCCTGTGATCCAAACTGAATGTAGAACTTCACCCAGCCGGCCACCCGCCTGCCCCGCTTGAGCGCATCGGCCAGCACCGCGGCGTACATGTCCATGTCTTCGTTCTTGCCGGCGGTGCACGTGCCGCCATAGGCGATTTCAACCGGCACAGGCGTGTTCAGCTCGCGCACATACTTTCCATTTCCCGGATCGCCCGGCGTCGCAACCATCGGGTAAATCTCTGCCGCATCCAACTCGATCACGTGCGCATACCGGGCATCGGGATCGCTGTACAATCCCTCGATCATAGCCTGCGCTTTCGCCCGGTCCATGCCGCGCCGTTCGACCAGGAAATCCACCGCCTTCTTGTCTGGCGCGACGATCCCGGTGAATCCCCCGATCTCAGCCGCCATGTTGGTCATGGTGGCGCGCTCGTCCACGCTAAGCTCTTCGATTGCTTCGCCGGCGTATTCCATCACTTTCGCCAGCGCCTTGCCGCTGCGCACGTAGTCCAAGCTGAGAATCTTCAGGATGAAATCCTTCGCCGTGGCATTCGCGTTTCGCTTGCCGCGGATCACGATTCTCACCGACTCCGGCACCTTCACCCGCACGTCCTTCGTAATCCAGCTATTGAACACATCCGTGGTTCCAATGCCAAAAGCAACACAACCAATCGCGCCCACATGTGGCGTGTGCGAGTCCGAACCAATGTTTAACTGCCCTGGCAGCGCGTAGCTCTCAAGCACAATCGAGTGGCAAATGCCTTCCGACCCTTTGCGGTCTTTCAATTCTCCGTGGAGTTTAATTCCCTGCTTGGCGGCAAAGTCCTGCTGCTTCAACTTGAGTTGCGTTGCCAGATCGAGCAGCCCGAGCTTCTTCTTCTCCTCGGAGATCACTTCATCGAGAAACGTCAGGTGGTCGCGGAAAAAGATAATGCTCGAAGCATCATTCACCTTGGCATCTTTGCCGACGTAGCGTTCAAAAAAAATCGCTGCCATGGGCGTGACGTACTCATGGCTGAAGCGCAAATCCGCCTGCGCGAAACCTGTATCCCCCGGCTTCACACTGCCCACACCAACCTCGCCTTTCTCATTAATCATGTGCCGCGCGAAGATTTTCTCCGCCACGGTCATCGGACGCTTCTCTGTTTTGATCGGCGGCAGAAACACCTTCCCCTGCATCCTCGCCACATTGAACGGAAACAGCCCGCCGTATTCAATGACCTGCCGGGTAATTTCATCCTCGCCCGCAGTAAACTCGCTCAACGGGATATCTTCCCCGCCGCGAATCCTGTCGATCAGCGCAAAGTTCGTCGAGGTCAACACGCCCAAATTCTGGCAATTCTGCTTGTAGATGCGCTCGATGTTTTCGGCAATCACCACGCGGATTCCGGCGCACATTTCCGCATAAGGCGACTGCTCGCGGCTCGATCCCTTCCCGCGCCGCTTCCCGCTCACTGCGCACACAAATCCGCCGCGCTTCACATCGCCGCGCCCAATCGGCGTCACGCTGCCGCACTTCAGTCCAAGATAAGGAATCTCGCCCAGCGTCTCGTCAAAATAAAAACAATAGTGTGCCGGCGTGATTTCGTCGGTCGAGATGTCGTCGCGCAGTTTGGGATTATTCGCCGGATTCTTCGTGTCCCACGCCAGATCTTCACCGGCGAGTTGCCGCTTGATCAGATCCGGATCTTCGGTGAGAAAAAGGATGCGTCCCTGCAGCCGGACTTGGTCCGGCCGCTTTTCGATTTTGCGTTCCAGAAGAGAGTTGATCACGTTCAGCCTGTAGGAAAAGGATTAAGGGACAGGCAGAGCGGCTACCCATTCCCTGATTATTGTAACGCCGCAGAAGACAGGAAATCCGCCGGTCTCGGCTTTTCCCGGTCGCGCGATTTCCCGGCCTCGCGATTTCAATGGGGCCCGTGCGCCGCCTTATCAAACTTCTCCCCCGCGGGAATCGCCACCGTCAGACGGTTCTCCTTCGGCGCCAGCGGACACGTCGCATACGGAGTCACTGCACACGGAGGATTGTAAGCACGGTTGAAGTCCAGAATCACCGCTCCATTCGCCACCGCATCGGTGTCGAGAAAGCGTCCGCCAGGATAGGTGTCGATCTTCGCGGTCAGATCATTGAAGACAAACGATAGTCCCTTCGACGGATTGCCACCGAGCGCAGTCAGCCGCTGCTCCTGGCCGTTGATCTTAAACATCACCGTCCCCGCCACCGGCACCGGAATCACATCGCCAAGAACATTGGGCACCTCGATCGTCTTCTTCCCGTCCGACGGAACCCAAGTCGCGCTAACCCGGTAATTCATGTCCAGCGGGTAAAACAGCAAGCCGTGAAAGTTGCTGACAGCCGTGCTGTCTGCATCTTTCAGCCGAATGCCCACCCGCTCGCCGCGCACGATCACATGAAACTGCAAACTTCCCATCTCGATGGTCGAGGCATGCCCCGAGATATCGGGATCCAATTTCAGCGGATTCGTCGTGAGCACCTTGCCCGCCGCAGTCGCGTGCGCGTCGGAACGCAGCTTCAGCGTGACGTCTTTCCCATCCAGATCGAACTCTCCGCCATGCGCGGGACCCTTAGGAAAGACCACAGCATTATCCGCGGCCGTGCCGAAACTATTGGCTCCGGGCTTCAGCCAGTACAGTCCCGCCAGCGGCAGCCAGTTCTGCTTCAAATCGTCGATCTGCTCCGCCTTCCACTTCTCGAACGACCCCACGTATGCGGCATCCGGAGCGGCCGGTGCGGACCCGGCCACAGCGCCGAGTAAAACTGCCGACCCCAACAGCAGCAGGGAGATCGCCCCTGCAACCAGCGTTCTGTTTTTCCTGAGCATCGATTGCGCTCCTCCGCGTCCTCCGCGGTTCCGGTTCATCTCTTGTACTCGCGCGGGTCCGGCAGCGGTTCCATTCCTCGTCCGGCAAATATTTCTTTAAACTCCGCCAGCAGAGCTTCGTGCAGCAGCCCGTTCGAGGCCACGGTCTCGCGGCTGTTGAGTTCGAACGGCGATCCGTCGAAGCGCGTCACCTCGCCGCCCGCCTCCTCCACCATCAGCACGCCCGCCGCAGTATCCCAGGGGTTGAGGTTGAACTCCCAGAAGCCGTCATAGCGCCCGGCAGCCACGTTGCACAAATCGAGCGCCGCCGATCCCGCCCGGCGCACTCCGTGCGTCCGCAGCGTGATCTGGTGATAGAAGTAAATATTCGGATTCTTGTGCCGCTTATGACTGGGAAAGCCGGTAGCCAGAAGCGATTCCTTCAGCGCAGCCGTTTTCGAGACATGGATCGTCTCGCCGTTGAGCCGCGCTCCTCTTCCCGGTTCCGCGGAAAACAGCTCATCCCGCGTGGGATCGTAAATCACCGCGGCAATGCGTTCGCCCTTCTGTTCCCGAGCCTGGCGTTCGAGCGCAATCGAAACGCAAAAAACTGGATATCCGTGCGCAAAGTTCGTCGTGCCATCCAGCGGATCGACGTACCAGCGATACTCGCTGCCCTGATCGCTAAGTCCCTGCTCTTCGTCCAGAACATCATGCGTGGGCCACTGCTCCCGAATGCGATCGCGGATCAGCAGTTCGGCGGCGCGGTCGGCCGCCGTCACCAGGTCGGCGTCACCCTTGTATTCGACCTTCAAGTGCTGGTGGAAGTGATCCATCAGCAATGCGCCCGCTTCGCGCGCGATGGCGGACATGGCAGGAAGAAAGCTGTCGTTGGAGTTAGGCACTGGTTGGGTCTCAGGTCTCAGGTGTCAG
>PLUI01000117.1:0-20813 GCA_003164855.1 Acidobacteriaceae bacterium
GTTTAAAGAAACTCCGTTTGCCACCGCCTGCAACAGCGGTCCACGTGCCCGGTCGGCGTGATATCCCAAACTCTCATCCAGAATGAAGCGTGGAAGGATTAGCGACTTTGCACCCACCAGAAAAGCGATCGACGTAAAGCAAAGATACGCAAGCACGGCCAGAGCGAAAACCTCGAAGAGTTCTAGCCGCCGTTCATCCCGAAATATGATCGCCGACAGATGAAATAGCGCGTAGGGAACAATAAACTTCGCCGCCAGTAGCGACCATGTCCGATTGTCGAATGGCTCGGCTATAACGCTCGTGACCGCCAAGAAAGTCAGCCCGATCATCGGCCACGTGGCTCGTTCGACAACCCAGAACCGCTGCCTCCTGACTAAAGCCGCTCCCACCACGCCCACTACCAGTAACGCGAAGGCTACTCGATCGATCTCATAGAAAGGAACATCGGGGTGACGCAGCAGCATAGCGGTTAGAGCCGCGAGGAGCAGAAGAGTCGGCATTGCTATCAGCGTCTGCAGCGGACGAAGCGCCAACTGCAGGGCGCGCAAAGGGGAATCGCCCACCCACGCCGGTAACGTCATCTTCGCCGGAGCCGATGACATTACTCCCCACTCCCGCGCAGGACTGCTCCTGCCGTTCTTAGCAGAATTGAAAAGTCCATCCTGAGACTCCAGCGGTGGATGTACTCGATATCGAGTTTCATTCCGGTCTGAAAAGATGGATCCTGCCGCGCCGTAACCTGCCAGAGCCCTGTGATCCCCGGCACCACGTCGAGCCGCGGCAAATGTTCGATCGTGTACGCTGAAACATCATCCAGCGGATGCGGCCGCGGACCCACCATGCTCATCTCACCTTTCACGACATTCCAAAGCTGCGGAAGTTCGTCCAGGCTGTAGCGGCGCAAGACTTGTCCGATACNNCATAGTGCGGAACTTGTAACAGTCGAATGGTCTGCCCTTACGCCCTGCGCGCGGTGCCTTATAAAACACGGGCCCAGACGACTCCACTTTGACAACAATCGCGATCAGGAGCAGAACGGGTGCCAGAAAGATCAGCGCGATGCCCGCTGCTGCCACGTCCAACGCGCGTTTCAGCAGCAACCCGCCAACTGGCAGCTTCTCTTCGTGCAGAGAAATTAATGGAATGTTTCCCAGGCTTTCCAATTTTCCTTCCGGCTCGCACCCAAAAAGGTGGGGTGCCATTTTTACGTCCAGCCGCAGTTGACGGCCTGCGTACAGCACACGGCGAGTGACCTCCTCATCCTGTGGGGACGCCAGTATCACCTCGTCCACAAATCCTGTCCGTGCCAGTTCCATCAAGTCGCTGGTGCGTCCCACTACTCCGTTTCCGAGCGGCTTCCTGTCGTCCAGAAAACCATAAACTGAGCGGTCCAACTCCGGATGCTCTGCCAGGTGTTTTGATATTCGGCGCCCTGCTGCGCAGGCTCCGACAATAAGCACATTCCGCACTCCCCGCGTGACTCGGAGGCCACTCTGATAGCCGCTCAGTTCGGCCCATCGGCACCCCCACAGTGCGCCGAAGTGCAACATGCCCGCGCTCCAAACGGCTGCCGTAGCCTGCGCCGTGAAGCCTTCCAGTTGCAGCGCTGCACTCAGCACCACAGTCCCGCCGAAGACAGCCTTGGCTAGCGCCTGCGTTTGTCTGCGCAGGTCTGTGCCGACAAGGTGCGCCTTCTCAGGGCGGTTCAACAAATTAATCAGAAGTCCGTGCAGTAACGCGATGCCGATAAGAGTTGGCGAAACAGGCGATGCGGGAAACAGTTCCGCCACTGCGATGCGCGGGAAGACTAAGTGAAGTGGCGGGCAAATTCGAGCGACCAGAATCCAGTTGAGCATCACTACCGCATAGTCCCTCAGCACTGACAGCCAATTCTCGACGACTACACCCGGCGTCCATTCTTGCAACAGGCGAGCCGGAAAGTGCGGACCGCATTTCGCGCCGTAAGACTTTGAAATCGAGGCATCCGCGGAGAGGATTCTTGCACCAGCGCCCCGGCGAGCCTTTTTTCCGCTCTGACAGGCAGACGCTGTTCCTGGGATCAGCCGGGCAGCCCACTCGGTTCGCAGAGGTTTCTGTTGCCTTGGATGTAAGGGAGGAGAAGACACTTCAGACCAATTCCAGCTCATACCCCTCGATTTCAATGGCCAGCGAGCGCTGAATCGATTGAATCGAGATCACTAGCTTTTTCTTTTCATGCTGCACAAGTATTCCTTCCAAGCCGTGCAGACAACCACCGCGGATTCGAACACGTTGTCCCGTGTGCACGAAGGGATGAAGCGAGAAGAGTCCCTTCTCTTGCAGTAATAGTTGCAGATCCTCAATCTCCTTCGGGGGCACCGCAACCACGATCCCTCCAAAGCTCACGAAGCGGATCAGCCCCGCAGTTCGCAAAACGGTTTGCCACGAACCTCGGGACTGATCGATGTGCACAAATGCATACCCCGGGAAAAGGGGAACCGTTATTACCTTTTGCCGGTCGCTCCACGTGTGATGTTCGGTCAACAACGGAAGGAAGACGTTGAAGCCCTGGTGACCAAGCTGCGCAAGGACCTTCTTCTCGAATCGATGCCGAGTTTCCACCGCAAACCATTGCGGCAAAGCGCCCACTACAGCCGCTTGCGGCCACGACTGTGTTCCGCGTGCAAAGTCCATCGCCGTGACGCCATAGCTACCGCTCATTGAGTCCCACCGACATTTCGCCTCGCTTTGCACAGCGTTTAAAATGTAAATTCGCGCCACTTACCCAACGTAAACATCGCCTAAAGGCGGCGATAAATGCGCTCTGGAATTGGAAACGTTCTCTCCATGAGTACCGTTCCCAGGATCCGACAGTGCGCAGCTTCCAGCGTTTCCTTAATGCTTTGAGCTGTCGCTCGGCGCGTTTTACGAGCGCCCAACACGAGAATGATTCCATCCGTCAGTTGTCCCAGCAACGCGGCCTCGCTCGATGCCCCAGCGGCCGGGCCCTGTATTACGACATACTCAAATTCCATTCGAAGTTTCTTAAGGCAAGGAAGCCACTGGAGCACGGTTCCGGACTCTTCGCTACATTCTTCGATCCCGCTTTTGGGCACCCGCCACAGGTTGATAGATATTTGAGCGGACGACGATTTACTCGAAGCGGTCCAGCGAGAAGGAGCGCGAGAGTAAGCGCTTTCTGCCGAATCTTGCCTGGCATCCAGCAGCGCAACGTGTGCACGAGTCTCCCGGGCGAGGGCGAGCGCGATTCGGTCGCAAATGCTTGCTATTTCCAAGTGCGGCTCCGCCGCGCTGAAAACAACCTGTTTTACCGGGCGACCGACATTGCCAAAGAACACTCGGCGCACCAAGCCACGAATTTGTTCGCGGGCGAAATCGTCTGGATTCCAAAGCTGGGAGCCACAAGTGGCCTCAACCTGTGGTAGCGCGGTTTCCCGCGTCGAAGATCCAATCGCCTCGGCTCGTCGTAGTACGTGCGCGTTCGCGCTCATCGCATCTCCTTCACGCAGACAACCTCCGTCCAGTTCTTGCCGGCAGCGAAGCTAGCACAGGAATTTCCAGACATGTAAACACTTCTTCCGGCGTGCGCAGCGCCGGGTCTAGATAATCCGCGGCGAACGCTGCCCCAGCGCCTGAAGTCAAGGCGGTCACAAAACCTGCCAGCACAACGGCGGCGGCAGGCCACACCGGCAATGCGGGCACGACCGGTTGCTCGGCAATCGCCACGTTCACGATGCCATCTTCGTCCAGCGCATCGCCCATCCTGGCTTCTTCTCGTTTCTTTACATACAGCAGATAGTTGTCCTGCGCTGCCCTCTCACTGCTCGTCAGATCATCCTGAGTAATGGCGTCCTCGCCCAGTTGCCGAGCCTGGTTGCGATAGTCAGCCAACTGCGTACTGGCTGTATCCTCTCGCGCTTGTAATCCCCTCATCTCGACACGGGCCTTTTGCGCTTCTCCTTTGGCCCACTCATAGTCGGAATTCTTATCAGTGGTTGCGTCGCGCACCGGGGTTGCTCTCTCGGCGGCGATCGCGGACTCAGCCTGAAGGATCTGCTGTTCCACTTCCTGCACGAGTCGGTGGTTCGGCTCGAATTTAGTTAATAGCTGGATCTTCTTCAACTGCAGGTCCAGCAAGCTCGCCTTCAAAGCCCGCAGCAACTCTGGATTGTCCGCCGTCCGCACTTGGGTGGTGGTTCGCTGCGGTAACTCTGACACCTCGGCGTCCAGCTCTCGGACGCGATGTTCCGTTTCTGACATCTCCAACTGCGCCTGCCCATAATTCCCTTCTGCGGCGTCAAGTCGTTGCAATATCAGGTCACGCTGCTGCGCCGCCACCACCACTCCGTGGCTTTTTGTAAAAGCCAGCAACTTCCTTTTAGCTTCCTCCAGCTGCTGTCGCGACTCCGCAGTCTGCTGGTCGAAAAAGTGAAATTGTCCAGCCGGTCGGTGGACCTGCATGTGTTTTTCCAAGTAAGCACTGGATAGCGATTGCAGCACGCGTGCCGCTTGTTCGGGATCTGCCGCGTCATAGCTCACCGCAATCAAGTTTGTCTTCTTGATGGACTCCACGTTCAACCGATTGCCCAGTCGCTTTGCCGCACGTTGCACGCGAGCCGCTGGGTCCTCGTGGGGGCGAAGCCAGGCCAACCAGTCATGCGACGCTAAATCTGTGGCTTCCACCACGTGCCGTAAAACATCATCGTCTTTCAGCAACTCCACTTCCGAATTCAGTTCCTCTTCCGTTACCTCCACGCGTGAAAAGTCGGGAGGAGCATTCTGCTGGCCGGTGACGGGAGGATCGGAGCGTCCTCGACGCACCAGCACACGGAGGTGGGCACGGTAAGAGGCGCCGGCAACCGCATAGATCACAGCCAGGACAAAGATCAAGCCCGAGACTCCGACAAAGAGTTTCCTTTGGCGGAACAAAACCATCGCCAGCTCGCGCGCCGTCGGCGCGGGTGACTCCTTGCCCGGTTTCGCTCGATCTTCTGCCATATGAAGTTGACCTGTCCCCGCTTAGAACTGCGTAGAACTCACATACATGCTCAAGTCGGGTTTGCTGAGAAAACGCTCGATCTTGGAAATGGAATTTTGGGGAACAAACACCAGATCACCCGGCCGCAGGCTGGGAATTTCGCTCAGGCTTTTTTCCTTCAGCATCTTCTTGATATCGAAGATGCGCGCCTCCACCAAATCATCATTCACGTGTCGAAACAGGACCACCTGAGAATGTTTCGCCTGGTGAGTAAATCCACCGGCAATTTGCACGGCTTCGATAATGGAGGTGTCCGTGCGCAGCTCGTACTTGCCGGGATGCCCCACCTCTCCTCCCGCCACAAAGTAAGGATGCTCGAACTCCTTGAGTGCCACCGCCACCTGGGGGTCGTGGAGATATCCCGTGTACGCTTTCCGCACTGCCAGCCGGAACTCCTCCAGCGTTAGTCCGTACGCCAGCACCGCGCCTGCGTCTTTCAGAAAGACGTAGCCATCGGGCTGCACGGTAAGCATCTGGTCGAACTCGGGCGACAGAGTGAAACTCAACGTCACCACGTCGCTTCGGTTCAGCCGGTACAGCGGACGGCGTTCCCCTCCGAGCATCTGAAGGTTTCCCTTGCCGTCCGCCGGCCCCGGTTTTGCAGCCGTCATTCCCGCGCTTCCCAACCCGGCCCCGGTTTGGCCGGTTGGAGAAGACTGTGTGCTTGCTCCCAGGTCCTGCTGTTTCTTTTCCTCCTGGGCGAACACGGCCACGCAAAGTTGCAAGATCAACAAGGCTTTCAATGGAGCTATCGTCGATCGATTTCTTTGTTTCATTGCAGTGACAAAGCGCCATATACAGGCATCCTGCGGTCGTTCGGCCTCTACGGCTCCCTGTCAGCAACTTACCTTTCTGCCAGTTTCGCCACAAGACATGGGAAGTGTTGTCTACCAACGTGGTCATGATGGATTTCGTCGCGAAACCGCGTGATACCGGGGTCTGCTGCGGGTCTTGATCCCCGCCCGGCGGCCCATCGGGCCGCAAGACCGCTGCCCTCATGGGCTACCCACAAAAGTAGACTTGCGTGTTTGTCGAATCACACGAAGCTGCACAAATTGGGATCGAAGCAGCTCGATCAGGCCACATTGTCGGATTTCCCCGGATGCCCCAGAAGTAATTTTGAGACGCTCGGCTGTACCTCGAGGTTTTCCACAACGCATCAACTGGTCTTCCCGAATTGAGAGTCTCCACCGAATTTTGTGCCATGTTTCCTTGAGTCCTGGGCGATGCACTCCTAAGATCAAGAGGTGGTTCAATCTGTTTCATTCGGGGTCCCAGCTTCATGAGTCTGCTCCCGGCCGCCGCTTCGGCCGCAATTCCCGTTCTCATAGCAGACTCCAACCGTATGCAATCTCATTTGTTGACCAGCGCCTTGCGCCGGCGCTCGGAGTTCCGCATCTCCAACTGCCTTGTGGATGTAGACTCGATCCTTCACGCGGTGGCATTTACCCCCGTGAAGGTTGTAATTCTCTCGCTCAATCATTCCGTCGAAATTGCCAACCAGATGGCGGCTATGCGCCGGATTCATCTCTCCCACCCGGCGGTCGCGAAAGTTCTTTTGGCAGAGTCCTATGATCGCGAGCTGGTAATCAGCGCTTTCCGCTCCGGTGCGCGAGGAATATTTTGCCTCACGGACACGCACTTCCGCCTGCTTTGCCGGTGCATTCAGCGAGTCGCCGAAGGTCAAATCTGGGCCAACACCGAACAGTTGAACTTTCTGCTCGACTCGGTTTCGGAGGCGCCCTCGCTGCGAGTGATCAACTCCAACGGCGGGCAACTCCTCACCTCCCGGGAAGAACAGGTGGTGGCTCTGGTTGCCGAAGGTCTTAGCAATCGAGATACGGCGCGGGAACTCAACCTCAGCGAGCACACGGTCAAAAAGTATCTGTTCCGCATCTTCGACAAGTTGGGCATCTCTTCCCGGGTCGAGTTGGTGCTCTATGCCGTGCACCATAGCGATCCCCGTCAGGCGCAATGGCTGGCTGGCATCAGCCGTTCAGCTCCCAACGCTTAAGGATGAGGCATTTCCCGCCTCGGGCCTGGAGTCAGTTTGCAAGTTGATAACCTTTCCCAGCGCCTGTATAAATCTGAGGACGCCATCTCATGCCTGACGCATCGCCCAATCCCGCTCCTGATCCTCGGCCCCGCCGTCCCACCATCGTGGCTGCCGGTCTCCTGCTCGTCGCTCTTGCACTGGTGGTGATCTACACCAGCCGGGGTGCGTTCCTGAGTCCGCTGGCTCTGGTGGTTGTCGCTGCCATCGGTTTAGCGGCGCTGCTCCTGCAACTGCGCTTGCGCCCGGATCTGGCTTCTTCCAGTCGAGGTCCGCTTTGGCTGAACGTGCTGGGCGTGGGTTTAGCCGTGGCTGCGGTCCTTGCCGACTTCCTTCACCTCAACCCAACCCTCATGCTGATTGCCGCCCTGGCAGCCATCGTATCGTTCGGCGTAAGCGGCGTCATCGTTCTCGGCGCGCTGCGCAAACGCCGGGTCTGAAAAGCGGCTTGCAAAAGCGCCTTCCGGCCTGCGGCTCCCGCATGATCGAAAGCCCGAAGCCCAAAGCCCGAAGCCCGCTTCTAAGGCTTGAACTCCACCGCCACCGTGGTTTCCACCACCACCGGCTGACCATCTACGAAGTACGGTTTGAAGCGCCACCAGCGCAGCGCATCCATGGCGGACTGCGCCAGTATCTCGGGACCATTGAGGGCGTGCTCGTCTATGACTGAGCCGTCGCGTCCCACGATGACATCGAGCACGATCACTCCTCGGAGCTTGCCCGGCCGTGCCGCCACGGGATATTCGGGATCGACGCGATGCGTCACCAGCTTCTCCATCACGTCGGCGGGAACGTGCGCTTGCGGCTGGGCTGTGGCTTGATTTCTTCGCAGGCCGGATTCGAGATCTTCCCAGCCGCGATTCCAGCGCCACCACAAAACCGCTAACAGGATTGCCGCCGATACCAGAAGGAAGACCCATCCCCTGCCGAGCTGCCAGCGGATGGGAGGCCGCCCACCCCCCGACCTCCCGCCCTTCGAAGCTTTCTCTTGTTGTTGAATCGCTCCTGTCGCTGCTGGAAGCTTGGCGCGCACGCCGGGTTCCGGCTCGGCTTCCGTCTCCTCGGTAGCTTTTTTCGTCCAATCGCGGATAGCCTCCAGTTGCGCTGCCGAGAGTCCAACGAACTCCATTCCGCAACGCAGCTTGTCGTGATGCCTTACCCGCGCCCGCGCCCGCAGCGCATCCGCCGCCTGCGGCAGACGGATTTCCACCCCCACCACTTCACCCGGCAACAACTCCGCCGCCATCACCGCAGCCACTCCACCCGGCCCCAGGTCCACCGACCGTCCCGGCACAGAATCCGGAATGCCCGAGCGCAGCACGGTCACCTCCAGCGGCGCCTGCACGTGGTAGCGTAGACCGCGGCGGCGCGACGGTTGATTCCAGCCCTGAGATTGTGGCCCTGCTGCCATCCTGAACACTATATTCCGGCGCAGCTGACTTTGGGTGGCGCAGCGGTTCACCGCTGCGAAAAGGGGCCTTCTCTTCAGAACCGGCTTCAGCCGGTGGGCTGGCCCAGCCGACGCATTTCGTCCGCGCTAGCGTGAACTGGATGCCCCACCCGTGGCGGTTTCACGGGTGGGCCGCGATGCCTATGTGCTCAGGAGATTTTGCGGATGTGAAGCTCCGCTTTCTGGGCCTCATTGACCCGAACCCAGCCGGATTCGGCATAGACGTAATGTCGGGAAGCTGCTCCACAACCACTCCTCGGGCTTTAGAACTAAACCCCGGCACAGGATTGCGATGCATGTAGCGCAGCTTTTCCACGCGTTTCCTCACACAACAAGACCGATAAACATGCCAGGTAGGGTTCGCAGCAAGCCCACCCGTGGAACTGCCACGGGTGGGGCATCCTGTGTCGAAGAGTACGGCTGGGCCAGCCCCCTGTCTTCAGCGGCGGAGTTCGACAACTTCGCTACCATTGGCTATCAGCACCACGCTGGCCATGCCAATGAACAGCCCATGCTCCACCACCCCCGGCATGTCGCTAAGCTTGTTGGCCAGGCCATCCGCGCCGCGGATTTGTCCGAAGTGGCAATCGAGGATGTAATTGTTCTCGTCGGTCAGATAAGGCTTTCCGTCCGAATTCTGGCGCAGGATCACTTTCGCACCCAGCGCCTCAATCCTTTTCGTCACTAGCGCCTGCGCGAACTTGATTACTTCCACCGGCAGCGGAAACTTTCCCAGCACCGGAACTCGCTTGCTCGCATCGGTAATAATCACGTACTGCCTGGTTGCCGAGGCCACAATCTTTTCGCGCAGCAGAGCGCCGCCGCCGCCTTTAATCAACCGCAATTGCGGATCGACCTCGTCCGCGCCGTCGACGGTTACGTCGATCTGTTGGCATTCATCCAGCGTTGTGAGCGGAATTCCCAGGCTGGCCGCCTGCTCCCGGGAACGATCCGAACTGGGGATGCCGCGAATCCTCAGGCCGCCCTTCACCTGCTCGCCCAACAGTTGAATGAAATACTTTGCCGTCGAGCCGGTGCCGAGGCCGACAACATTACCGTCTTTGACGAACCGCAGACTGGCGCGTGCGGCGGCTTCCTTCTCTTGATCCTTCTGATCGTTAGGCATAGGTGCTTTCGTGCGCCGCCGGATCCCTCAGGGCTAAAGCCCGCGTCTTGATTGGCCTCTAATGGCACGGCTGAAGCCGTGCCCTACCCAAAACAGCTTGTGAGACAGCTCCTTGCCTAACCTAAACTCTTCCCCACATAAATCAAATACCCCGCCAGCGCGAGCCCAAACAACACAATCAAAATCGTCACCAGGTCGACAATAAATCCCGCCGGCTCAAATCTCCCTTCATCCAACTGCGCCCGTGTCTTGCGATAGCGCATCAGTCCCGCGACCACCATCACCACGCCCGCAAGAATCGAAATCGTTCCCATCCAAACGGAGAAGCCCGTAGCCTTGGACTCGTGTCCCTGAAACGCGGTCAACTGCCGCATGGCGACGGCGAAGCGGCCGATGGCGAATCCAAACACCACAATTGCCACGCTGGTCCTCACCCACGCGAGAAAGGTGCGCTCGTTGGCCAGATGGTCGCGGGCTCGGTTGGAGTTCTCGATCACAAGTGTTTCCCGTGGCAATAAAGACGACCGCACATTATTCCACAGCCTTGGCCACCAGCGCGGCCACGCCCGCAATATTCTTGACCAGATCGTCGGGAATGCCGTGCCGTTGCTGAAGATACTCCGGGGTGTTGTAGGTGACCGAAACCTTGCCGTTCTCATCCTCGGCAATCAGCGCCTTCAGCGGCAGATCGATGGCCACCGTGGGCGCGGCGACCATCACCGGCGTTCCACCCTTGGGGCTGCCGAAGATCAGGAGCTTGGTTGGGCGCATCTTCAGCCCGACTTTTTCCGCTTCGCCACTGTGGTCGATGAGCGCGAAGATTTGCAATCCCCGCTGCGAGAGAACCGATTGCAAACGCTGCAGGGTTTCGTCTACTGGATATGGGCTCACGACTTGCATCAGACCGCTTGCCGACATAACGTCTCTCCTTGCATGCGCTATTTCTGCGCAATTATTTTTCCTAAAACCTCTCTCAGAATCTTCGCTGCGACAGTCGCCGTCATGCCCGCAACATCCTGCTCAGGGTTGTACTCAACAATATCCGCTCCGACAATGTTCGCTTCGATGGCATGCAAGTGAGCAATCGCCTCGCGCACCGTCATGCCGCCGGGCTCACGATGCGAAATCCCGGGAGCAAAGGCCGGATCGAGCACGTCCAGATCGAAGGAAATATAAACCGGCCCGTGAATTTTCAGCTGGTCGTAGACGGGAAGCTCCCGCATCTGAACGATCTGAACCCCAAACTTCTCCGCCTGCTCGCGCTGATGCCGGTTCAAGGTGCGGACTCCAATTTGCACCAGCCTTTTGGCGAGGCGCTCCTCCATAATGCGCGCAAAGGGGCAGGCATGCGACACACGGCTGCCCTCGAACTCATCATACAAATCCGGATGTGCGTCGAAATGCACGATCGTCAGCTCAGCGTAGCGCTTCGCAAATGCTCTCAAGACGGGATAGGTAATGGAATGGTCGCCGCCGAGAGAAACCGGCTGCTCACCTTTCTTCAGCAATTCACCCACTGCGCGCTCAATTTCTACAAAATCGTCGCTGATCTTTTCCCACGAATCATTCAGCCGCAGATCTCCGGCGTCGTTGAACGCTCCGGTCGCGCCCACGTCTACTCCCAACTCCGACCAGTTGTTTGAAGCGTCATGGTGTAGGGCTTCGCGGATCTTCTGCGGTGCACGCGCAGGCCCGCGGAGATAAGACGAGTTCACATCCAGCGGTATCCCGAGAATCGTTGGCATGTTTGGTTCGTTCGCTTTCCCCGATTCCCGGAGTCTACATCGGTTTCACTTTTTCAACAGCCCTCTCCCGGAACCTCGGACGATGGCGGCGCAATGAATTCCACGTTTGGCCCGAAATCCGCGAATTTACCGATCACTCGTCTCACGGTGCGCTTCCGGCGCGTTACACGGCTGTGGATTGCTTCGTAAGGAATTCATCCGCGTGTCATCGCCGCGTAACCATGCCTCCGTAACTTGGCGACTCCAGTTGTTCACACGCAGGAGGAAAATTCATGGCTTCTCTTGGTCTGCTGGCGCAAGCCAGACAGCACGTCGCCGTTGGCGCGAGCCTGTTTGCGCTCATCGTCAACTTAGGAGCGCCGGCCCCCGCCGCCGCTCAGGAACATCCCACCACTCCGGTAAGTCCCATCCAGCACGTCATCGTGATCATCGGTGAAAACCGAACCTTCGATCACGTCTATGGAACGTTCATACCGAAGAAGGGGCAGACCGTTTCCAACCTGCTCTCCAAAGGCATCGTCACCAAAACCGGGGCACCCGGCATCAACTACGGACTCTCGGCTCAGTACAGCGCCGTGGACAACACAGTTTTCTCGAATTCTCCGGGCAGCAAGTTCGCTTACAGCAACATTCCTGCGCCAGAAACCGCCGGAGCTCCCACGGCCGCCAGCGACACCGACCCGGCACCCTTCGTAACTCTGTCCTTGGCGGTGCTGGCGGAGCCGGATTTGCTCCCCTCGTACAACAAGTACCTGCTCACCGGTGCGACGGGACTCGCGCATGACATACCAGACACTCGCATTCCCAACGTTAATACCTTGGGTTCAGGCGTATTTCAATTGACCTCCGCGACCCTGCCCTACGATTCCTACGCCGCCAGTCCGGTTCACCGTTTTTACCAGATGTGGCAGCAAACAGATTGCAGCGCGGCCAATGCGACTTCGAGCAATCCCAGCGGTTGCTTGAACGATCTATTCCCCTGGGTTGAAACCACGATTGGAGCCGGAAGCAACGGCAACCCGCCACCGCCACCACCGCTCAACACCGGCGAAGGCTCCACGGCCATGGCGTTCTTCAATATCACTGCGGGTGACGCACCCTACTTTAAGCAGCTGGCCCAGCTGTACACGATCAGCGACAACTTCCATCAGTCCGTTGAAGGTGGCACCGGCGCCAATCACATCATGTTTGGCTACGCCGATGCCCTTCCCTACGCTGACGGAAACGGCAATCTCCTAACTCCGCCGACCAACCAGATTGAAGATCCCGATCCTCAGTCCGGAACCAACAACTACTACGATCAGGACGGTTACTCCGGCGGAAGCTATACCAACTGCAATGACCTCACTCAACCCGGCGTACCCGCGGTCGTGAACTACCTGCAGTCGTTGAATCCTCCTATCAGTCCCAATTGCGCTACCGGCGCTTATTACCTGCTCAACAACTACAACCCTGGGTACGTTGGCAACGGAACGCTGGACAGCCAATACACTCAGTTCACGATTCCTCCAGTGGCCACAAAGCACATCGGAGACTCGTTGTCGGCGGCCGGCTTGTCGTACACCTACTTTGGAGAAGGTTGGGATCTTTATGTAACCGATCCCACCGGGGCCGATCCTTACGACCGCTATTGCAGCATCTGCAACCCGTTCCAGTACGCATCCGACATTATGACGGTTCCAACCCAGCGCGAAGCCCACATTCAGGACACAGGCACCCTGTATGAGGACTTGGTCGACGGGAGTTTGCCGGCCGTTTCAATCGTCAAGCCCAGCGGATTCACCGACGGTCATCCTTCTTCCTCGAAGCTGGATCTGTTTGAAGGCTTTGTGAAGAACATTATCGTCAAGCTGCAAGCCAACCCGACTCTTTGGGCGAGCACGGCAGTGTTTGTCACCTTCGACGAAGGCGGCGGATACTACGACTCCGGCTACATCCAGCCGCTGGATTACTTTGGCGACGGCACGCGCATTCCGCTCGTCATCGTCTCTCCGTTCTCCACCGGCGGTATCGTCAACCACAGCTACGGCGACCATGTTTCGATCATCAAGTTCATTGAGAGAAACTGGAGTCTCGCACCCATCACCACCAGGAGCCGCGACAACTATCCCAACCCGACGACCAATGCGGATAACGTATACGTGCCGACCAACAGCCCGGCGTTAGACGATCTGTTTGATGCGTTTAACTTCGGGGAAAAGAAGTAAGGACGCCGGTAACGCGCTCTTGCTATTGCCGAACCGGCCAAGGGTACGGCCCTTGGCCGGTTCATCGATACTTGAAGGAGGGGCGACAAGAATGATCACGAGGACTCGATCACTGTGCTTCTGCTTGCTAGTTCTCATATTGGCTTCCAGCTTCGCCTCCGCAGGTGACAGCCAGTCGGCGAATGTAACCGGGAAATGGCAACTATCCTGGGAGGCTCGCATGGGAACTGAGCGCGGCATTCTTCAACTGGAACAAACGAACTCGGGACTTGCTGGCAGTTTTCTGGGCGGACCTTTGGGCTCTCCCAAAATCTCAGGTAGCTTGGAAGGTAAGAACATCAATCTGAAACTTGCCTTTCAGGGTACTCATTCCTTCACACTCGTCCTCACCGGAACGGTGGACGCGGACAAAATGTCAGGGAAATTTGAAATCGAGGGGCTCCGGGACGGTTACGACTGGCACGGTGAGAATGTTCGCCCAACCAATTATTCGTGGACCGCGGTTCGCCAGCAGCCCGATCAAACTCAATCCCTGAGCCAACCGAGCCCGCCAGATCGCAAACAAGAATTCCACCAGTGAGGCTCTCTCGCAAGATAAATGGTTGCCAGGAGGAAACAACAACTCGTATTGCGTCGCAGGCCCGTCCTGAAGGTAAATGCTGTAGAGATCTCGGCTCTCTGTGGAAAATTCTTAACCTGAGGTTCACATTCAGGCCGGAAATCGCGGATCTAGGCAACATTCTCGCGGCGGTTCTCGCGTTTGTGGATTTCTTTTCACATTCAATTCACCTCCGTGTCACCTTGTGCGGACCGCTTACCCGCTACCTTGGCGTCTGTAGTTTCTTCGTACTAGCCTCAGGAGGAAATTCATGTCGTCGTCCACTTTTCTGGCGCAAGCCAGACAGCACCTCGCGGTTGGCACAAGCTTGTTTGCCTTGCTTGTCAACCTGGGAGCGCCGGCCCCTGCCGCCGCTCAGGAACATCCCACCACGGCAACTCCGATTCAGCATGTGATCGTGATCATCGGAGAGAACCGCAGCTTTGACCACGTTTACGCAACATACAAGCCCGTAGCGGGGCAAACCGTGTCGAACCTGCTCTCCAAGGGCATCATCAACGCCAATGGCACTCAGGGCCCCAATTGGGCGCTGGCCGCGCAGTCCAGCGCATTGGACAAGACCACGTATGCCATTAGCCCGGGCGGGAAACAACAGTATGCGAACATCCCGCCACCGGGAACTCAATACGCGCCCACTTACGCCAGCGACACTTATGGCGCGCCGTTTCAAACCTTGGCGGTCGCGGAACTAGCCGAGCCTGATCTTTTTGGCAAGTACAACAATTACTTGATTACGGGCGCAACCGGCCTCCCTTACAACGTGGTCGACACGCGGGAAGCTCACGTCTACGGCCTGGGACCGGGGCCGTTCCAGATTACGCCCTCCGTGGTCTACGATTCCTACACGGGCAGCCCGGTTCATCGCTTCTATCAGATGTGGCAGCAAACCGACTGCGCCAACAGCCACTCGAGTTCTTCCAATCCCAGCGGCTGCTTAAGTGACCTGTTTTCCTGGGTTGAAACGAGCGTCGGTGCCGGCACCAACGGCTATCCTCAACCCAAGCCTTTTACCCCTATCACCACCGGTGAAGGCTCCGACGCCCTCGGTTTCTACAACGTGCAGAAGGGCGACGCTCCGTACATGAAGTATCTTGCCGATAACTTCACCTTGAGCGATAACATGCATCAATCCGTGGAGGGCGGCACTGGCGCCAACCACATTATGTTCGGCTATGCCGATGGCCTATGGTATAGCGACGGCAACGGCAACATCGCGACTCCTCCCACCGAACAGATTGAAAATGTGGATCCCCAGCCCGGCACCAACAACTGGTACGACCAGGACGGCTATTCCGGCGGCACCTACAGCAATTGCTCCGACTTAACCCAGTCCGGCGTAACCGCAGTCGAGAACTACCTGCAGTCCTTGAGCACTCCCATCAGCCCGCGCTGCACCACTGGCGCCTACTACCTGCTTAACAACTACAACCCCGGCTACGTGGGCAACGGAAGCTCGGAGTTCCCCTATTCCCAGTTCACGCTGCCGCCCACGGCACAGCCGCACATCGGCGATGTGCTTTCCAACGCCGGCGTCTCCTACACTTACTTCGGAGAAGGCTGGGATCTCTACGTATCCGATCCAGCCGGACTCAACCCGTTCGATGCCTATTGCAACATCTGCAACCCGTTCCAATATGCCAGCGACATCATGACCAGCCCCACTCAGATCGCGGCCCACATTCAGGACACGACCTCCCTGTATGAGGACATTGACACGGGCAATCTGCCTGCCGTTTCCATTGTGAAGCCCAGCGGATTCGTGGATGGCCACCCGGCTTCGTCGAAGCTCGACCTGTTCGAGGGCTTCGTCAACCGGATCGTCAACCAGGTCCAGGGCTCTTCACTATGGTCGAGCACGGCCATCTTCATTACTGAAGACGAAGGCGGCGGCTACTATGATTCCGGCTATATTCAGCCGGTTGATTTCTTCGGCGATGGCACCCGCATTCCCCTGCTGATCGTCTCGCCTTACTCCACCGGAGGCATTGTCAACCACAGCTATGCTGACCATGTTTCCATCATCAAGTTCATCGAGCGCAACTGGGGCGTGGGAACGATTGGCGCGCACACTCGCGACAACTTCCCCAACCCCACCGTGAACTCGAGCAACCCTTACGTGCCTACCAATAGTCCCGCGCTGGACGATTTGTTCGACGCGTTCAACTTTGGTGAGGCGAAGATCGCGAGAAAATAAAAGTAATCGATCTGTGTTGCTCAGCCGGGCCGGAGCGCTATGCTCCTGCCCGGCTGATTTTCGAGAGCCTGCCATGTCGGCAAAATTAACATCGCGTTAACAGTGACTCTGTATCCTGCTTCTACGACAACCGTGTTTCTTCGCTTCTTTATTAAACATCTGCAAAAAGGAGCTAGCCGTGACTCGCCGTCTTTTTGTATTCGTTTTCTTTCTTCTCCTCGCCTGCTCCATCGCTGCTTCTCTGCCATCGGCTACCGCGCAGACGCCTGAGAATTCGTCGCCTAGCGCGGCCAAACCCGTGGACGTTAGCGGCAGGTGGCAGGTCGCGTGGCGGGGGCGCCTGGGCACCGAACAGTGCACTCTACAGTTGCAGCAGGATTCCTCCAATAAGTTGAAAGGCACGCTACAAGACTTGCACGGGACTTCTCCGCTGTCGGGAACGATTGATGGGAAGAAAGTCGTCTTCGAAGTGACGATTCAGGGCCCGCATCCTTTCACCACGAGATTTACCGGAACAGCGGACGCCGACAAGATCGAGGGTACCTCTCAGGCTGTCGGGGTGGGCGGTGCCGGTGCATTCCTGGGCCACGGCGGAGAAATTGTGCAGCCAGAGCATCCCTGGACTGCAAAGCGGGCTGCCGATCAGCCGGTTCAGGCCGCCGAACCTGGCACAAACCCGAACCCTCCAGCAAAAAACCGATAACCCCTCATAATTCAATGGCCAACAAGTAATGATTAACCGGCGCGATCTGTTGCGAATGGGTCTGTGCGCGGGCGCGGGCCTTCTGGCCGCTCCACGAGAATTGCTGGCGCAGGCTGTGGCTCCACAGTTCGGCATGAACATGCCGGTCGCCAATCCACAAGGTTCGCCAGGTCCCGCCACTCATCAAGCGCCACCTGTCGAGCTTGCCAGTTACTCAACGCCGTTGACAATTCCACCCGTTATTCGCCCGCGGGCGGGCGCTGCCCCCGTTCAAATTCACATGCGCCCCTTCCGCCATAAGGCGCATCGCGATCTTCCAGCCTCAACCATGTGGGGATATAACGCCATGTGGCCGGGACCTACCTTCGAAGTGCGTAAGGGTCAGCCCATCTCCGTGAAGTGGACGAACCAGCTTCCGACCAAACATTTCCTTCCGCTCGACTACACCATCCACGGTGAGGAAGAGAATGTGCCGCAAGTCCGCACGGTGACGCATGTCCACGGAGCCAGAGTCATGCCGGATAGCGACGGTTATCCCGATGCCTGGGTTACTTCGGACGGCCGCGCCGGTGCGGTGCGCGCGGCCGATCCTTGCCATTATCCCAACGATCAGCCGGCTGCCACCCTTTGGTATCACGACCACGCAATCGGCATCACTCGGCTGAACATTTACGCCGGTCTCGCCGGGTTCTACCTGATTCGCGATCCCGAAGAAGACAGCCTGAATCTTCCCGGCGGCCCTTACGAAATTCCGCTCATGATTCAAGACCGCAGCTTCGGCGCCGATGGCTCGCTGTTGTATCCCCCCGCGACGAATGGCACGCATCCCGCATGGATGCAGGAGTTTTTCGGGAACGCGATTTGCGTGAACGGCAAAGCGATGCCGTTTCTCGAAGTGGAGCCGCGTAAGTATCGCTTCCGCATGGTCAACGGATCGAACGCGCGTTTCTACCACCTCACGCTCGTGCCGGCGGATGCCTCCGGGAAGCCAAACGGAAAACCGGTAGAAGCTCCGCCGTTTATGCAGATCGGCAGCGACGGCGGTCTTCTGCCCGCACCGTTGAAAATGCACTATTTGATTTTTTCTCCCGGCGAGCGCTTCGACATCGTCATCGATTTCTCGCAGCACAAGGGAGCCAATCTTGCACTGATCAATGACGCACCCGCGCCCTACGCCCGCGGTGGCCAAATCGTACCGTCCGACGTGATGCTGTTTAAAGTGACGAAACCTCTATCCGGAACGGATGCCAGCACTGTTCCGGAAATGCTTGTGCCTTTTTCCCCGCTCGACTCCGCCCTCGCAGTTCGTGAAAGAACACTGGCTCTCACCGAAATGGATCGGCCCTCCGACGGCTATACCATGATCGGCCTGCTCGATCAAAAGCACTGGGACGATCCCATCACGGAAGATCCGAAAGCCGGCTCGACCGAAATCTGGACCTTCGTCAACACCACCGGCGATGTGCATCCCATGCATCTCCATCTGGTTCAGTTTCAGGTGCTCAATCGCCAGCCTTTCGACATCAAGGCTTACCTGCAGACGGGGAAGCTGGTTTTTACCAGCATTCCGATGCCGCCGGAATCCAACGAACGTCCCGCCTGGAAAGACACGATCAAGACTTATTCCGGCTACGTGACGCGAGTTATCGCACGATTCGATTTGCCGGCTGGAATCGTGCCCAAGTCTGGAGAAGAGTTCCGCTACGTGTGGCATTGCCACGTTCTCGAACATGAAGACAACGAAATGATGAGACCGTATAAGATTATCGGGTAACTCAAGTCTGAAACGCCTAGCTGCGATCCATCACTATGTCATTGAGTTCGATGCTCGCTTGAAGTATTTTGTATGTCAAGATTTCCATCCCGACTAAGTCCCAGTTAGTGATCCCATGGCCCAGGGTCATACGCATAAACAGACTCTTTGGAGGTTAAGATGACCAACACGCACGCGGCTATCGAGGGCAGCGAGCGCAAACCGTTGCCCGGCGCAGTTGCCACCGGTCCAGCCAATGCAAACTCAACCATTGAAGTTTCTGTAAAACTCAGGCGTAAAAAAGAACTCCCTCCCTTAACCAAGCGGCCCGACACTGTAATGACGCGTGCCCAACTCCGCGACACTTACGGCGCTTCGCAAGCCGATGTCGACAAGGTGGTGCAAACTCTTGGTACTTTCGGGCTGTCGGTGGTTCGCGCTGATACCGCGTCGCGAACCGTCCGCCTTCGTGGGACAGTATCCGCCATGGAAGCGGCCTTCCAGGTCAAACTATTCAGCTATTCTCACGCCAACGGTAGTTATCGCGGCCGCGTCGGCGCCGTACATATCCCTGTCGCACTGCAAGACATCGTACAGGGCGTTTTCGGACTCGACAACCGACAGGTGGCACGAAGGCGACGCCAACCCATCCGCGACAACTCCAACGCCCGATTAGCCTCGGTTTCTTCAGCCTGGTATATCCCGAGCCAACTCGCCACGCATTACAACTTCCCTGCGGGCGACGGCACCGGCCAGACTGTCGGCCTGCTCGAATTTGGCGGAGGATATTTCCCCAGCGATCTGCAGCAATTCTGCACCCTGGCGAACATACCGACCCCACCCACGGTCACACCGGTCAGCACCGACGGAACTCCCACCAACAGCAAAGACGGCGCTGAAGGCGAGGTCATGCTCGATATCGAAGTGGTTGCCGGAGCGTGCCCCAAAGCCAACATCGTCGTCTACTTCGCCAACTGGAGCGAGCAAGGATGGATCACGATCCTCGACGCCGCCGTTCAGGATCAGACCAACAACCCCGGCGTGCTGTCGGTGAGTTGGGGCAGTCCCGAAGATACCGATATTTGGACCTCTTCGGCGATGGAGCAGATCAACCAGACGCTGCAGGATGCGGCCCAGATCGGCGTAACCGTATGCGTCGCCGCCGGGGATGATGGCTCCAGCGACGCGGTCACCGATGGCCAGGCCCACGTTGATTTTCCGTCCTCAAGCCCGTATTCCCTCGCCGTTGGCGGCACAACCATCCCCACCAAAGGCTCGCAACAGCCCGACATCGTCTGGTTCGAAGGTGACGGCCTTCGCGCCGATAACGGCGGCAGCACTGGTGGTGGAGTAAGCACCGTCTTTCCACGACCGACCTGGCAGAGTGCCATCACCATTCAGTCCGTCAATCCCGGCTCTATCGCGGGACGCTGCGTTCCCGACCTGGCCGCGAACGCCGACTGGAACGCATCTCCTTACTTGTTGGTAGTCGACGGTCAATCTCAGCCGAACGGTGGCACCAGCGCGGCTAGTCCCCTGGTCGCGTCGCTGCTTACGCTGATCAATGCCGGCAATGCTGCCGGCAAACGAGTCGGCTACGTCACTCCATTACTTTATCAATCGAGCACAGGCGGTTCTGGCGCCGGCGCTGCGGGCTGCACCGACGTTGTATCCGGAAACAACGACACCGCCACCGCCGGCGGCTACAGTGCGGGTCCGGGATACGATGCCGCATCGGGCTGGGGAACGCCGAATGGGGTGAGCCTCGCGCAAGCGCTCGCGGCATGATTTGAAAAATTGACATATTTATCTGAAGAAAAGATTCGCCGGCTGTCGGGTGAAACCGCCGGCGAATCACTAATCCAGCCGATTTGATCGCGAAAACCACTGCGGTTGGCCTCTGTTCCGGAAGCCGAAAACCGGA
>PLUI01000117.1:20818-20974 GCA_003164855.1 Acidobacteriaceae bacterium
GCGATCTCGATCCCCTCGGCTTTCTGCCGCCGCGCCCCACTCCCGAATTGCAGATTGAAAGCGAGTACACGCGGGAAGCCAGCGCCATCTACTCGTCGACCATTGGCGTCGAAATCAACCACATCTACGCTCCCGAACGCCGCCGCTGGATCTACG
>PLUI01000246.1 GCA_003164855.1 Acidobacteriaceae bacterium
CCCTTGCCGATGCCGCCGATCGCCGGATTGCAGCTCATCTGCGCAATCAGGTCCATGTTCATGGTGATGAGCGCCGTCTTCAGCCCCATGCGCGCCGCCGCCATTGCGGCCTCGCATCCGGCATGACCCGCGCCGACCACGACTACGTCGAATTGTTCGGTGAACTGCATCCGTGAAACGACTCAGCAAGACGACTTAAGCACGACAATCGAATGGAATTGATTAGCCAGTTCTTTCTGCTTTCATTCTAACAAGTTGGCCGCGTCCGTGATCCCAATCACTTGCCGTACATCAACCTCGACCGTATAGTAATGGTTTCATATCACCAACCCGGGGGCCATCATGAATAGCACTCAGTTCTTCGAGCGATTGGAGGAATCCATCGCCCGGTACGACCTGCTTTGCCATCCATTCTACNNGCGTTTCCCTGCTATCTGGCCGAGTTTGCTTTGCGGCTGAACGAAGGCGAACTGCGAAGGGCGGTGCTGGCCAACATGGTTGACGAGACGGGCCGGGCGGGCAAGTCGGGCAAGGAGGCTGTGCCGCACGCAGAACTTTGGCTCGACTTTGCCGAAGGCATGGGAGCCAGACGGGACATGCAATGGCATCTGCCGGTTTCGCAGATCGAGGAATTAATGCGGTACTTCCACACGGTCGCCAGCGAAGGCGCGCCGGAAGAGGCGCTGGCGGCGTTTTACGTCTACGAATCCCAGGTGCCGCGCATAGCCAAAGAAAAAGAGCGCGGGCTGCGCGAAATGTACGGGGCCGACGACAAGACCTGCGGCTACTTCGAACTGCATGCCACCGCCGATATCTACCACTCGAATATCTGGCGCGAACAACTGGAGAAGCGCATAGCCACCAACCCGGGAAAGGCGGAAGCGGCGCTGGATGCGGCCGAGAATGTCGCCAGGATGTTGTGGCAGGCGCTGGATGGAATCCAAGCAGCGCGGCTAAGTTCACAATGTAGTCGTTGACCCGTAAGCAGTGAGCCAATGATTTCTGCGGCTGGTTTCCGCGATCATTGGCTCTTTGTTTGTAATTTCGTTCGTAAATATCGGAAAGGAAAAGAAGTCAGCATGGCGAAAGATATCCCCATTGGGACGCGGGCCGAAGCCCAGGAAACAGTCGAATTCAAACATACGCTGAGCGCCCATCACCGTGAGTTGCCGCCGGTCTATTCCACACCCGATATGATCCGCCTCATGGAGACTGCGGCCTTTCAAGCGCTCCAGCCCTACTGTGAAGGCGACGAGATCACCGTCGGGACTTCAATCAACATCCAGCACCGTGCGGCGAGCGGTATTGGAGCGGACATCCGGGCTGAAGCCGTGCTGGAGTCTTTTGACGGCCGCTTCTACCTGCTGCGCGTGAGCGCGCGCGACGACGTTCAGGAAATCGGCCGCGGCACCGTGGGCCGGGCCGTAGTAAGCATGGGAAAGTTTGCGGAGAAGATGAAGAAGTGAGCACCCGAGAACGAGAAC
Source organism: Acidobacteriaceae bacterium (assembly GCA_003164855.1). Classification (GTDB taxonomy): domain Bacteria; phylum Acidobacteriota; class Terriglobia; order Terriglobales; family Acidobacteriaceae; genus Sulfotelmatobacter. The sequence continues at coordinate 1,485 of PLUI01000246.1, forward strand.
CAAGAACTGAGAGCTGAGAGCTGCCTATCCTGATCGGTGTCATCTCCGATACTCACGGGCTGCTGCGTCCAGAGGCAATCGATGCTCTGCGCGGGTCCGAACACATCATTCATGCCGGGGATGTCGGCTCGCCCGAGATCCTCGAAAAGCTTTCCACAATTGCTCCCGTCACTGCAGTGCGCGGCAACATCGACAAGGGCGCGTGGGCGCGGAAATTGCGAGAGAACGAAGTTCTCGCAGTCGCCGGCATCTGCATCTACGTGCTGCACGATCTGACGCAGTTGGATCTCAAGCCGAACGCCGCCGGATTCGCGGTCGTGGTCAGCGGGCACAGCCACGTCCCCAAGCAGGAGACGCGCGCTGGAGTGCTCTATTTCAATCCCGGCAGCGCGGGGCCGCGACGATTCAAACTGCCGGTGACCGTCGGTAAGCTCCTGGTAGCAGAGGGCAGCGTGCAGGGCGAGATCCTGACTTTGCTGACCACTAGCCGCTGATCACCGTCCCATTGCTACAATCGCAAAACGAACACCAATACAATGTTCATCGAGTTCCACATCGAGGCCCGCGCAGGCACTGCTCGCGCCGGGCGGTTGCTCACCCCCCACGCGGAAGTCGAGACCCCGGTGTTCATGCCGGTGGGCACCGCCGCAACCGTCAAAGCCGTGCCGCAGGATGTCCTCGAAGATCTCGGTGTTCAGATTCTTCTGGGCAATACTTATCACCTCTACTTGCGTCCGGGAGTGGACACCGTGCGCCAATTCGGAGGCCTGCACGGTTTCATGGCTTGGCCGCGGGCCATCTTAACTGATTCCGGTGGCTTCCAGGTTTTCAGCCTGAATGAGCTTCGCAAGGTCAACGAAGAGGGCGTGACGTTTCGCTCCCATCTTGACGGTTCATCGCATTTCTTCAGCCCGGAGAGCGCCATGGCCGCGCAGATCGGCTTGGGCGCCGACATCATCATGGCTTTCGATGAGTGCACGGAGTACCCTGCCGACCGCGCCCGCACGCAGGCTTCGATGGAATTGACTTTGCGCTGGGCCGCGCGCAGCAAGAAGTATTTTGAGGAACATAAGCATGAAGTGCCGTGGAACGGTTCTCAGTTCTCAGTTCCCCGTTCTTGGAATGACAAATTCAATGAGAATGACAAATTTAATGAGGACTCGACCCAAACGCTCTTCGGCATCGTTCAGGGTGGCATGGACCTGGCGCTCAGAAAGGAGTCCGCCGAGCGCACCATCGAGATCGGTTTTCCCGGCTACGCCATCGGCGGTCTAAGCGTCGGTGAGCCTCGGGAGAGTACCCGCGAGGTGGTCGAAGCCACGCTCGAACATCTTCCCGCCGATAAGCCACGCTATTTGATGGGAGTCGGCACGCCGGAGGAGATTGTCGAATACTCCCGTCTCGGCGTCGATATGATGGATTGCGTCCTGCCCACACGGGCGGCGCGTCATGGCCTGCTGTTCACTTCGGAGGGAAAAATTTCCATCAAGCAGGCGCGCTACGCCCAGGACGCCGGTCCGCTCGACCCAAACTGCCGCTGTCGCGTGTGCCAGCGCTATTCCCGGGCATACCTGCGGCACCTTTATGCTTCTAATGAAGTGCTGGCTCAGGTCTTAAATACCCAGCATAACCTGAGTTTCTACCTTGACACTATGCGACGGGTGCGTCATTCTATTGCACTTGGGGAAGAGTGACGTTTTTTCTAGCTTCTGGTCTCGACCTGAAACTGTGATCTTCCCGGAAAGACCTCCCCGGATGCAAGCCTGAGGTTGATGATCCGGCCGGAATCGAGCAGTACCCCGTCATGAAATGACAGGCCCGCGGAGCGAGTAGGCGCGGGCGGCGGTTCGCGGACGATCGATCCGGAAGTGCGTGAGCAACGAAGTCATTCGGTGAATTACTTTGGCAAATATGCAGTTTTTCCTGGCGATGCAGGCGGGCGGTGGCGGAATGGGCTGGTTGAGCGTCGCCCCGCTTATTTTCATTTTTGCGATCTTTTATTTTCTGCTGATCCTTCCCCAGCAGCGCCGCCAAAAAAAGTGGACGGCCATGCTGGATGCGCTCAAGACTGGCGACAAAGTCGTTACCAGCGGAGGCTTGCGGGGAACGATTATGGCGCTCAAGGACGATTCCGTTCATCTGCGCGTTCCTCCCAATAACATCTTGCTGGAAGTGACCAAGGCCTCCGTGACCCAGGTCACCACTACCGAGGAAGAAGTTAAGACGAAATAGATTTGGAACTTTTCAGAAGCGGTTGAGAATGCGCGGCTGTTGGTTGTGGCAGGCCGCGGGACGTTGTTTTGCGTAGGGCACGGCCTTCGGATCGGCGGTTTGAACTGTTCGGTATTTGGGTTTATTTATCATGAATAAGAATCTGCTTTGGAAGCTGGTACTCATCGTCGGGGTTCTGCTTGTATTCTTGTTTGGGATCTTCGGCATTCCTCAGAGCTTTTCCGGCCAGGGCCTGCTTGCCTCCATGACCAACCGCATTCATCTCGGTCTGGATCTCCGCGGAGGAACCCACTTGATCCTGCAGGTCCAGGTCAATGACGCGGTCAACATTGATTCCGACAATGCGATCGAAGTCCTCAAAGAGCAACTCAACAAACGCAAGATTGCCTTCGCCGACATCTCCAAGCCCGATCCCAATAATCCCGACAAAGTTGTCCTCAAGGGCATCCCGACGGAGGGCCGCAAGGACCTGCTGGATATCATTTCGGAGCGCCTGCCGGAGTACAACCTGGGTGCGGGGGCGGAGAATACCTACGCCCTCACCATGAAGCCGCAGACGCTCAGCGAACTGAAAAACAAGGCCGTAACCCAGGCCATCGAAACCATCCGCAACCGCATCGATACCCTGGGCGTAAGTGAGCCCACCATTCAGGAACACGGCCTCGGCCAGTACCAGATTCTGGTGCAGTTGCCCGGAGTGGACGATCCCGAGCGCGTGAAGGGCATCATCCAGTCCACCGCCATGCTTGAGATCAAGCAGGTTTTAGGCGGGCCTTATCCCAGCGAGGCGGCCGCGCTTCAGGACAAGAACGGAATCCTGCCCGCAGATGCGATTCTGCTGCCGGGCCACGCTGCGCCCGGAACTCCTGCCAACGAAGAAGCCTGGTATCTGGTGTNNAGACCTGCGCGATGCCCGGCCTAGCACTGATCAGAACGGCCAGCCCAATGTGCAATTTAATCTGACCACGGAAGGCGGGCAGCGCTTCTACAGCTTCACTTCTAACCATGTAGGCGACAGGCTAGGTGTGGTTCTCGACAATAAAGTGCAGGAAGTCGCGAACATCAAGGAGGCCATCCGCGATACCGGCGAAATCAGCGG
>PLUI01000204.1:0-720 GCA_003164855.1 Acidobacteriaceae bacterium
ATCCGGCCGGAGTGGGCGGAACCCATGTCATCTACGTACTGCACGATGCAAAGAATCCCGAATTATACGGTGGGCTCCCGAAGGATCCGCACATCCCTCTGTCGGTGCGGTTATGGAAAGGGCCGCTGAAATGGATTGGGAACTTTGGGATTATCTTCGGCGTTGTCGGCGTTTTCATTCACTACTTGCGATTCGGCCCTAAGGTCGTAAAAGAAGACGAGCAGGAGTCTCACGGAGGAACGCAATGAGCCGCGAACCTTATCTCCTTCCGAATGGACGCGTGCTGCGCTATACGTTTCACGAACGGCTCGTGCATTGGTTGGCGGGCGTTTCCTACGTGTACCTCTTGCTGACTGGTCTCGCCTTCTGGAGCCCATGGCTTTTTTGGATCGCCGTCATTCTCGGTGGGGCAACAATTTCGCGCGAGTTACATCCGTGGTTCGGCCTCGTGTTCGTCGTCGGGGTCGCACTGATGTACAACATGTGGCACCGGCAGATGAAGGAAACGCCTTCCGACAAGGCCTGGTGGCAGTCCATCGGACATTACATTCGCAATGAAGACGATCAGGTGCCTTCCGCCGACCGCTTCAATCCAGGCCAGAAGTTGCTGTTCTGGGGCTTCTTCTGGAACGGCATCGTGCTTCTGCTTTCCGGCTTGATTCTGTGGCTTCCGCAGTACATTCCCTGGAACCTGCGTTTCTTGCGTCTCGCCGCTGTGTT
>PLUI01000204.1:759-14274 GCA_003164855.1 Acidobacteriaceae bacterium
GGCGAAAGTGAACGATGCGAAGTGGGATCGCCGCATTTGCCGTGCCAACGAACTAGCTTCGTCTTACCCGTTCTCCGCCGAAGGGCTGCACTACTACGCCCGCGTTGCAACATTTCAGAAGGGGGTTTACGGAGAAATCCAGAAGGCTCTCGCGGATTCGCCGAGGATTTCCTCTGATCGCCCTCTGCGAGATGAATTGGATTTTTTCCTCCTTCTCCCGAAGTTTCCGGGATTTCTGTCGGTGATTCAGAAGATTGCGCCAGCGCCGCTGGCTCACGCCGCCGCCACATTGGCGATGAAGGGATCGGCGGCATGGCAGCACGCGATTGAAGACTTCTGGTACAGAGAACCAGACTTAACTGCAGGCGCGGATGACGCCGAACAAGTCGATTCCCCCGATCAGTCCGCTGCAGCTTATTCCGACCGAGTGCTCGCGTGGATCTTTCTCCAGCCATACGCTGAATATCTAGCGGATCACCGCCAAGCCGCGGTTGTGGACGGAACTCCATCGACGTGCCCGCTTTGCGGCGGCAAGCNNAGATGGCGTTCTATTCCGCGCCGGAAATCGCCCACGTCCGCGTGGACGTTTGCGACACATGCCATACCTATCTGAAGAGTATCGATTTGACGAAAACGGGGCTGGCAGTTGCCGTTGTAGACGAGTTGGCAACAATACCCTTGGACCTATGGGCGCGAGAGCACGGATACGAGAAACTGCAAATCAACCTGCTAGGAACCTGATCTGACGTCTTAGGTAAATCCCAACGGTGGTTGCGCCGTGATCTTGAGAGCCTTCATAAACCCTGGTTTCCGGCAAGCGGTGAACCCACAAAGTTGGCGAGTGGCTGGGCTGGAGGGCTGGCGCTGGTTGTTTATCCTCGAGGGGATTCCTGCCGTGATTCTGGGCATCGTTACGTTGTTCTATCTCACGGACTGGCCCATCCAGGCAAGCTGGCTGCCGCAGGAAGGACGCGACTGGATCACTGGCGAGCTGAATCACGAGAAAAAAGAAAAAGCCGCTGTGCGCTCTTATAGCATTGCCGAAGGGCTGCAGCAGCGAGAAGTAATCCTGCTTACCTTGATCTACTTCCTGAGTACCACCGGAGTCTACGGGTTCACCATTTGGTTCCCCACCATCCTGAAGCGGGCGTCCGGATTGTCCATCGGTAGCGTCTCGTTTCTGGTGGCACTTCCTTATCTGGCGGCACTGATTGCGACCCTGCCTAACGGTTGGCATTCCGATCGAACACAGGAGCGGCGTTGGCATACCGCGGGCCCTCTCTTCATCGGCTCCGGTTCTTTGTTTCTCGCTATCGTCTCCGGCTCCCACGTCTGGGTGTAGTGGGGATTCTTTACGGTCTTTGCAGCTTGTCTTTACTCTTATCAGCCCTGCTTCTGGGCGCTGCCGACGATTGCTCTTGGCGAGTCCGCCGCGGCGGCCTCCATCGGTTTGATCAATTCCCTCGGGAATCTTAGTGGATTTGCCGGTCCTTTCATCGTGGGATACCTGGTGACGCGTACCGGCTCTTTCACTTCAGGTTTGGTTTGGCTGCTGTTCAATCTCTTGAGTGCAGGGATTCTGGTGTTGTGCCTGCGTGGATTCGCTCTCCGTAGGACTTCTTCCGGGAGTTAGAACGAGACCTCGACTGGCTTCCCCTTGAATGTCACGTTCCGCGCGACTTCCGCCAACTGTACTGTGATAGCCTTTGGTTCCGACGACAGCATACGCGAACCACGGGCAAGCTGCAGGCTGAGTATTTTGCGCCCGTCGTCCCACGCCATCTGGATTCCCATCCACTCTCCCTTTCGATAATTAAATGAGGTGCCGTCGTCCTCGTAAAGCAAGAACGCAGCATCGGCGCCCGGGTAAATCGTAATGGAAAGTGGCCCGTCAACTTTCTCGGACGTAAACTGCTTCACCGGACCAAGCGGCAGGATCGATCCCGCGCGTGCATAGAGCGGCATCGTCTCAAGGTCCACCGGCCGGCTGATTTCACGTCCGCCTTCGAGTCGTTCGCCCGTCCAAAAATCGTACCAAGTCGAGCGCGGCAGGTAGATCGGGCGGGTCGTTGCTCCCTTCTCGACAACTGGAGCAACCAGTACGCTCTTTCCCCACAAATACTGGTCTCCACACTCGACCGCCTTCGGATCGTCGGGAAAGTGCAGCCACAACGCCCTCATGATTGGCATACCCGTGGTTGCACATTCGTGTACCGCGCTGTAGAGATAGGGCAACATGCGGTAGCGCAGCTCCAAGTATTTCCGGCAGATCGGCTCCACCTGGTCATTGTGCAGTTGGCTGGAATCGGGAATCGCAGCGCCGTTGTAATTGTTGATTTCTACAGGACCAGGATCCCCCGTGTTCCAACCCCAGGGAAGCCGCAGTTTCCACGTGCGGCCATGACAGCGAAAAAGCGGGCAGAATGCGCCAAACTGAAACCAACGCAGATACAACTCCGAGGTAAATTCCTTGGTTGGAACAAAGCCCCCGATGTCGGTGCCCCAATACGGAATGCCGCTGAGGGCGGTATTCAGAGCAATGGGGATGTGAGTCTTCAGCGTTTCCCATGTGGAGTACACATCGCCCGACCAGAGGAACGAACCATACCGCTGCATGCCGGCATAACCGTTGCGATGCAGTGCATAGGGACGTTCATTCGGCCGATCGATTTGCGGCCCTTCCCAATACATGCGATTCCGGACCAAGCGCGATGAAATATCGAGCGGATCGCCTTCGTCCGGCCACCACCCGTCGATGCCCATGGCAAAGTCCTTGCGGTGAGCATCCCAATGGCAGCTCGCCTCCGATTCGTCGAACCGCGAGAGATCACATCGGTCATGTACGGTGCCGCGGAGTCGGTCCGACAGAATCACCACATGCACCACCGCATGAAAATGCTCCTTGTGCAACTCGTCGACCATTTCCGTGGGATCCGGGAAGACTCGAGAATTCCACGCGAAAGAGCCATTCTCAGTATTCCAGCCGGAAGGACAAAAACCCGTACCCAGATAGATCAGAGCGTCACAAGGCAATTTCTTTTCGCGGAACGTCTTCGCCTCGGCGATTACTTCTTCGCGGCTGGCGAGCGTGCGGTGCGACTGTTGATACCCGAAACTCCATAGCGGAGGCATCTCAGCGTGGCCGGTGATGCGCGCATATTCGGCCATGATGGCGGCAGGATTTGCTGAAGCGACGAAGAATAGATCGAGTGGGAGACTTGCGCCTGGACTCGCAGGTTGAAACTTGCCTTGAGGTCCCGTGAAGTCGAAGGTGCCGAAGGGCTGGTGGAAGAATATTGCCCACCCGGATGTCCCGATGATCCATGGAATGGGAACGCGACCACCGTGGGTGGCAAGCTTGTACCCTCCCTGGCCGCTGCGCATTAGATCCGTGGATCCGCGGCGATCAAACTGCGGTCCACCCTCCCCTAAACCAAACAGCGGTTCATCTGCACTGAGAAACGACAGCACGCCAGTGTTCTCGTCCCAGGCGAGCTGCTGAGTAACGCCGCCGCGCTCGTTCGCAATCGTGATGTTGACTGGGGCAAACGAAATCTTAAGCCGGAAGCTGCCCACGACAATCGTGCGCTCAGGCTTCGCCTGCATCTTGGCGACCTGTACCTTGGCGATGGAAGCGCCCCAGGACTGCTGGACAAGGGATCCGTCGAAGGGTATCGATGCAGCCGATCCGTTGGTCAGGGGGAGGATGCTCAGTCGAAAAGTATGAGCGCTGACGGCAGTGATTTGTATCTCAACCGGCTGGCCAGCAGCAGNNCTTCCCGGCGATTACACAGCGAAGTCATGACTGTTTCGACCTCCAGGCGGTCGCTTCCAAGACGTTCTGCGATACCCTGCCAGCAGACAGCGCTCTTGATGATCGCCCTCCGCCGCGGCTCACGGACCCGAGCGATTGTAACGAAAACGACAAATGGAGTAAACGTTTACCATTTTCATGCGTATAATCTGTGATTCGTAGCGAGACCGATTGGAAGTGGAAGGAGACGAATTTGCGGTGGCGAATCGCCATCCTGGTCAGTGCCGCAATCGTCATCAGCTATCTTGATCGACAGGCGCTGCCGGTCGCGGTCAAAGCCATCAGCAGAGACATTCCCCTTACCAACGCGCAGTTCTCCGCTCTCCAGTCCGCCTTTTTGTTCTCCTACGCACTGATGTATGCGGGAGGCGGCAAGTTGGTGGATATTCTGGGGACCCATCGCGGTTTCACGGTGATCATGCTCTTCTGGTCTGTGGCTTGTGCCAGCCACGCTCTGGCCACTAGTTTCGTGCTATTAGCCACCAGCCGATTTCTGCTCGGGCTAGGCGAAGGCGGCGGTTTTCCTGCCGCTACCCGCGCCGTTGCCGAATGGTTTCCGACAAACGAGCGTGCCACGGCGATGGGCATCATCAATGCAGGAACGGCGGTCGGAGCGGTCTTGGCCCCTCCTCTGATCGCAGCCGTTCTCGGTTACACGAATTGGCGCTGGATATTCGTTCTCACCGGGGGACTGGGTTTGCTCTGGGCTGCATGGTGGAGGTCGTCGCATGTTGCTCTCGGAAGGCCCTTGGGATGGATCGATGTGGACACGAATGCGACACGAGGTCCCAACGTCGCCTCTGCGGCACGATTCCCCTGGACTCGCCTGTTCCGCGTTCGCGAAACCTGGGGACTTGTGACCGCCAAGTTCCTCAGCGATGCGGCCTGGTTCTTCTATCTCTTCTGGCTTCCAAAGTATCTCTACGACGCTCGCGGTTTTGACATTAAAGCGGTCGGCACCTTCGCCTGGATGCCCAGCGCCGCTGCCGGAGCGGGTTGCCTGCTGGGCGGAGGATTTTCCAGTTACCTGGTGCGCCATCAGTTTTCACTCGGTATGGCTCGAAAGCTGGCGCTGGGCCTCAGTGCCGCAGTCATGCCCTTGGTCGTTCTCATTCCACGGGTCCCAGTCTCCTGGGCAATCTCGCTGTTCTGCCTCGCGTATTTCGGACAGCAGTCCTGGTCAACTCTTGTCATGGTTCTGCCCGCCGATCTCTTTCCGCAGAATGTCGTCGGCTCGGTTGCTGGATTGGTCGGTTTTGGAGGAGCGATGGGTGGAATCGCTTTTGGAGAAGTAGCCGGCTACTTGTTGGACCACGGCTTCGGTTATGGCTTAGTGTTCGGTATCGCGGGCATGCTCCACGTCGGTGCATTTCTGATTATTCTGGCTGCCATTCCTACCATGCTGCCTTTGAGGTTGGAGCGGAGGTTTAGCTACGAGGGCGCTCGATGAGAATCACTGAGATTCGCACGCGGGTCGTACGCTGGCGTGGAAAAACCGTTCCACTCCCTCCTCACTTCTGCACCAACCCGATGGATCTCCTGGAACTGTCCGAAGCCTCGATGGGGACATTTACGTTTCACGGCTGGCTGCTGGTGGAGGTGTTTACTGACGATGGCCAAGTAGGTTTGGGCAATGCTGCTCTCGCTCCCCAGGTCACCAAGCAAGTCATCGATGTCTATCTCAAACCTCTTTTGATCGGCCAGGATCCGTGGGACCTCGAGCGCCTATGGCAACACATGTATCGCAAGACCATGGCGTTTGGGCGTAATGGAATCGGCATGGTTGCCATCAGCGCCGTTGATATTGCACTGTGGGACCTCCTTGGCAAATCTGCGAAGCAGCCTGTGTATCGCTTGCTCGGAGGCAGGACGAAAACTACCATTCCGGTTTATGCATCCCGCCTTTACAGCGTGGAATTGAGCGCACTGTCGGCGGAAGCAAAACTCTACAAGAATGAAGGCTATCAAGCCATGAAACTCCGCTTTGGATGGGGACCTGCGGACGGTGCCCGCGGCATGCAGCGCAATCTTGAACTAGTCCGCACCGTCCGGGAGTGCATCGGCGACGGCATCGACCTGATGGCCGACGCTTACATGGGTTGGACTCTCGACTACGCCAAGCGAATGCTGCCGCTGCTGGAACCCTTTCATCTCAGATGGCTGGAGGAGTCGGTTATCCCCGACGACGTCCAGGGTTATGCTGAACTGAAATCCTACGGGCGAGTTCCAATCGCCGGCGGCGAACATGAGTTCACGCTTTATGGTTTCCGGGACTTGCTCGAGGCTCGCGCGCTCGATTACATCCAGTTCGATACCAACCGGGTGGGCGGCATCACGCAGGCCCGCAAAATTGCGGCCCTAGCGGAATCCTATTCCGTCCCGGTAGTCCCTCATGCCGGCCAGATGCACAATTACCATCTCGTGATGGCCAGTTTGAATTCTCCGATGGCGGAGTATTTTCCGGTTGTCGATGTGGAAGTGGGCAACGAACTGTTCTGGTACATCTTTCAGGGTGAACCACGGGCAAAGAACGGCTGCGTCGATCTCGACGACAACGCTCCAGGTCTCGGACTGACCATCAATGAACGGGGACTCGATCAGTTCGAGGTACTCGAATAATTTTTCTCAAGGACTCAAGGACTAGAGATACCTGATGACACGACTCATCCAAATCAAGAAAGGCAATGTCCGGCGCGTAGCACTGGTCGAGGAGCCAAACATCCGCTTGTTGGATACCTGCTCCTCGATCTACGAACTGGCGCATGTCGCTATTGCATCAGGCATGAAGCTTAGCGACCTGGCGCGCCAGAGGGCCAGACACGACACATTCGACTACGACCCTATCTATAGCGGTCGCTCGGAATGGCAGTTGCTTCCGGCGGTCGACCATCCAGAGGAACCCGCCCGTTGCCTGATTTCCGGCACCGGATTAACTCATCTGGGCAGCGCTCGTAATCGCCAGTCTATGCACGCAAGCACGACAGAGGATCTGACGGACAGTATGAAGATGTTCCGTTGGGGAGTTGAAGGCGGGCACCCCGCTGGAGGCGGCATCGGAATCCCTCCAGAGTGGTTCTACAAGGGCACCGGTTGTGCGTTACGCGCACACAGAGAACCGCTCGACATTCCGTCCTATGCCGAGGATGGCGGAGATGAAGCTGAAATCGCCGGCGTCTACATAGTTTCTCCGGATGGTCTGCCCTATCGGGTCGGCATGGCTGTGGGCAACGAGTTTTCCGATCATCAATTCGAGAAAAAAAACTATCTCAACCTTGCGGGCTCTAAACTCCGCACTTGCGCGCTTGGGCCAGAACTCGTGGTCGATCCGGAATTCCAATCCGTACCTGTGGCGGTGACAATCGAGCGGGAAGGAAGTGTTTTCTGGACTGGGGCGTTCCGGAGCGGTGAATCCGAAATGTGTCACAGTCTGCAAAACATTGAGCATCACCATTTCAAGTACGAAGCTCACCGCCGGCGCGGGGACGTCCACGTGCATTTCTTTGGCGCTGATTGCCTGAGTTTCAGCGACCACATTCGTTTGCAAGACGGAGACATTATGCAGATCGCCGTCGAGGGTTACGGACGCCCTCTACGGAACCCCGTTCGGTCAAACAAATCGAAACCGGCTCTTATGAATGTCATTCCCCTGGGATGAGTGAAACCATGTCAAAACCAAGCGTTGCAATTCTAGGACTTGGCATCATGGGCTCTGGCATGGCCAAGCGTCTGCTCTCCGCCAACTTTCCGTTGACGGTCTACAACCGGAATCGCGAAAAATGTGGTCCCTTGGCCAGCGCCGGCGCGTTTGTCGCTGTTTCCCCGCGCGAGGCTGCGTCGCGTGCCCAGATCATTCTCAGCATGGTGGCCGATGACGCTGCTTCGCGTGCGGTGTGGCTCGGCGAAAACGGAGCACTGGCTGGCGCATCCCCGAGTGCGGTCCTGATCGAGTGCAGCACGCTGAGCGTCGGCTGGGTGAAGGAACTTGAAACTGCTGCGGCTCAACGTGGCTGCGAATTCCTAGACGCCCCGGTCACGGGTACCAAGCCCCACGCCGAATCCGGCGAACTACTTTTTCTAGTCGGAGGTTCTGCGGATGCGCTGGATGCGGCCCGGCCTGTGTTCTCCGTACTCGGTCGCGATGTGATCCATCTGGGCCCGACCGGAAGCGGCGCTCTCATGAAGCTCATCAACAACTTCGTGTGTGGTGTACAAGCGGCCTCGTTTTCCGAGGCCTTGTCCCTGATCGATGCCGGCGGCCTCGATCGCGGTAAAGCCTTGTCCATCCTTACCGGGGGAGCTCCGGGAAGTGGAATTATGAAACGAATGGCTGACCGCATCGCTGCCAACGACTTCACCCCAAATTTTGCCCTGCGCTGGATGGCAAAAGACTTGGCATATGCAATCGATGGCGCTTCACGTGACGGAGTCGGTTTACAGACTGCAAGTGCAGCCCTGTCAGTGTTCGAGCAGGCGATTGCGGAGGGCCTTGGCGATGAAGACTTTTCCGCTGTTGCCAAGTCGCCCAAAAAACAGGCGAACTTATAATTGTCAGGAAAACTGGGCCGGGTCGCGTTTCGCTCGGAACTTCCTGATCGGAGGAACTGCGGGTGACGCCCCGTTCGATTGGGGCAAACGTTTTCTGTGCCGCCGGACAAGCTCTGAAGCACCTGCCCGCCTGTGGTAAGATGCTGCCAATTGCAAAGGTTCTCGGCCACCACCCATGGATATCCGTGAGATTGCGCGGAAAGCGAAAGTTTCGACCGCCACCGTATCCCGAGCGATTAACCGTGTTCCCACGGTCGATCCTCAGCTCTCCAAACGAGTGTGGAAGGTGGTCGACGAATTGGGTTACTACCCTAATACCCAGGCCCGGGCCCTAGTTTTGGGACGAAGTCGTATTTTTGGTTTGATCGTCTCCGAAATTACCAACCCATTTTTCCCCGAGATCGTGCAGACCTTCGAGAATCTCGCGGTCGAAAACAATTACGAGATTTTGCTGACCTCGACTGTACATGATCCCAAGCGGATGGAATCTTCCGTGCGGCGCATGATCGAACGCCGGGTGGATGGTGTGGCGATTTTGACCTTTGGCATGGAAGAATCGCTGATCGAGCACCTTCGCTTCCGTAAGGTTCCGCTCGTATTCGTCGACGTGGGACCCGACGTAGCGGGAATCGCCAACATCCGGATCAACTATCAGAACGGAATCCGTCAGGCTGTCCAACACCTTGCCGCTCTCCGTCACACGCGGATAGCCTTTGTTGCGGGACCGCTGCAATTGAAGTCTGCCATGGCAAGACGGGAGGCCTTTAAAGCATCCATGACCGAGATCGGGCTTCCCCCCGACCTGATTGTAGTCGGAGATCACCGGATGGAGGGCGGAATGCAAGCACTCCTGGAACTGAACCGCTTAAGCAACCGGCCAACTGCAGTTCTATGCTCCAACGACATGACCGCTATCGGGGTCATGCGGGAAGCATACGACCAGAATATCAGGATACCGGATGACCTTTCTGTAGTGGGATTCGACGATATCCGGTTGGCGGAATTCACGATTCCTCCCCTTACCACGGTTCAGATGTCCCAACACGAGTTGGCCAAGATTGCCTTCCAGGCCCTGTTGAACGAAGTCGCATGCGAGTCGCCAGGGCACGAGCATCACAAGTATGAACTGACCACGAGCTTGGTGCTGAGGCGCTCCACAGCTCTCGCCCGGGCGGGAAGATCCTTGACCATGCCTCCAAAAGGGGGGCGCGCGCGCGGATCCCGCAAAACACCGGCCTCCGCCTTGCGTTAGAGCAACCTCCTGCCCAGCGCTTTGCCGCCCGTCTGCTGGACGAACGTTTCTAGGAGAGTTTCCTCTACCCATTAGAAGAAGGTTGCAATTGACAGGGCATTGGGAATAGTCTAGTTTGCGTTATTTTGAGTAAACGATTACTTCATTTTAAAAAGTCATGGTGGGGGGATAAGATCAAGAGCTATGCTGCAGCGTCTGCGAGAACAAGTCCTGGAGGCAAACCTGGAACTGGTCCGAAGAGGCCTTGTTTTGTATACGTTCGGCAACGCCAGCGGAATCTCGCGTGAGGAGGGCCTGGTGGTGATCAAGCCCAGCGGGGTTCCTTATGAGCAACTGAAACCAGCGCACCTTGTGGTGACGGACTTGGCAGGCAACATCGTAGAGGGGAAGCTTAGGCCCTCGTCCGACCTGCCGACCCATCTAGTGCTGTATACCCAGTTTGCTCAAATCGGTGGTGTCGCCCATACCCACTCTGAGTATGCTACTTCATGGGCTCAGGCGCGCCGCCCCATCCCGTGTTTTGGCACAACCCACGCGGATTACTTTCACGGTCCAGTGCCGGTAACCTCTGAGCTGACTGATCTGGAGATCGCGGAAGACTACGAGAAGAACACAGGCCACGCCATCGTTCGCAGCCTGCAGCAGATCGATCCGTCGCAGACCCGGGGCGCGTTGGTGGCCAACCATGGACCTTTCGCTTGGGGAGAGGATGCCGGAGCGGCNNGAGCGGCCGCTCATAACGCAGTCGTCCTTGAGGCTGTCGCGCGGATGGCCTACTTCACTCTGGGTATCAATTCAGCGGCACAGCCGGCCGGAAGCGCGCTACGCGATAAGCATTACCACAGGAAACACGGCGTCAACGCGTATTATGGGCAGGCCAAGGACAAGCAATGACTTCACTGCTGGCGACCTCGGTAGCAACCCGGCTTGTCCACCTGTCTCCCATCGATGTGGTCATCGTGGTTTTCTATTTCGCCTTGGTACTCTCCATCGGCTGGTACCTGAGAGGCCGCGCCAACACCGGCGAAGATTTTTTTATGGCAGGGCGGGAGATGACCGCGTGGGTGGCGGGTCTTAGTTTTCTCTCGGCCAATCTGGGCGCACTGGAATTGATGGGCTGGGCCGGTTCGGCCTACCAATACGGCATTATGGCAACGCACGCGTATTGGATCGGTGCCATCCCGGCGATGCTGTTTCTGGCGCTGGTGATGATGCCGTTCTACTACATTTCGAAGACTCATTCGGTGCCGGGATACTTGAAGCTACGCTTCGGCGAACCGAGCCGCGCTTTGTCTGCGATTTCGTTCGCACTCATGACCGTTCTCATGAGCGGCGTTAACATGTTCGCCATGGCAAAAGTGATGCAGATTGTACTCGGGTGGGACATTAACTTTAGCATCTGGGTGTCGTCTCTGACGGTGGCCATTTACGTAACGCTGGGCGGCTTGCGGTCGGCGATCTTCAATGAGGTACTGCAGTTCTTTCTCATCTGGGCCGGTGCGCTGCTGATCCCGATCCTTGGATTGTACGAAGCCGGCGGCTGGACTCACCTCAAGCTGCAAATTGCACAGCGAGCTTCCGAACAGTACGTCCATGTCTGGTCGGGTTTGGGCTCGTTCTCGAACAATCCCATGGGAATCAATTGGTTCGGCATCGTTTTTGGGCTGGGCGCGGTTATTTCGATGGGTTACTGGACCACGGACTTTCTGGTAGTACAGCGCATCCTGGCTGCAAAGGATATTCGCAGCGCGGAAATGGCCCCCATCATTGGCGCCGGCTTCAAGATGCTCGTCCCCATCATCGTGATCCTCCCCGGACTATTGGGCTTGGCCGTATTACCCGAGAAGCTTGTTCCGGAGTCAGTGGCCGCGGTCACTGGAGCCCATAGCTACAACGATGTGCTTCCGTTAATGCTTGCCCGCTATTGTGGACCCGGATTGCTCGGCCTTGGGGTAACCGCGCTGATTGCAGGCTTCATGTCTGGTATGGCGGGCAACGTTAGCGCGTTTACGACGGTCTGGACCTATGACATTTACCGTCCGTTTATCAACAGCAAGAGCAGCGACCATCATTACGTGAATATGGGGCGCTGGACCACTGTGATCGGCGTGTTGATCAGCGTCGGTACTGCGTATCTTGTGATGCAGTTCGCCAGCATCATGGATTACGTGCAGGCGTTATTCAGCTTCTTCATTGCTCCCCTGTTCGGGACGGTGGTACTCGGGATGCTCTGGAAGCGGACGACCGGTCCCGGCGGGTTCTGGGGCTTGCTGTGCGGAACGCTTTCTTCAATCAGTATGTGGGCTTGGGTAAAGGTGGATCCTTCGGCGCTTCGTTATGTGGCGCTCTCGCCCCACGCCAAAGGCCTGGCGCAGGACTATTATCAGGCGCTTTGGTCTTTTATAGTTTGCGTGGTCGTGACCGTGGTGGTGAGTCTGGCAACGAAACCGATGCCTGACGGCGAATTGACCGGCCTGGTTTATGGGCTGACGGAAGTTCCCTCGGTAGGGAATCTCCCGCTGTACCAGAAGCCTCTGTTCTGGGCCGCTGTGGTGACGGTCGTCTTTATCGCTCTGAACATTGTTTTCTGGTAAATGGAGGTTTCGGGCACAAGGAGGCTAGGAAGCGTGATTTCCATCTGGTTTTTTATAGGCGTCTCACTTGCGGTCAATGGCGCGCTGATCCTGGCGGCGGGGATATATCAACTGGTGAATCCTCCAGTTAGTTCTGGCGTGGTTCTCTACAACTTGCACGCTAATGTGTGGTGGGGCGCGCTGTTGCTGGTGTTTGGCCTCATCTATTGTTTCAAATTCGCGCCCGGGCGACAGGCATAGAATTCTGGATCCCGAGCTGGGGAGCTTTATGGCTGAGAAAAAGATGACGATGGGCTTGATCGTGGGTAACCGGGGCTTTTTCCCCGATCATTTGGCCAAGAGCGGACGGGAAGAAATGCTCGGCGTGTTGCAGGCGGCTGGCATCGAAGTGGTGGCCCTCACTCCGCAAGAGAGCAAGTACGGGGCAGTGGAAACCCGGGAAGAATCGCGACGCTGCGCCGAGCTGTTCAAGCGGAATCGCGATCGGATCAACGGAGTGATCGTCACTCTGCCCAACTTTGGAGAAGAGCGAGCCATTGCCGATACGTTGCGTGGAGCCGATCTACGCGTGCCGGTGCTGATTCAGGCAACGCCGGACGATCCCAAGAAAATGACGATTGCCTCCCGCCGCGACAGCTTCTGCGGAAAGATGTCGGCTTGTAACAATCTTCGGCAGTACGGCATTCCCTATTCNNACACGGTCCGTTATAGCGAGAAGATCCTGGAATCGCAGGGAATCTCGATCGAGACGCTTGATCTCTCCGAAGTGCTGGGCCGCATTGAGCGCATGAAGGATCACGACGATCAGGCGCAGGCCAAGCTGGCCGCCATCAAGAAATATGTGGACTCCAGCGGCGTGCCTGCAGGCGCCTTACTGAAGATGGCAAAACTGGGAGCGGTCGTCGACCAGTGGATGGNNGTGATGAGCATGATGAGCAACGAACTTCTCTCCAGCGCTTGCGAAGTGGACATTTGCGGCGTACTGGGAATGCACGCCCTGCAACTGGCTTCCGGAACCCCCTCGGCTCTTCTCGATTGGAACAATAACTATGGATCGGATCCGAACAAGGCGGTCTGCTTCCACTGCTCAAATCTGCCCAAACATTTCTTCCGGTCCGTAAAGATGGATTTTCAGGAGATTATCGCCGGCACCGTGGGCAAGGAGAACACATTCGGAACCTGCGTGGGGCTAATCAAACCGGAGAAAATGAGCTTCGCGCGCTTCTCGACCGACGATACTGCCGGCAAAATGCGCGGCTATGTAGGCGAAGGGCGATTCACCGACGACCCGCTGAACACCTTCGGCGGCG
>PLUI01000207.1 GCA_003164855.1 Acidobacteriaceae bacterium
CGGAAATCGGGGAAGTAAGTGTGAGAGATCCCGGAACTTGTTCTTCAATTCTGCGGTCCCGCCAGATCCAGAAGCCGGCGACGAGGGTCATGGCGAGAAGCGGGACCAAGGTAGCGCTCAGAGAGCGCGGCGAGAAAATGGTAGCCAGAATGAGGTTTCTGGCGAACATGGCGATCGTGGTTAACAAGCAGAGAGTAGTGGCTCGGTTGACCATTCCGGTTTCTTGCAACCTGGTGCCCAGCTCTGCGATGGTTGCGCTGCTGTTCACCAAGCCGCCAAAAAGCGCGCTGAGATAGAGGCCGCGCGTGCTGTATATCCGAAGAAATACATAGTTGATAAATCCGATGCCGGCAATGGCGATCACGCTGATCCAGGCATCGCGGGGGTTGAACAATTGCCAGGGGTCGACATAGCGATTGGGCAGCACGGGATAGATGACGAAGCCAATGAGACCGAGCAGGACGGCGCTGCGAATCTCCGAAGGCTGCAAACCACCGGCGAAACGGCTGAGTTCGGTCTTCCAGGCGAGAAGCATGGTCATGACGATCGCTCCGGCAACGGGAGTGAAGATGTGACCGAGACCGACGAGAACACCGAGGAGGTAGTTCAGAATTAGTGCCGCGGAGGTGGTGATCTCTAAAGAACGATCGGTGAGAATGCTGCGCATGTTCATGGACGCAACCAGGAGGAAGACGCCGATCAGGGCGGCGATGGCGACGTTTGGTCCGATGAGGGAAGCGAGCATGCCGAGCAGGGAAACGATGGCGAAGGTGCGAACGCCGACGTCTTTGTTGGACCATTCGCGCTCCATGCCGGCGAGCATGCCGATGCCGACGGCCACGGCCATTTTCAGGGCAATGGGAGCGGTCGGGAAATGTGCGGATTCGGGTTGCATTACTGCCATGGTCCTCTTGGCTCGTCGCAACTTAATGAATGCTAATACAGAAAAGGGCCCGCGTGGCGCGAACCTTTTAATTCGCAGACCGTTATAATCTGAAACGGTGCGGCTTCTTTTTGACATCTTCGGGCAGACACTGCGGACTTTGTGGGGGCACAAGCTGCGGTCGTTCCTGACCATGTTCGGGATTGCCTGGGGAGTGTTTTCGCTGCTGCTGCTGGTGGGCCTGGGGGAGGGGTTCCGGTCCGGAAATAAAAAGCAATTCGATACCCTGGGCGAGAACGTGATGTTCATATGGTCGGGGCGGGCTCCGGCGGTGCAAGGGAGTTTTACGGCGCTGCGGCAGTATTACCTGACCTACCGCGACTACCTGGATATATTGCGGGAGTGCAAGAGTGTGGGAGCCGCAGCGCCGGTAATCTCACGGAACGACATCCGGGCGGTGAGCGATTTCTACCAGGCCAGCGGTCAGATCAACGGCGTGCTTGCAATGTTCAATCAGATCCGTTATCTGCCGATTCAGAACGGGCGCTGGCTGGATGCCATGGATGACGCGCAGAAGCGCCCGGTGATTGTGCTGGGCGACGAGGCGCGGCGGACGCTGTTTTCCGGGCGGCCGGCGGTGGGCAGTACGATTCTGCTGAATGGAGTGCGGTTTGAGGTGGTGGGAACGCTGCAGCGCATTGGACACGGGGATAATAACAATCAGAATCTAAAGTGCTTCATACCCTACAGCACGATGCATGAATATTTCCCGCCGATAAATGTGGGCGAGGGGCAGGATGTGATTTCGCTGATCGAGTATCAGCCGAAATCGCGTGCATTGCATGAAGCGGCGCTGCTCGAAGTGCACAGGGTGATTGCACGGAATCATGGGTTCGATGCGGACAATCCGGATTCATTCGACGAGTGGGACACAGTGAACACGGTGGACCAGGTGGGAAAGATTTTCGACGCGATGAATGTTTTCCTGGGAAGCGTGGGGCTGGTGACTCTGGGACTGGGGGCGATTGGGATTATCAACATTATGCTGGTGGCGGTTGCCGACCGGACGCAGGAGATCGGATTGCGGAAGGCACTGGGGGCGACGAACGCGAGCATCATGTTTCAATTTTTTGTCGAGGGCGCGTTCCTCACAATGCTAAGCGGGTTTATTGGAATCGCGGCGGCGGCGGCTGTGATGGCGATACTGTCGGGAGTGTCGCTGGGGGAGGGATTCGATCCGCCGAAGCTGGTGGCGCGGACTGCGGCATTGGCAGTGGTTTCTCTGGGAGTTGCGGGGGTGGTGGCGGGACTGTATCCGGCGCGACGGGCGGCTTTGTTGCAACCGGTGGAAGCGCTGCGGAAAGAGTAGCTAGTACCTGGTACCGAGAGAATCTTTCGCCACGGATTTGCGCGGATTCACACGGATTAAGACCAAAGTCTTAGCTGCAGAGGGCGCGGAGTTGGGCTAGACGCTAGGAGCTAGCAGCCAGAAGCTAAATTATGCATCGGGATTTGTTGGGGCAGGCGTTTGCGGCGATGAGGCATGACTTGCGCAAGACCACACTTACCATGGCGGGCATGGCGTGGGGGATTGCGACGGTGGTGCTGTTGCTGGCGTATGGGAATGGATTTGGGACGGCGATTGAAAATATCTTTCAGAGTTTTGGGGCGACGGCGGTAGGGATTTTTCCGGGACGGACGTCGCAACAGGCAGGTGGAAATAAAGCAGGAGTGCAGGTGCGATTCACGAATGACGACATTGAATTGTTACGGAATAACGTGCCGCTATGCAAGCACGTGGTGCGGATGTCGCAGAAGGATTCCTCGGTGCAGAACGGGAACCGTACCTTCACGATGCCAGTGATGGGGCTGGATGCGGCGATTGAGGACATTTGGAATCTGGATATGGGTGAGGGACGTTTTCTGGATGATGCGGATAACGGGCATCACGCGCTGGTGGCGGTGATTGGGTCGGAGGCGAAGGATAAGTTGTTTTCGGGAGCGCCGGCGGTTGGGGAGGAAATCCGGATTGATGGAGTGGAATTTCTGGTGGTGGGAGTGGTGAAGCCCCGGATGCAGGAGGGCGACGACGACGATAACCGGACGATCTACATTCCCTATAACTCGATGAATGTGTTGAAAGACAATCATTACCTGGATGGGATTTGGATGGATTCACAGGGGCTGAATCATGACAAGCTGGACCAGACGGTGCGGGATACGCTGGCGGCAGCGCACAGCTTTAAGGCGGACGACAAACGGGCGGTTCAAGTTTTTGACGCGCAAAAGCAGCTTTCACAGTTCGGGATTATTTCGTTGGCGCTGAAGATATTGCTGGCCTTCATCGGGACGCTCACACTCGGGATTGGCGGGGTGGGACTGATGAACATGATGCTGGTTTCGGTGACCCAGCGCACGCGCGAAATTGGAGTGGAGAAGGCGTTGGGAGCCCGAAAGCGGGACATCTTGTTTCAATTTTTAGCGGAGGCAATGGCGATTACTGCGGTCGGCGGCGTGTTGGGGATTGCGCTGTCGTATGTTGTATCGCTATCGGTGGGGCGGGTTACGTTTTATAGTGCAATGGCGAAACATGCGGAGGCGGGTGACATCAGGCTGATTGTGTCGCCCATGATTTTATTGGTGGCGACGGGGATATTGGCGGTGGTGGGCGTAGTGAGTGGGATGGTGCCGGCGATGCGCGCGGCGGGGCTGGATCCGATTGAGGCGCTGCGCTATGAGTAGGGGAAAACTCTCGCCACGGATTTGCGCCGATCAAAACCAAAACTAAACATCGAAGTCACGGGGCACACTGGGTGAACCTCATTGGGCGATGACATTTTGACTTTGGCTCCGCCGAGGGCTGATTTGCGCGTGGCATACGGGAGCGATGCGAATCAGTTTGTGGATTTGCGCATGCCGAAGACGAGGGGGTCGCATGCGCTGGTGATTTGCATTCACGGCGGGTACTGGCGGGCCAAGTACGATCTGGAATATTTGGGACATTTTTGCGTGGGGTTGAGGGCGAAGGGAGTGGCGACGGCGAATGTGGAATACCGGCGAGTGGGAAATCCGGGCGGAGGATGGCCGGGGACGTTTGCTGACATTCGGGCGGCGTATCAGTTTTTGCTGCAGAGCGCGGCGCGTTATGAGTTCGATTTGGGGCGGGTAATCGTGTTGGGACATTCGGCGGGAGGCCAGTTGGCGCTTTGCTTAGCGGCACGTGAGGCGGGAGTGAAAACAGCGATTTCGGTGGCGGGCGTGGTTGATTTGCGGCGTGCGTATGAGTTGCATTTGAGCAACGATGCGGTAGTGGAATTTCTGGGAGGGACGCCAACGGAAGTGGAGGATCATTATCGGGAGGCGGATCCGATGAAGCTGGCGATTCGGGCGCGGCAGTGGCTGGTGCATGGCAGCGCGGATGACATTGTGCCGCCGAGTTTAAGCAAGGATTATGTGAAAGCGAAGGCTAAAGAGGATGCGCGATTGGTGATGATTCCGGATGCAGGGCACTTTGAGATTGTCGATCCGCGGTCTGAGGCTTGGCGGGACGTGGAGAGAGTTGTGATGGCGGAGGGTAAGGCCTAAACGCAGGGGGGCACACAGGAATTACAGGGTAGACCTTTGTGCAGATCAAGCTGCGTTTGGTTTCCGTTTTCTTCTGGTGGTTTGGGGGCGGCCAGTGGAGTGTTCGGGACTGTTGCCGGGTTCGGGGAAATCGGAGTCGGCGTCTTTGAGGATTGGGTCCTGGTCGCGATGACCGAGTTGGTCGGTTAGTCCGGCGTTGCCGTCGTGCTCGTGCTGTTCGCCTTCCGTTGCGCCTTTGGCACGGTCGGGATCGTTATCGGAAATTTTGGTCAAGGAACAACTCCTGTCTTATTGATGAGACCGTTCACACTAGATCATTCGCCGGGGCGGGCGTTGGATGCGACTCCGAGTTTGCGCAGGCGCTCGCGGGCCTGCAAAGCTTCGGGAGAGCGCGGATAGCGCTGGATTACATGGCGGAGTTCGACCACTCCGTCGTCCTGCTTGCCGAGTTCTATCAGTGAAAAGCCTTTTTTCAACTGTGCGGATGCGACTTTGGTTCCGGTGGGAAAATTCTGCAGAACCTGGTCGTAGCTCTGCGCTGCTTGCTGATAGTTGCCCTGCCGGAACTGAATTTCGCCGAGATAGAAGTAGCAGTTGCCGGCGAGATCGGTGTTGGGATAGTACTTGATGTAGTCGGAAAATTCCTGGATGGCGAGATCGTTCTTGGCGCCATTGTAATCGCGCAAGGCGTTGTTGTAGAGAACGTCTGGCGGAGGAGCTTGGGCCATAGCCTGCTGCTGCGCCTGTTGCTGCGCGGTTGTGGCTGCGGCGCTTTGCTGAGAGGCCTGCATGTCCTCTAGTTGCTTGCTGACTTTGGCGAGGCGAGCTTTCAGTTCGTCGAGGCTGTCGTTGAGAGATTGAATCTGTCCGGAAAGCTGGTCGACGTGGCTGGCAGAATCTCCCTGCTGTTTTTGTAGCGTGGCCTGGAGCGCGCTGAGGGCGGCGGCGACTTTATTGACGGCGTCGGTATCGCGTTCGACAAGATTGGTCATGACGCCCATGCGCTCGTCGAAGCTGCGCTGCATGGCGGTCATCTGTTCCTGCAGCTGCTGGACCTGGGTCTGCAGTTGGATGGTTTCTTTATTGACGCCCCACGCTGGTATCACGGCGAGGCATAGCATCGAGAGCATAGCGAAAACAGCGGAGCGGAATTGTGGTTTCATAAGCGCAAGCTTCCTATGGTCTATTTTAGATGGATTAGGGGCACAGTAGGTTGTGAAGATTTAAGGACGGGAACCTGAAAGGGCATGGGCGGGGATGGGGTTTTGTGGGCGCATTGCGGCTCCTCAGCGCCATCAAGGCGCTCTGGGGCGTCGCTCTCGCGACGCCCCCCGAGGCGTACTTACTTCTGATAGACGAAGTGACCGCGGCGATTCTGCTGCCAGCAGGACTCGTTTTCTTCCATGCAGAACGGTTTTTCTTTGCCGTAGCTGATGGTCTNNGAGGCGCGCTGATCGCCCAGAGCCAGGTTGTATTCGGTTGAGCCGCGGGAGTCGCAGTGTCCCTCAATCGTGAAGTTGATGTTGGAATGCTGATTGAGGAATTGAGCGTCGGCCTGGATGGCGGCCTGCTGGTCGGAGCGAATGTCGCTCTTATCGTACTCGAAATAGATATCTTTGACGCTCTGGCCGAAGAGATCTTCTTCCGAGGGTGAAGGTGCCGGGGGAGGAGCAGCCGCGGGTGGAGGCGTAACCGTGAG
>PLUI01000286.1 GCA_003164855.1 Acidobacteriaceae bacterium
ATCTCCGGGCTGGAGACTTTGACGATTCTCTGGAGGTCGCCGAGTTCGATCTTTCGGGCCTGCGCCTTTGCCCGACCAGGTGCAGCGAGAGCAAGAATCGCCGCCAGGATTCCGAGAAACATATTTCGCGCGAATTGAGCCAAGCTTCTCGTCTCTGCATGAGTGACCATGACTTCGACCTCCGCGTCGGGTAAAAAATTCAAATCGACACCCCACCGCCAAACGAGACTACTGAGAAAGGGCGCGGGGATTATTGCTGAAAAGTGATCGTTCCAATCCGGCATTGCAATTCAAGTCACCACTCAATAACTCCCGCATGGTCGGCAACCCTTCCCTTACCAGGTTAGTAAGGTTTGTCCGTTACTCGGGAACGATTCCCTAGTCGCCATTCTCATCGCAGCGCCGAATGCATGGTTCCACGCCCTGTTGGCACAGCGAAGAGTACCGGGGTGCTACTTCGTCAGCCATTGATCGAACCAGGCCACAGTGTCCTGTGCTCGCTGCCGGATATTCACGGGGTCGTGAAAAGCATGGCTTTCGCCCGGATAGATCACCAGCTTAGTGGGCACCTTGTAGTAGACCAGTGCGTGCCAGAATGCCTTCACCTGCTCCGCTGGAGCGCCCGAATCCATCTCGCCGTTCTCGAGCATGGTCGGCGTCTTGGCGTTTTGGACATAGCGAATCGGCGAGGCACGATCATAGTTTTCCAAGTTGCCGTACGGAGGCCCGCCCAAGAAAAGGTCTACCCATGCTGGAATGACTGTCTGGCTGTAGTACGATGACCAATCTGCCATACCAGCGCCGGACACGATCGCCTGGAACCGCCGCGTGTGCGTAGCCGCCCACATAGTGAAGAAGCCGGCATAGCTCCATCCGAAAAGACCCAGCTGGTGATCGTCAATCGGAGCAATGCGCTCGACCTCGTCGACGCCCGTCAGCACGTCTCGTAAAGGCCCGTCTCCCATGTCCAGAACGTTTGCACGCACGAAAGCCTCGCCTTCGCCAAAACTTCCGCGAACGTTCGGCTCGAAGACGGCGTAACCGGCGCGCAGGAAATCTCCGGCACGGTCGCCTACCATGCCGACATAACCGACATATGCCCAGGAGGAGGGACCGCCATGAACGAACACGATCATCGGCATACGACCCGATGAGCTCTTGGATCTTCCGTGCGGGAAGATCAGCCAGCCCTGACTCTCGCGGCCTTCGTTCTTCCATCGGACATCCTGAACAGATACATCTTCAACGAGCGAGGGGCTTACCTGCGTAATCGGCTCCACGGCTCCGATTTTGCCGAACATCAGGCGGGGTGGCGTGGTGAAGCTCTCGGCATAGTAGGCGACAGAGTTGCCATCCGCGCTCACGGAAACCAGCCCGTCGCGAGCTTCAATCGCCTCCGGCCGCACGTGGACGTCGCTCACCGTGTGCGTCGCAGGATCGATTCTGGCTGTACCCATCGACCCGAACAGGATGAGACCTGCAACCAAAGTATTTCCCGTCCAGTTGATCGAGCCGAATGTGCCCGCGAATCCCTCGGTGATATTCCTTGTCGCGCCGCTGGCAAGATCAGTAATAAAGACATCTCCACCGTAGAGTCCCTGGTCGCTCATCAAACCACCGAGAAATGCGAGCTTCTTTCCGTCGGCTGAGACGTGCGGGTCTCCAATCTGCATGGTCGGGAGTGGGATCACCCGGGTGTCGCCACTTGGAGAGATGTCCATGAGCTTCGCCCAATACCACTGGTTATCCGCATCGCCTTCGGCGGCGATAGCGACAAAACCCTGCGTGTCCGCCCGCCAATCATACTGATACACCCAAAGATTCGCCGGCGAAACCGCCTTGGGCTCTCCACCAGCCGCCGGCAGAGTCATGATGCGTTGCGAGTCTTTGCGCCCGGCGATCACACCCACCTGCCGGTAGACTCCGATTACATGGCCGCCGTCATGAGGGTGATCGGTCAACAGGAACGCCAGTGTCGCTCCATCCGCCAGCCATTGCAGTTGGCTGGTTGATCCGGCGACCGTCGCCATCGTGCTCGCTTTGCCGTTCTCCACTTTGAAGATAGTGCTCTGCGAGCCGTCGGTTCCAAGGAAAGCAAGCGATCGGTTGTCTGGCGACCACGTAGGCGAACTGTATCCGCACTTCGCGCACGGGTCATAGCCGCCAATCTTGCTCCCGTGCACATCGCGAATCGTAACCGCATTGTGACTGGAACCGGATCGATTAAGCGCGCTTTCGGCTTCGATGCTGGCGATCCTGGTGGCATCGGGGCTCAACGTAACTTCGTCATAATTTACGATGCTCTGTTTATCTTCTGCGGCGAAGCCTGGGGCAGGAGAAGCTACGGTAAATACCACGGCCGCGACTGCTGCAAGGGAAAATGCGAAGCAACTTGACGACATAGATAGGACCTCGCTTCATCCCGTTCCTGGTTTCCCAGGAACCTCAGCCCGCATTCTACTTCAACCCGCGAGCGTGGCGGAGGCTATGAGAGCGCTCGCGAATTGGCCTCAAGTGTCTGTAACCATGCCACCTCCTGGATAGTCGGCAAACCTTCCCTTACGAGATTAGGGAAGAGTTGCCCGTGATCGGCCCAGAGCTCCAAGGCGGGAAATAATGCTACCCTCTTGGCCGAGCAACCTAGCGGCAATTTTTGGAGGATCTCGATGCGATTCACACGTGGATTCTTGCCTTGGAGCGCGACCGTATGCGTTCTCGCCTTTTTATCACTGGTAGCGCCTATTTCGCATTCGCAGGGCTCCGCGAAGCTAAAGCCACATGTTTCTTATGATGGCCCGGCATTGACGTTTGATTTTCCCGGCGTCAAGGTCGGCGTCGCCGAATACGAGGAAGGGCCTACCGGAACTACGGTGCTGTACTTCCCCACGCCTGTGGTAGCAGCAGTGGATGTGCGGGGAGGTGCGCCCGGGACTCTCAACACCGACGCTTTGCGGCTGGCTTACGACGACCCGAGCGCGGGGGTCAATGCGATCGTGCTCTCGGGAGGCTCGTCCTACGGCCTGTCTGCCGCCACGGGAGTCGCCAATGCGCTCAAAGACATGATCACAGACGCGGGCAATTTTGACGATGTGGCTTCGGCTGCGGGGGCGGTCATTTTCGATCTCGGCGACCGCCGCTTCAATACCATCACTCCCGACGAGGAACTTGGGCGAGCCGCACTGGCCGGCGCGCGACCCGGCTGGTTTCCGCTAGGCGCACGCGGTGCCGGACGTTTCGCGATGCAAGGCCTGGGATCGGAGATCCCGCAGCACTCCGGCCAAGGTGCAGCATTTCGGCAGTACGGCGATACCAAGGTGCTGGTCGTCACCGTCAACAACGGTGGGCTGGTCGTCGATCGCAAGGGTCAGGTGATGCGCTGTTCACACCCGGTGGATGGTCATTGCGGACCTATCGCGGACGCAATCGACGCTTACCTGGCAACTCTAGGGAAGCCCAAACAAGCGCAGGCCGACTTCGAGAAAAAGCAAATCAACCCACAAGGGCTGACTCGCAACACTACGCTGACGGTCGTGCTCACCAACAAGTCGCTGCCAGTCTGGGCGCTCCAACGCCTAGGCGTGCAGGTACACAACTCCATGGCGCGCGGCGACCAACCGATGGCCGAGGGCGACGATGGAGACACCCTCTTTACGGTCACGACCGGAAAGGCCGTGGGTGCGACCATCAGCGACGCAGATATGGATAATCTTGGGATCCTGGCCTCGGAAACGGCCTGGGACGCCCTTCTCGCCAGTCTCCCCCAGCTGCCGCCGAAGACTCCGCGCTCGAACCTTGTCCTCACTCCGAAGGAACTCGACAGCATAGTTGCCAGCTATGCCTTTTCCCCGGACGCCATCGCGGAGGTGCGACGCAAGGGAACTGCGCTCGAAATCGAACTGACCGGGCACGCCACCTCCAGCAACTATTTGTCTGTGGGCAAGCCGGTTCTGCTGACTCCAGTCGCAACCGACGAATTCGAAATTGCCGGGCCGCGAGAAGACCGCCTGCACATCGACCGTGACGCAACGGGATCGATTGTGGGGATCACGCTCAACCCGGGACTGTGGGCGGTGCACGCAACGAGGAAGTAATTCGAGAGCCGTCCTCGCTGGCGGGCCTTCCAACTGCCGCTCTGCGAAGTGAATGAAGTCTTCACAGATTGCCAGGGCTCGTAGCTGGCGCAACACTGCCTATACTCACAACTCTGGAGTCGGCTCGTCACTGGACGGTTGGCCCGTGATCCGCCCAGAACAGCTCGCCCGCATGCGTTGCAGGAACCCCACGCCCGCCTCAGACACTAGTCGGGCAGTTGAGCATGTTCCGGCTCGCGAAGCCAGAAACTTCCAATCAATGACAAGGAGTAAGCGAGGACCGCGAGTGTGCCGGCCGAGTACGCTAGGCGGGCAGCGGCACTGCCACCGGGCATTAGGTTGGTGAGTTGCGTTGTGAGCAGCACCCCCGAGGCACCGATCACTCGGGCTCCGATGCTGATCGCGAAAGTCTCGCCGGTGCCTCGCAGGTGTGTCGGGTACATCCGCGGCAGATAGTTGCCCCAAAGACTGAAAGGCCCGTTCAGCAGGAGACCGGCCAGAAATATCCCGTATTCGAGCAGCCGCAAGCTATGTGTCGCAGCAAAAAAGTAGACGCCGGAGAAAACGATCGATCCGGGAACCAGGAAGACGCGCAGGAGGTGTTTCTGCGTCGCGATCCGGACCACGAGGAAGGCAAACAGCAAGCGGCCCGCAATCGTGCCGAGCTCCTGAAACAATTGCACTCCACTCACGGTTTGCTCCACCAAGCGCGGCGCGAAGCCCCGTACCTCGGGAAGGCCAGGAACCATGCGAGGTGTCTGCAGAATGACCCCGGAGGCCAGGGCGTAGCTACACGCCACCAATAATGTGGTGACCACAGTGGTCTTTCGTAAAGAGGGCTGGAATAGCTCCCCGAAGCGCGGACGCTTCAGTGTTCCTTTGGATTTCTTCTCCTGCCAGATGGGGGATTCCGGCAGGAACGGCCGTGTAAGGATGAGCGGGATCGCGGGGATTAGTCCGGACAACAGGGTGTAGCGCCAGGCCTCGTGGCGGCCATGGATGGCCGGGAATCGTTCGGCGTAGGTCACGGCAACAAAATAGGCTGCCGTCACCATCAGTCCTCCCAGTCCGAAGGCAGCCTGGGTGTAGCCCAGCACGGATTCACGTTGCTTGGGATTAGAAAAGAGCTCCGCGACCCACGCCACTCCAGCCACATATTCGACACACACGCCGACGACTGTGGTGCAACGGAAAAGCAATAACTGCGGCAACGTAACTGCAAAGCTGGCGGCGCAGGCGGAGAAGGCATACAGCAGGATGCTCCATACCAGGACACGCCGACGGCCTAAAACGTCGGTCAGGTACCCTCCCAGGAGTCCAAAGATACCCCCTGAAGCCAATGGCATATAAAACATCAGTCCCACCCAGAGGTTGTAACCCGGGCTGCCGAGCTTGAAATTCCCGAGCGTGGCGAGTGCGGGACGGGCAATGAGCGCCGTCACCAAGGTCTCGTAAAGATCGAAGGCAAAGCCCAGTGCGGCGACACCACACACGAGCCACTGGATCGGCGTCAAACACGCGAAAGCGGATATCAATCCGGGGTTTGCAGCACCACCACCAATCACTCGCCGACTGCCTGCCAGCTCTTCCAAGGATTCCTCCACCCATGCCTGGACGGTTTGGCCGAAAATCTGCCGCTGCGCTATTTAAGTTCAAACCTATTTATGATACAAGTTCAAATGATTTTATAGTTGTTGACGAATACTCAATAATGGAATTTACTTCGCGTCAGTTACGAGCCTTTCTCCTGGTGGCTCAACATCGGAGTTTTTCCCGCGCCGCTGAAGCCCTCTACGTCACGCCGTCAGGCCTGAGCGTCTTGATACGAGAGCTGGAATCGCAACTCGGTTTCCGGCTATTTAATCGCACGACCCGTCACGTCAGCTTGACCGCTCACGGGAGCGAATTGCTTGCGGCCGTGCAGCAGAGTCTGGAAAAGCTCGACGCCACTGTGTCCCGCGTCGGGCGGATGGCCACTGAAGCCAGCATGTCATTGTCTGTTGGCGCACCGCCATTGATTGCGGCCAACGTTCTGCCGGAAGCCATCAAGGAGTTCCGCAGTCACCGGCCCGACATCCGAATTCAAGTGTTCGATGTCGGGGGAGATGCTCTCACGCAGCTGGTCGAGGCCGGCAAAGCTGATATAAGCCTTGGCGCATTTTTCACGCCCGCATCGGGAATTCGCCGCACGCCATTGTTTCGCTTTTCTTTGATGGTGATTCGCCCCGATAACGATCCAACCCTGCGCCGCACTTCTACGACTTGGTCGGCTCTGGAGGATGAGCGGCTGATCGCTCTAACGCCAGGCCAACTAGTCCAGCAGTTCATAGACAAGCGCCTAGCGCGAATTGGGGTCGTCCTACATCCGTGCGCCGTTTTCAACTACCTCGACACGCAGATTGCTATGGTGGAATCCGGCGAGGGCGTCGCCATCATTCCTTCCTTCGTGCTGCCCGCCTGCCGAAATCGCAAGGTGGTCCTAAGTCGCCTGATCAATCCCGTCGTAAACCTGGATTTCTCTTGGATCAGCAACCGAGGAAAAAAACTCCCACCCGGCGCTGACGATTTCACTTCCTTCCTCAAGAGCTACATCGCCAGGTGGGCCGGACGTGCTGGCATTCTGTAGGGTACGACGGACAGTCTTTGAAACCGATTGACCGCACGAAGGCCGAGAGTTGGTGCGACACACACCCGAAAATGCCGATGCGTCGTTCGTGGATGGTCGGCAACTCGGAAGTTGGCCAGAAACGGGCTTCGGGGAAGTTGTCCGGATCAGTAACGATAAGTCGGCATAGCGCCACAATTCCAGAGTCCGATGTGGGAAAATGCATGGCTCCATGCGCGTTCATCGAACGCTAATCCGACCGACGAACGATAACTTGCGGGTTGCCCGTCATCCGCCAGGAATCGGCATCCGCCAACCGCTCTTTGCCTTCACACGACACAGCTTCGGAGAAGTAATTTCAAATTGACATGGCGAGTTAGCGTCTCAGTCGTGGCGAGCCCTGGCAGGTTGACATCATTGCTTGCGGGGATTGCTTCTATCACTACGCGTGGCCTCTCGGCGCATGCGTATTTGCATTCCGATGAAATAAGCTGCCGTGGCCATCCAGCGATGAGCAGCGTGCTTAGACGAGTTCGGTAGCAATGTCGAGCGTCATCGCGAACTGCTTGTCCACTTTTACCGCATGCTCGGCTCCTTGCCGGACGCCGAGGACGCGGTGCAGGAGACGTTGCTTCGTGCCTGGCGGTATCGCGACAGCGTCAAGCAAGGCGCGCCGTTGCGCCCATGGCTCTAACCGAGTGGCTACGAACGCCTGCCTCGGAAGTATCTTTGTGGTGCGGTTCCAAGCATCGTCCGGAACATTTCAATGAAGGGACTTACGCTGTCGTAACCGACTGCGATAGCGACCTCCGTGACAGATTTGCTTTGTGCCAGCATCTCAAGGGCAGCAAACAACCGCGCCTGCTGTCGCCAACGGCCAAATGACATGCCTGCCTGAGCCGAAAACGCACGCATGAAAGTACGGCGTGCCATTCCGGCAAGATGCGCCCAGTCGTCCAGCGTGCGGTCATCTCCAACATCATCCAGCAGAGCGTCCGCAACTCTGGCCAGTCTTTCTTCTCTGGGTATGGTCAACCGCAAGGGCTGCTGGTCAGGCTGTCGGATCTCATCACGAAGCGTTGCGATTAAGTGCTTTTTCGCCGCGTCGAGCGGTTGGCGCAGATCCCAACCGACCATGCGATGAACGATGGCGAACAACAGCCCCGACGTATTGTACACACAGGGCGTCTTGGGTAGTCCGCGGCACATCTCCGGAGACAAATCGACCATCGAGCCAGCAGCGCCGCCGACAGAACGCGCCGCGTGCTTACAATTTGGTGGAGTCCATGAGCAACGCTGGGAGGGAAACATCCATCGTTCGTTTCCTGTTTCTACGATGAGCAAGCCCTGGGTCAGTGCGACGACTTGCCCGCGATGGTGGCTGTGCTCTGGGGTCCAGCCCTCGACCATCCTCCTCTTGAAGGCATATGCCAGTACTGGCGTATCGCTGTCGTAGAGACGGCGCAGTTCTTCCATATTCTGCACCGAGAACATGGATTTACGAACTTGACCCTTTTCCGACATAGTTCGCCACTTTCCCGTTAGCAGAACAAACAAAACTCAGTTAGAGTACGCGGCAGAATAACGAAAGACAACTCAACCGAATCCGCATTCGAAAGGCGGAACTCACTAAATGAGAAATGTAATCTACGCAATCAACCTTACCCTGGATGGCTGCTGCGACCACACCAAAATGGTTCCCGATGAAGAAGACTTTGGCTACCACATTCAACTCGTCCGAGATGCTGATCTGCTCATCTATGGGCGTAAAACCTATCAATTGATGGTTCCTTATTGGCCTGATATCGCAAAAAGCCAGTCCGAGACAAAAGCGGATATCGAATTTGCTCAAACTTTTGTCTCCAAGAAGAAGATTGTTTTTTCACGATCGTTGGCCAGCGCTCAAGATGAAAATACGAGAATTGTTCGTACGAACCTTCGCGACGAAATACTTAAACTGAAGCAAGAACAGGGCAAAAATATTTTGGTCGGCGGTGTGGATGTTCCTTCACAACTAATGGAGTATGGTCTGATTGACGAATATCGTTTTGTCATTATGCCAATCATTGCTGGAGAAGGCAGACGATTGATGGAGGGCGTCAGCCTGCCGGAGAAATTGCGATTGAAACTGATTGAGTCAAAACCATTTAAATCAGGATGTATTGCGCTTCGTTACTTGAAACAGTGAGAGAGAACTCTGCCCAGTCATGAATGCCGCTGTGCTCGCGCTCTTCGTGCTCCTTGCTCTGCTCTTCCTGTTTCTTGTAGGAATGTGCGCACTTATTTATTTTGTCGATGCACGCAAGCCGCGCAACGACCCGCAAGCCTTTCTGCAAAGAGGAAAGCGTGCGGTTTCCAGTATCGTCGTATGTGCAGGCGACAGCCTCACGCACGCCTCACTCAGCGCCGATTACGTGTCACGCCCTCGACAGCGGCTTTCCAGCCACGCGTACGAGATTGTCAACGCCGGCCTGAATGGAAACGAGTCCACGGACCTCCTCCGCAGAATTCCCGACATCGTGCGGTGTAAACCCGATGCCGTTTCAGTGCTGATCGGATCCAACGACGTAAGGACCCGATTCCCGCAAGAGGCGGAACTTGCATTCCAGACAAACCTCAATGCGATCGTAGGCGAACTCCGCAAAAAAACAGAAGCGCGCATCGCGCTTCTTTCCATACCGCCCTTAGGAGAGGACATCTCAGGGGAAGCCAATCGGGACGTGGATCGCTGCAACACCGTGATTCGCCGGGTTGCCGCGGAAAACGCAGCGGATTATCTGCCCCTGCACGAGTCGCTGAAGTTGCTGATCGAAAAATCCGGCATTCGCCCGCCCCTTCCTTTCAGGCTTCGGCTGAGAATATTGCTCGGCGCCGCCATACAGCATTACGTTCTTCGCCGCAGCTGGGACGACATCTCCGCGCGGAATGGCTTCGTCGTCCATACCGATCAGCTCCATCTGAACGACCGTGCGGCTGCTGTGACAGCGGATCTGATTGCCAACTGGCTGAATTCTCCGCCGGTTCCCACCGAAGGCGTCAGCACGAATTGCCCATCGAGTTCGCAGGGGATCAGACGCTGGAACAGATTCGGGCTTGGAGTCCTGTGCTCGGGCGGTCTTGGGCACATTTGGTAGAGTCGTCTCCCAGACTTTCGGGTGCGTTGACACTCTGGACTTTCTCACGATTCCAGCCCCGACTATGATAGCAATGGGAGAAGCAAAGTTTGAGACAACTTGTGGAAGAGAGAATAGGCCGTCTGCCACCGAATGAACGGCGAAAATCGAAAACTGCACGACACTAAATACAAATCCGCGAATCAGGCCCTATCTTCCCCATTTCGATGACGACGACGACAGTATTCCAGACGGGCCGCGGGCGGTTAGTACCGACAAGTCGGCATCTCG
>PLUI01000104.1 GCA_003164855.1 Acidobacteriaceae bacterium
GCCGCCACGGCCACAGCGAAGTCGACGACCCCACAGTCACGCAGCCGCTGCTCTATAAGAAGATCAAAGAGCATCCTGCGCTCTGGGAAATTTACGCCGATGATATCGGCGCGTCCGATGCCTCCGCGCAAGCCGCCGCCGTTAAAGCGGAGTTTGAATCAGCGCAGAAGAATGCAGGCAAACTCACCAAGAAGCCGACGCTGCGCGAATTACCCAGCTATTGGGATCAATACTATGGCGGCCATCACAAGGCGGAGTACGAAGTAGAAACCGGGCTCTCTTCGGAAGAACTAACAGAGCTTTCGAATCACCTCACCACGTATCCGGAGGGGTTCCACATTCATCCGAAGGTGAAAAAACTGCTGGAGCAACGCGCCGAAATGGGCGCAGGTCAGCGCGCCGTGGACTACGGCATGGCCGAAGCTCTCGCCTTCGCCAGCCTGGTAAAAGCCAGCATTCCAGTTCGTCTCAGTGGTCAGGATTCCCGCCGCGGTACTTTCAACCAGCGCCACTCCGTTCTTATCGACATTGAAAACGAGAACGAATATGTCCCGCTGGAAAACATTGCGCCCGGCCAGGCCCGCTGCGGAATTCACAACTCAACGCTTTCGGAGCCCGGCGTAATCGGTTTCGAATACGGCTACAGTCGGGACTATCCGGAAGCTCTCGTCCTGTGGGAAGCGCAGTTCGGCGATTTTGTGAACGTCGGACAAGCCATCATCGACCAATTTATTTCCGCCGGAGAAGCCAAGTGGAGCCTGCTCTCCGGCCTCGTCATGCTTCTTCCGCATGGCTACGAAGGCCAGGGACCGGAGCATTCCAGCGCCCGCATCGAGCGCTTCCTCCAGCTCGCCGCGAAACACAATATCCAGATCGCGCAGCCTTCCAACGCCGCGCAATATTTTCATCTGCTTCGTCGCCAGGCCCTGCGCCACTGGCGCAAACCGCTGGTCGTCTTCACTCCCAAGAGCATGTTGCGCCATCCCGACGCGTCTTCGCCCATCGCGGACTTCACTCAGAAAGGTTTCCAGAACGTACTGCCCGACACGGACATTGGTGAAGCCGACCGCATCCTCGTCTGCAGCGGCAAGATTGGCCACGAACTCCAGGCCGAGCGCAAAAAGAGAAATGACAATTCCACCGCCATCGTGTTTCTCGAACAACTCTACCCCTTCCCGGAAAAAGAATTGGTCGCCGAATTCGCCCGCCACGGCGAGACCGGCGACATCGTCTGGGTGCAGGAAGAGCCCGCCAATATGGGCGCACTCTTCAACATGCTGCCGCGTCTGCAGCGCATCGCTGGGG
Organism: Acidobacteriaceae bacterium; assembly: GCA_003164855.1. Lineage (GTDB taxonomy): Bacteria > Acidobacteriota > Terriglobia > Terriglobales > Acidobacteriaceae > Sulfotelmatobacter. Next base: position 1,306 of record PLUI01000104.1, read on the forward strand.
CCCGCCACGTGCTCTCGGTAAAGCGCAGCTCCAGCGCCAGTCCCGCCACGGGCAGCGCCAAAGCACATGAGGTAGAGCAGAAAACACTGCTGACGTTAGCCTTCACGACCAAGGGATAACGAAGCGACGGCATCCCGCAATTCACTTAGGAACGGCCGCCCTAAGGACGCATAACCGCCGCAATTCATCGACGAAGCCAGCAGGTTACGTTTGGTTCGCACGAACCCAAAGTTGTGTGCCAACCCGAGCGCAGCTTCGGTGTAAGATCGTCTGAGTAAGATCGTCGATGTAAAATCAGCGGAGGATATTCCGTTCGGAGAGGTTATGAAACGAATTGCGGCCTTAATCCTGCTGCTCGCCTCCAGCGTTGCATGGTCACTGCCGGGCAGGCCTGAGAACAGAAGTATCGGAGAAAATGGGCGCGAGGCCCGGAAGGCGGCCAAGCAGCAGCAGAAGGCTTCAAAGAAAATTGCCCGGAAACAGCGGAGAGCAGCGAAGAAGTACCAGAGGGCGCAACGGAAGGCCGCGAAGCATCGTCACGCCTAGTGGTTTAGGTTCTTCCGATTTCCGTACCCAGCACCCACCGCCTTTGCCGGTTGCAAAGTCTGGGCTGCGGCGGCGACAATCGTTACATGCCAAAAAACTCTCAGGGGGATGATAAGGGCGCTCCCGCACAGCCGCCCGCTCTCGATCCTTTCGTGCATGGGTCTATGGTCATCGTGACTCTGGGTAATCCCCGGGACAAATTCTGGGGCATGATTCTGTCGCTGGCACCGGAAGGACTCAGCCTGAGCGGGATTGAGTTGGCTTCCTTTGAAGATCTTGTGGTGATGGTGAAAGACGGCGAATCGTTCAGTCCGGCTGTCGTTTTTTTCCCGATGCATAGGATTGAACGCGTGGAGCTTGACCTGCCCGATGGAAATTTACCTTCGCTTTCGCAGCGCTTCTCGGCTAAGACCGGTCTCCATCCTACGGCGTTGCTGGAATCTCCCAGCGCGGGTGATCGTGGGGCGAGCGTGAGGCCCCCAGTCCTTCGGAAGAAGGAACCGATATGAAGGTTTCGCAAATCTTCACTGCGCCCAACCAACTCACGATGCTGCGCATGGTTTTCGTTCCCTTCATCGTGATCGAACTGGTCGAGGGCCGCTATTTCTGGGCTTTGGTGCTCTTCGTGATTGCCGGCTTCAGCGATGGCCTGGACGGGCTGTTGGCTCGCAAACTGCACCAGCAGACCTTACTCGGCCAGTATCTCGATCCCATCGCGGATAAACTGTTGTTGAGCACCCTGTTTCTGGTGCTGTCGATCCTGCACAAAATTCCGTGGAAGTTTACCGTGCTGGTTTTCAGCCGCGATATTTCCATTCTGGCGGCCAGTGCGGTGCTGTTTGCCATTGCGGGACTGCGCAACTTCCAGCCTAGTATTTTTGGCAAGGCCAACACTTTTTCGCAGATCGCCGCCGTTTTTTTCGTGATGCTGTTCTGTCTGAGGCCGCAGCGCTGGGTGTGGATTACACGCACCGTTTTCTTGCGCGCCACCTTTGCGTTCACCATTATCTCGGCTCTGCATTATGTTTTTCTCGTGCAACACCGGCTGCGTATGCACACTCATGCTCTGCCAATCCATTCTTCCGCCGATATCCCCGCCAGTTGACCCCTTTTCTCGCGTCCCCCTAGAATTGAAGGTTCGTCTCCAAGCGCTCAACTATCCTATGGCCCTTCGCCTTTACAACACCATGTCGTCGCAGGTCGAGGAATTTATTCCGCTGCGCGACCGTGAAGTCCGCATGTATGCCTGCGGCCCAACCGTTTACGGCTATGGCCATATCGGCAATTTCCGGACATTTATTGCCGTGGACATGCTGCAGCGCTTCCTGCGCCAGTCCGGGTACAGCGTTCACTACGTTATGAATATTACGGACGTGGACGACAAAATCATCCGCAACGCCGCTCAAGACGGAGTGAGCGTTCAGCAATATACCGCGAAGTTCGAGAAGGCATTTCTGCAAGATGCTGCCATGATTGGCATTGAGCAACCCACTCTGGTGCGCGCTACGGAACATATCACGCAGATGGCGGACTTCGTGGCGAAACTGGTCGAGAAGGATATTGCTTACCGCACCGAGGATGGCTCCTATTACTTCCGCATCGCTAGTTTTCCGCGGTACGGGAAACTATCCAAGAAAGATTTCGGCGGGATGCTCGACGGCGCCCGCGTGGATCTGGATGAGTATGACAAAGACAGCGCCCGCGACTTTGCCCTGTGGAAAGCGCCCAAGCCAGGCGAAGCTTTTTGGGATACATCGATCGGGCCGGGGCGTCCGGGCTGGCACCTCGAGTGCTCGGTGATGTCAATGGAGGAGCTGGGCGAGACGTTTGATCTGCACGCCGGCGGAGAAGACCTTATCTTCCCGCACCACGAAAACGAGATCGCGCAGTCCTGCGCGGCCACCGGGGATGCGTTCGTGANNGGCGAGAAGATGTCGAAGAGTCTGGGAAACTTCTTTACCTTGCGCGACCTGGTACTGAAGGGACACAAGCCCTCCTCAATCCGGTATCTGCTGACTTCGGTGCCTTATCGTAATCAGTTGAATTTCACTTTTGACGGGTTGAAGCAAGCCGCCGTATCGGTTGAACGCCTGCGCAACTTCCGGCAGCGCTTGAGTACGGGAGCTTTTCCATCCGGATCGAGCCCGGCAATGCAATCGCTGGCGAAGGACACGAGCGACCGGATGAAAGCCTCGCTGGAAGACGATCTGAACACAGCCCAGGCACAAGCAGCAATTTTCGAAATGGTACGCAGTGCCAACGCTGCTCTTGATGCGAGCGAAATTAAGCAAGATGACGTGCCGGCGTTGCTGACGGCTCTGGAGAAATTCGATGAGATTTTTGCCGTGCTCAAAGATGACGACGGGGCCAAGATGAAGGCGGTGTTCGATTGGGCTTCCAGCGAAGGGCGAGAAAAAGACATTAGCGTGGGACTGCGGGGGGCGCTGCAATCCGGGCGACTCTCTGACGCTGAAATCGAAAAGAAAATCGCTGAAATGGAGGCTGCGCGCAGCGGCCGCAACTTCAAGGTTTCCGACGCTCTGCGCGCGGAACTCACGGGCGCAGGCATCATCATCGAAAATACGAAAGATGGTGTTCGATGGCGGAGGAAATAGCTTTGCAGTGGTAAGCTGAAAGCCGATGGCTGAAAGCTGACAGCTTCGAATGAAATCCCTCGACGAATATCTCCGCGACGCCGAACAAGCCCACGGGCATCTTTGCGCAGGGCAAGTTCTTGGTGTGCGCTTGGCGATGCTGGGCCTGACTAAACTCGGCATTGATGATCCGAGCGGCAATAAGGAAGACCGCAAGCGGCTCGTTACCTTCGTCGAAATCGACCGCTGCGCCACCGATGCGGTTGCTGTGGTTACGGGATGCCGCTTAGGCAAGCGTGCGTTGAAGTTTCGCGACTGGGGAAAAGTTGCGGCGACGTTNNCAGATGCATCCTGAAATCGCCGACAAGAACCAGCAGCAGATGCTGGCCTACCGCGAAATCACAGATGACGACCTGTTCACTTTTCAATGGGTGAAGGTCGAACTGCCGCCAGAAGAGTTTCCCGGATACAAAGGCGAGCGAGTGGTTTGTGAAGCGTGCGGCGAGGGCATCAACTTCCGTCGAGAAGTTCGTACTGAAGAGAAAGTGCTTTGCCGCGCCTGCGCTGGCGAGAGCTACTACGAGCCTATCTGAGCCACTTGCTCGTAAGCATGCGCGACGCGCAGAATCGTCGCCTCATCAAAATGCTTCCCCAGAATTTGCAGTCCGATTGGCAGATTATCCATCGTCACGCCGCACGGGATTGATATCCCGGGAATCCCCGCCAGATCTGCCGTGACCGTGTAGATATCAGCCAGATACATGGCCAGCGGATCATTCGACTTCTCGCCCAATCGAAACGCCGCCGTCGGACTAGTTGGCGTCACAATCGCGTCCACTTGGCGGAAAGCGTCTTCGAAATCGCGGGCGAGCAGCGTGCGTACTTTTTGCGCTTTCAGGTAATAGGCATCGTAATAACCAGCGCTCAGAGCGTAGGTGCCAAGCATGATCCGGCGCTTCACCTCCGCGCCGAATCCCTCATCGCGGCTGCGGCGGTACATTTCCGAGAGCGACTTGACTCCAGCGGCGCGATAGCTGTATCGAACGCCATCATAGCGGGCGAGGTTCGAAGACGCTTCCGCGGTTGCAATCAGGTAGTAAGTGGGAATCGCATAGCGAGTGTGCGGCAGCGAGACCGGCACCACTTCGCAGCCCAAGCTTTTCAACTTGTCGATTGCCGATTCCACGGCATGGCGGACTTCATCGTCGAGTCCTTCCCCGAAATATTCTTTGGCCACACCGACTTTCAAGCCGCGCGCGGATCGTTCCAGGCCGGCTGTGTAATCTGGCACGGGTAAGTCGGCGGAAGTCGAATCCATCGGATCGCGTCCGGCAATCGTACGCAATACAATCGCCGCGTCCTTCACCGTCTTGGCCAGAGGCCCAATGTGATCCAGCGAAGAGGCAAACGCGATCAGGCCGTAACGGGAAACGCGTCCGTAGGTTGGCATCAGCCCCACTACGCCGCAGAAAGACGCCGGCTGCCGGATCGAGCCTCCCGTGTCGGAACCGAGCGCCGCCACTGCGAGGTCCGCGGCAACGGCCGCGGCCGAACCACCCGAAGATCCTCCGGGCACGCGATTCAAATCGCGAGGATTGCGTACGGGGTGGAATGCCGAGTTCTCATTCGATGAACCCATGGCGAACTCATCGCAGTTGGTTTTACCAAGAATCACTGCGCCGGCAGCTTCCATACGCAACACGGCGGTGCAATCGTAAGGTGGAATGTATTTGCCGAGACTCTTCGACCCGGCGGTGGTGCGCACACCGCGCGTCGACATCACATCTTTGATGCCCACCGGCACACCACCCAGTGGCGGCAGAGGCTTACCTTCCGCGGCCATGCGGTCGATGCGATCGGCTTGCTCCAAAGCGCGTTCTTTGCAAAGCGTGAGATAAGCGCCGATTTGTCCGTCCTCTTTTTGGATGCGCGCGTAGTGCGCCTCGGCGAGCGCGAGCGCAGTGGTTTGGCGCTCCTGCACGGCGGAGCGAGCGGCGTCGATGGTCAGGTGTGTCAGAACCATGGAGGTCTTAAAGTCAGTGGTCAGTGGTCAGTGGACGGCGAATGAAGTATGCGTCCAGACTGGCCACTATCTCTCAATCACTTTTGGCACTCGGAAGAACGTTCCATCCCCGTCGGGTGCGTTTGCCAGCGCCGATTCCTGGGACAAGGATTTGCGCAGTCCCTCAATCACGTCTTCGCGATTCGCATAGGCGAATCTCTCGCTTCCCTGCTTCGATTGGTCGACGCCATAGCGGTCCGATACTTGCGCCATTGGCTCGACATTGGAGGTGTCCAGTTGGTTGAGCATCTCGATGTAATCGAGAATCGAGTTCAGATCGCGCACCATGCCGACTCGCTCCTCGCCGGAGAGTTCCAGATTGGCGAGATCGGCGACGTAGGTCACGTCTTTTTCTGTGACTTTCATTTCTTGAAACTCGTATGCGAAACTCGTATGCGAAGCTATTCCTGCTTTTCCTGGCGAATTACAAACTCAATTCTCTCCACTTTTTGGCCGGCATAACGATTCAGAGTGGCGAGATACCGTGGCGCGAGGTTTTGCATCTCGCGTTTCCATCCAGCATCGGGAACTTCTACACGCAGAACCGCATCGGCAAAAGCCACAGCCTGCGTCCGTTCCGCCACCGCCGATCCGCAAACCAGCGGCCATGCGAGCAATGGAGCTTCGGCCGGCGGCACGCGGCGCAGCGAGCTGACCATAATCTTTTCGAGTCCCGCGCCAGCCAGCTCCATGACCAGTCCTCCAGCAGAGATTCCGATTCTAGCATTCCAGTTGATTGCACGCGGCCCGCACCCAGCCGCTCACTCAAAGCGGGAATGCACTCTTGACGTACGCAACCGCTTCCTCACGCGAAAGCAGCCGCCCTTCGAGTTGCTCGTCCTCCACGGCCTCCAGAATCTCGCGGAACCTTGGTCCCGGAACATATCCGGCAGTGATCAAATCGTCTCCGGTAAGTAACACCGCAGGCCGAATCTCCTCAACAGGAATCTCTGTCAGCTTCCTCTGAAGGAAGTCATACGTGCTGAGATTGCGATGGCTGGCCAGGCTGTCGGCGCGGTGCAGCGCGAGATGTTCATCGAACCCGGGCAGACGAAGAAACTTCTTCAGCGTCGACTCTTTCATGCGCGAGACGTGACCAAAGCGCATGTGATTGTCGACCAGGGCAAGCACCTGGGATGCGTCATGTTTGGAGAAGCGTAGACGTTCGCAGACTTCCTCCGCAATCTTCACGCCGACATCGACGTGCCCATCGAAACGGATGCGATCGGGCGCGATGCGGAATGTGGCCGGCTTGCCCACATCGTGGAGCAATGCTCCCCATGCCAATGTTGAAGGACAAGGATGCGGCAAGTTTTCCAGCAGCAACAGCGTATGCGCGAACACATCACCTTCGGGATGGAACTCGGGCGGCTGGCGAACGCCTTTCATTTCTGAGATTTCGGGCAAGACTTCTTTGAGCAAACCGGTTCGATCGAGCATGAGGAAAGCTCGTCGACCGTGGCCTTCGGTGAGCATTTTGGTCAGTTCATCGCGAATGCGCTCCCGCGAGACGATCTGAATGTCATGAGCAAGGCGTTGAATGGCGGCCAGCGTCTCCGCTTCGATGGCATAGTCAAAGCGTGCGGCAAAACGGACGGCCCGCAACATGCGCAACTTATCTTCGGCAAAACGCCGTTCCGGCTCGCCAATGGCGCGGATGATGCCTGCCTCCAGATCTTTCTGTCCGCCCACAAAGTCGAGCACTTCGCCGTTCGCTTCTCCGGTCGTTTCTCTGCGCAGGGGATCGAGCATCATGCCATTGATGGTGAAATCGCGGCGAGCCACATCCTCCCGCGGGTCCTGGCTGAACCGAACGTCATCGGGATGGCGCCCGTCGGAGTATCCAAGATCGCTGCGGAAAGTTGCCACTTCGATGGCATTCGCTTTCGGCGTAACGTTCTCGCCTTGTTCTGTCCGTTGCTCTTCGGGCAACGGCACTAGAACAACTCCGAACTGCGCTCCGACGGCGTAGGTTTCGGGGAAAATATCCATCACCTGGGCGGGGGTTGCGCTGGTCGCAACGTCGAAGTCCGCCGGTTCCCGTTTCAAGAGAAGATCGCGTACGCAACCTCCGGCCAAGTAGGCTTGAAACCCATGCTGGCGCAGGGTTTCGATGATCGAGATTGCAAAATTCCTGGACATGTCCGGCCGGCGGTTTGCGGCGCGGCTAAAGCCGTGCCCTTTCAAAGCGAAGTCGCAGATCAGAGTCTCGGCAACCAGCGCAACCTCACATTGCGCCGCGCTCGATGCCGGATTCTTCTTTTCTCACGGTTTTGCACGCCCAGGCCATTCGCGGCGTGTTGTGCGCGATGCCGAATTGCCCTTGCGCGTTCAGCACGATGATGCCGCCATGGCCATTCAATCGTTGCTTGAGATAATTCATCGCTTCCTGTGCCGCCCATTCGGGAAGATTTCCTGCCGCTACGCGATCAGCCGTCCACTTGGCCAGTACGAGCTTCATAATCGGCTCTCCCCAACCCGTGGTTGAGGCGGCCGCACTGAGATTGTCGGCATAGCAGCCACACCCGATCAGCGACGAATCGCCAAGGCGTCCGGGAGCCTTGTTCAGGGTTCCTCCGGTGGAAGTCGCGGCCGCGATATTGCCGTCGCGATCCAGCGCGACCGCTCCGACCGTATCGTGGGAAATCGAAGGCGCGAACAAGTCGTTCCCATGGCGCGCAGCTTCCTGCTGATACTCGCGCAGACGTTCTACTTCGCGAGGGATCACCAGGTCTGCGTTCTTGCAGAGGACAACGCCGTGTTCCGCGGCGAATTTTTCCGCGCCTTCCGCAACAAAGTAAACGTGCGGACTCTCACTCAAAATCTTCCGCGCCGCGCGCACTGGATTGCGCAAGCGCTCGACGCACCCTACGCCTCCGGCCCGGAGCGTAGCGCCTTCCATGATCAGCGCATCCAACTGCACGCGGCCGTCGCGGTTGAGAAAACTTCCCCGCCCAGCGTCGAAGGTTTCGTCGTCCTCCATGACGACGACGGATTCCTCGACTGCATCCAAAGCCGGACCGCCATGCTGCAGTATCTGCCAGCCCGCTGCGAGCGCGTTTCTGACGCCATGCAGGTGAGCCTCTACCATGTCATCGGGCATGGCCCAGGCACCACCGTGAACCACAAGAACAGGATCAGTAGGCAAGAAAAGTTCCCCAGACGAAGTAAAACGACTGAATAGTCTAGCATCGCACGGCCAGGAAACCGGGGACGCGCTACGCGGCGTGGCCGGCGTTGGCCGAGACGGAAGGCGGAGCATCCTGGGTGCGGGTCCAGGTGTAGCGCATGCGATGGATCACGGTGATGGTGGAGAGGACGGCAATGATCCACAACACGGGCGCCATGCGGTTGAAAAGTGCACCGATGATCACCAGCACCAAGCGCTCCGGGCGCTCCATGAAGCCCACGCGGCAGGATCCGATGAGCGACTCAGCGCGGGCACGGGTGTAGCTCACCATGATGGCGCTCACCATAACGAACGCCGTGAGCACGACGTAGAAAAAACGGTCGCCGCGCGCGTAGAAGACCAGCAGGCCGAGGAACTGCGAGGCATCGCTGTAGCGGTCGACCACCGAATCGAAGAATGCTCCGAAGCGGGTAACCCGGTTCGTAGCCCGAGCTACCTGTCCGTCCACAAGATCGAAGAAACCGGAGAAGATAATCACCAGGCCAGCAAGAAAGAACATGCGCTTCTGGGTAGCGGCTATGGCAGAGCCAAACAGAATCGCGGCCCAGGTGTTCACTACCAGCCCCATGAAAGTCAGGACGTTGGGATTGATACGGGAGAGTGCAAGCCAGCGGACGATCGTATCGAGCAGAACGCCGCAAGCGCGGCCAAAAGCGCTGGTCCATGATCTGTTGGACGACGATTTGTTGGAGGACGATCTATTTGACGACGAAACTGACATCAGGCGCCCGCCTTTTCCGGGTCAGCCTCGTCGTGAACGGTTATCAGACTTAGGATTTCCAGCTCGCGCTTCCCGTTGGGCGTGATCACGGTGGCTTCCTCGCCAACCTTTTTGTTAAGCAGGGCGCGGCCAATCGGCGAGGTGGTCGAGATCTTGCCCGCTCCCACGTCTGACTCCTCGCTGGTCACCAGCTTGTACTCTATTTCTTCATTTTTAGTGCTGTCGAACACCTTGACCGTGGAACCGAGCCCCACTTTGTCCCTGGGGATGTTATTCATGTTGGTCAAGGAGAGATCGGCAAGGCGCTTGCCGAGTTGGCGGAAGCGCGCCTTGACGAACTCCTGGCGCTGCTT
>PLUI01000189.1 GCA_003164855.1 Acidobacteriaceae bacterium
CCGATGCGGAACTGGTTTTCCATCAGCTCACCAACGGCGCGCACACGGCGATTGCCGAGGTGATCGATATCGTCCACCGATCCAATGCTCTTACGCAGCTTCAGCAGGTAGCCGATGGTGGCGTAGAAATCGTCGGGATCGAGGGTACGCTTGTCGAGACTAGTGGCGTCCTGATTCTCGAACAGCTTGATGTTGAACTTCAGCCGGCCNNCGCAGCTTGCGGTAGATTTCAATCAGCGCTTCCTGCGGCGTCTTCACCGAATCGCGCTTCAGCGTCTGGCTGATGACGGTGCCCACGTCGTCGCGCTCGGGGAAGAACAGGCTCATCTCCACCACGCCGGAGTCGAGAATCTTCGAGATCTTGTCAGCGCTGAGTTCGGTGTTAGCTTCGAGCAGCACTTCGCCCGTGGTGGTGTCCACCACGTCGGCAGCAGCCCATGCGCCTTCGAGATCGGTAACATCGACTTCGATTTCGGAGATCTTCGCCTTCTGAATTTCCTTTAGAACCAGCGCATTGAGCTTGCGGCCGGAGTGAGCAATCTCGTCTCCGGACTTGTTCTTGATGCTGTGCGCCAGCTTCATGCCGAGCAGGTTCGTGGCCTTCTCGCTGTTGGGGTCGAGCGTCCAGAACAACTTCTTGTCTTTAATCGAAATGCGATCCACGGTATAGAACGAGCGGAGAATGTCTTCGCCCGAGCGCAGGCCGAGAGCGCGCAGGAAGATGGTTCCCAGGAACTTGCGCTTGCGGTCGATGCGGACGTAGAGCACGTTCTTCTGGTCGTATTCAAACTCGACCCACGAACCGCGGTAGGGAATGATTTTGCCCAGGAAGTAAGTGCGGTTGTTGGCGGTCTCGAAGAACACGCCGGGCGAGCGGTGCAACTGGCTGACGATGACGCGCTCGGTGCCGTTAATGATGAAAGTCCCGTTCTGCGTCATCAGCGGCACGTCGCCGAAGAAGACTTCCTGTTCCTTGATGTCGCGGATGGAGCGGTTGCCGGTCTCGGCGTCTTTGTCGAAAATGGTGAGGCGCATGGTGACCTTGAGCGGCGCGGAGTAGGTCATGCCACGCTCCTCGCACTCGGCCACGTCATATTTCAACTGCAAGCCCACCGGATCGCCGCACTTGTTGCAGAAATCCGGCGTGTTGGCGTTGTAGGTGCCGCACTTCTGGCACAGCACGTCGCCGGGATGAAACGGGTCGGTGATGACCGTGTTGCCGCAGTTCTTACAAGTGGTGCGCAGGTGGTGTAGTCCCTTCAGGTGACCACATTTGCACTCCCAGTTACCAATGGCGTAATCCACAAACTCAAGTTGTGATACGTTGCGGAAGTCAGTGATTGGGAAGACGGACTGGAACACGGCCTGCAATCCGCCGTCTTCGCGCTCGCTGGGCAGTTTGTCCATCTGCAGAAAGCGGTCGTAGGAGCGCTTCTGGACCTCGATCAAGTTCGGGATCTGGATGGTGGCTGGAATTTTGGAAAAATCAAAGCGTTTACGGAAGGCATTATTCTTCATCGTCAAGAAACTCCCAATGTCAGGCGCAGCCGAGTGCTGCGATTACCCGCGGAATGTGGGGCGCCGGATCGCGCCAAACTGCTAAGCTGTTTTGAACCTGTGCAACTTGCTGTAAACCGTGGAAAACACGACGGGGCGCCCGCAGGGACAAGCGTTCCCGCAGACGCCGTGCAAGGCGTTTCGCCAATCTGAATTTGTAATCTTTCGCGCCAGTTTCCTTCGGCCGTTTCCGTCCCGCCTGCCCGCGGAACAGTGCCCAAGCTTCCCTGCGGGTCTCGCCCGCGATGAGTGAGGCCAAGGGAAGCGGTGTGATATAGATGCTAACACCACCGCCCCGGCTTCACAACTAGAACGTAAATATTTTGTAGCGCCGCCGTCCCGGCGGCTGTCATGGCGGCGGCTTGCCGCCATCGGCGAGGGCACGACGCCCTCGCGACAGCCAGCCAGAGGCTGGGGCTACGAAAAGCTATTTCACTTCGACGACAGCGCCAGCCTCGGTGAATTTCTTCTTAATGGTCTCGGCTTCGTCCTTGGAAACGCCTTCCTTGATGTTCTTGGGCGCTCCATCCACCAGTTCCTTGGCTTCCTTCAAGCCCAGGCTGGTGACCTCGCGGACGGCCTTGATTACGTTGATCTTGTTGGCGCCGACTTCCTTGAGGACGACGGTGAATTCCGTCTTCTCCTCAGCCGGAGCCGCTGCCGCCGCACCGCCGCCGCCAGCTACGGCCACCGGGGCCGCTGCCGCCGCCGAGACGCCGAGACGCGCTTCGAGCTTCTTTACCAGTTCTGCCGCATCCAGCAGCGACAAGGCTACGATTGACTCTTCCAACTGTTGCAGGTCTGCCATGTTATTTCTCCACTCTTCGAGTTATGAATTTTTGATCTCGTTACCCCTGGGCCGGGTTTCCAGTGCGGCAGGCTCTTTTCCCGGCCCCAGACAACGCCCGGATCTGAACCGCGCAACCCCTGACTTGCGGATAACCAAATCTTTACCATTTGGCGATTGAGCCATCGGGGGATTGAGCAATTCGAAAACATTGAAGGTTTTCAATCGCCAAATCACCAAATCGCAAAATCGCCCAATTTCTATGCTTCCTTGAACTTGCCCTTCTCCACGCCCTGGCTGAGCACAACCGCGACGTCGCGTCCGACGGCATTCATCACCGTCACCAGCCGTTGCGCCGGCGCATTGATCAGGAACAGCAGCTTCGCCATCAATTCGTTCTTCGACGGCATGCTGGAAAGCGCTTCGATCTCTTTGATCGAAATTACCCGGCCCTCGACCACGCCCACTTTGAAAGTGAATTCGGGCACGTCTTTTGCGTATTTCGTGAGCGCCTTGGCCATGGCCACGGGATCGCCCGTGGTATAGGCGATCGAGGTCACACCGGACAGGTTCTTCAGGCCTTCCTCGATCCTGGTGCCCTTGGCGGCGCGCTCGACCAGGGTATTCTTCACGACCTGATATTTTGCGCCCGCGCCCCGCAGGGCCTTGCGCAGTTCGTAATCCTGGGCCACGGTCATCTTGGTATAAGTGGCCACGACCGCGTTCGAAACATTCTTCAGCTCAGCACTCAGCTTCTCGACTTGCTCTTTCTTTCTTGCTTTGGTAACTGCCATGTTCGGATCCTCTCTAGATGTAGCGCCGCCGTCCCGGCGGCTACTGAGCCGGCTGGAAGCCGGCGCTACTATGCCTTAGCCGCAGTCTCGATCGGAGTCGTGTCCAGCAGAATCCCCGGCCCCATGGTCGAACTCAGCGTGCAGCCCTTGATGTATTTGCCCTTGGCCACCGAAGGCTTCGCCTTGATCACGCTGGTGATCAGCACGGTCGCATTATCAATCAGCTTGTCGGCCGAAAACGAAATTTTTCCCACGGGGCAGTGCACCAGCGCCGTCTTATCGGTGCGGAATTCGACCTTGCCGGCCTTCACTTCCTGCACCGCCTTAGCCACATCGACGGTAACCGTGCCCGTCTTCGGGTTGGGCATCAGCCCCTTGGGTCCAAGAATTTTTCCCAGACGTCCAACCGATTTCATCACGTCCGGAGTGGCGATGAGAGCGTCGAAGTCGGTCCAGTTTTCTTTTGTGATCTTCTCGACCATCTCTTCGCCGCCCGCATAATCGGCGCCCGCGGCTTCCGCTTCTCTGATCTTGTCGCCGCTGGCGATGACCAGAACTTTTTTCGACTTGCCCAGGCCGTGCGGCAGAACGACCGTGCCACGCACCATCTGGTCGGCGTGCTTGGGATCGACTCCCAGCCGCAGCGTGACCTCGACCGTCTCGTCAAACTTCGCGAACTTGACTTTTTGCAGAAGCGGAACCGCGTCCTGCAACGTGTACGGGCGCTTTTCGACTGCTGCGTGCGCCTTGGCGATATTCTTTCCTTCTTTTTTCATTTCACTTTCCTCGTCTCCCACCGCTGATCATTGCTTCGATCAACCGTAGTGCATTTGACATTTGCGATTGGGCGATTGGTGATTGGGCGATTAAAATTCCAAAACTCAGCCGGATTTTCAATCGCCAAATCGCCCGATCGCTCAATTACCCAATGACTTCAATTCCCATCGAACGCGCGGTACCGCGAACGCTCTTGACTGCGGTCTCAACGGACGCTGCATTCAGGTCAGGCATCTTCTGCTTCGCGATCTCTTCCACCTGCTTCAACGTAACCTTGCCGACTTTGTCTTTGTTCGGCGTACCCGACCCTTTCGCGATGCCTGCGGCGCGCTTGAGCAGAATCGAAGCCGGCGGGGTCTTGGTGATGAAGGTAAAGGAACGGTCGCTGTAAACCGAGACCACGACCGGAATGATCAGCCCTTCCATTTCCTTCTGGTTGGTGCGCGCATTGAACTGCTTGCAAAACTCCATGATGTTGATCTGCGCCTGGCCGAGCGCGGGACCGACTGGAGGAGCCGGGGTTGCCTTGCCCGCCGCGATCTGCAACTTTACGAAACCTGTAACTTTCTTTGCCACTTCTTTAGCTCCTAGCTTCTAGCTTTAGCTTCCAGCCTTGCGGTAAGCGCCAATCCGATCGTCGGAACCAGCCTCTTTTGGACCGGGTCGGCTGCGAGGCCCAGCCCTTCAATCGTATGTACGCCGATGACTTCCATATCGTTGCGTTCGGCAATGACCACTGTGTCAGGACCTGTAAAACCGTTGCTTCCTACCCAAACCGCCGCCGTGTCGCGTTCGATGATGGAGCCATCGATGGCGCGAAATCCCATGCGCCGCAACACCTGCGCTCCTAAGCGCTCGATGCGCTCGCGATGAATCCAAGAGAATGCGGCGCCGGTATCAACCATCGCCTCAATCTCTTCCGCTCTTTCCGGAGAGCTCGGATTCCACACTCGCAGCTTGGCGCTGAAACTGCCCATAACTACGCTACTTTTTCCACCTGATTGAACTCCAACTCCACCGGGGTGGAGCGGCCGAAAATCGTCACCATCACTTTTAACGTTTCGCGATCCTCGTTCACTTCATCCACAATGCCCTGGAAGGTCGCGAACGGTCCTTCCGAAATACGGACGGTTTCGTTCTTCTCGAACTTGACCTTCAGCTTGGGTTTCTCGCGGCTGTCGGCCACTTTGTAAACGATGTGCTGCACTTCTTCATCGGACAGCGGCGTGGGCTGCTGGCCGGTACCGACGAATCCGGTCACGCGCGGCGTGGATTTCACCACATGCCAGACGTGATCGTCCATGTCCATTTCCACCAGCACGTAGCCGGGATAGAACATGCGCTCGGAGGTATATTTCTTGCCGCCGCGAACTTCGGTGACCGACTCGGTCGGGATCAGCACCTTGCCGATTTTTTCCTGCAGCCCGAAGGCGGCTACGCGTGACTCCAGCGACTCTTTCACCTTGCGCTCAAAACCGGAGTAGGAGTGGATGATGTACCACTTCATGTTCGGATTGCGAGGCGGCTCGGCGCTGGGCGCAGCGCCATCCGCGGTGGGTGCTGGCTCAACCCCTGCTGCCGCTTCGTTTTTTTCTTCGTCCTGCATGATCAAGTTAAACTCCGATCCGCGCGTTCTCTCTTTAATGTCTGATCTCTTTAATCTTCAGATCAATGTCCGAAATAGCTGTACAGGAATGAAACGCCCTTTTGAATCACGTTATCGATGATGAAAAAGTACACGCCAAAGATGAATACCGTGATCACGACCACCGCGGTCGTGGCCTGCACTTCTTTCCAGGATGGCGCGGTGACTTTGCGGGTTTCCGTGCGCACATCGTTGTAAAAAGTCTTTACCCGCTCCGGCCAGGACTTGATCTGGTCGCCGAAGTTCCCGCCGGCCGTCGTGATTGAGTTTGCCATCTTCTTTTTTGTCTCCACTGCCATACAGCTCCTAACCCTTCCCGGCTTCCGTCCAAAATCTGGCAGGGGCGGAGGGATTCGAACCCCCAAGTTCGGTTTTGGAGACCGACAGTTTAACCGTTGAGCTTACGCCCCTGTAACATTGAGTGATTTTGTGATCGGGTCATTGAGCGATTGAAAAACCTGTTGTGCCGAGTTTTTCAATCGCAAAATCACCCAATC
>PLUI01000179.1 GCA_003164855.1 Acidobacteriaceae bacterium
CCATGGCATGGAATTGGTGGCCCTCGCCACCCATGTGCATCTCCGTAGCTTTGCGCGTTGCCGCAATCGAAGCCAGGTTCGAATTGATATCGTCCTGCCAGAGCCCGAGTCGGGCAAAGATATGCGACGGCATGTGCAGCTCGTGGGGAGCGGCGGGCGCGACTTGCGCGTAACGGCGGGCGGCAGGCAAGCCGAGTTGCGCGAGTTGCGGCTTGTCGTAGGCGTGGATCAGGTAGTGGGCCACGCCGGGATGGTCGGGCTCGATGGCAAATAATTTTTCCAGGATCGCCGCAGCCTGCTTGCGGTTGGCGAAGGTAGAGTCTTCGTGCGGTCCGGAGGCGAGGAGGGATAGCGCGTAGAACACCGCGGCTTCATGGTCGTCAGGGTAGGACTCGTAGACCTTCTTCATGGCGTCCGAATAAGCTTGGGCGCGAGCATCGTGGTTCAGCTTTTTCGAGTTGCCGTAGAAGGCTGCGATAGCGGCGATGTAGGCCTTTTCGCGCGGAGTGGTGGGGCCGTCAGTGGTTTTCGCCTGGTGAACTTCGTCGAGGCCGCGCTGGATGACTTTTTCATCGGGGTTGTTCCAGAGCTGGTGCCACAGGCTCATGGCGAGACCCCAGTGCGCCATGACGCAATTAGGATCATCGACAGCGATCTGAGTGAATTCTTTTTCGGCTTCTTCGTACCAGAAGGAGTGAAGAAGAGCCACGCCGCGCTCGAACGGCTTTCGGACGGCGGGCGCGCAGGAAACCGGGAAGACGACCGTCCCGAGTTGGGCGGTGGTGAGGTCTTCGTGGTGATGGTGGGCCTGGTCATCGTCAGGAAGAGCGGTGCCAGCAAGAGCAGTGCCGGAAAAGACGGCAAGGGCTACAACAAGAGGGCAAACAAGCGGCAATGACGCGATACGCTTCATAGGAACCCCACGAGAAGCGAGTTTAGCTGCGTCGCGGGCAGGGGGTCAAACCGATGCCTGAGCGGGTGGAACCAATCATTGGAGGTATTTGCTGACGCGGTGGAAGCGCTGCGCCACCCCAGTGACGGCCGGTCAAAAGCAAAATTCCCAACCGGGAATGTCTTTCAGAAAACATTCTTAAGTATGCTAGCGTACAGATGAAAGTTCTGTTACACTTCGCCGGAACCGGATTGGGCAGCGTCACGGTGTACTTGTGTTCCTCTACCGTTCTGGCCGAAAACAAGACGGAGAGAGACACCACCACTACCATTACCCAGCCCGCTTAGGGGGTAGCCATGGAATTGCACCCTGGGCCAGAGCAGTGCCAGGTTCTTGAAGAAAAGCGGACGCAGCTGGATCCGATCCAGCGTGCCCTGCAGGAAAACGAAGATTGGTATCAAGATCTGGTGGAGCACAGTCAGGATCTGCTGTGCATTCACGACCTCGAAGGCCGGCTTCTGTCGGTCAATCCCACCCCGGCGCGCGTGTTGGGCTACAGCGTAGAAGAACTCCTGCGGATCCCCATGCGGGAGATGGTACCTCCGGAGTTTCGCCCGCAGTTCGATTCCTATTTGAGTGAGATTGAGCGCGTGGGCGAGGCGCGCGGCTTGCTGACCGTGATGACGCGCAGCGGGGAGCGGCGAGTCTGGGAATACTACAACACCCTCCGCAAGGAAGGAGTGGCTTCGCCGATCGTGCGTGGCATTGCCCACGACGTTACCGAGCGAAGGCGCTCCGAGGAGCTGTTGCGCGAAGCTAGCGAAGGTCTGCTGGAAAAAGTGCGCGACAGCGAGCGCACCATCCGGGAACTGAAGCTGTTCCGAACCCTGGTGGACCAAAGCAACGACGCCATTGAAGTCGTGGATCCGGAAACCATGCGCTTTCTCGATGTCAATGAGAAGGCCTGCTCAGAGCTGGGCTACAGCCGGGAAGAACTTCTTTCCATGGGAGTATTCGACATTGATCCGGCGGTTACCGATTCATCGATCAAGACGATCATGGAGGAGTTGAGGAAATCGGGAACGCTGGTAATAGAAAGCATTCACCGGCGAAAGGACGGAATAACTTTTGCCGTGGAAATCAGCATGAGGCGGGTGCGGTTAGAGCGGGATTACATTATTGCGATCGTCCGCGACCTTACCGAGCGCAAGCTGGCGGAGGCGCGGCTGCAGGCCAGCCAAGAACGCTATCGCGCGGTCTTTGACCGTTCCCCTGTCGGCATTTGCTGGGCTGAAACCAAGACCGGCCGGTTACTCTGGGTCAATCCGAAGTACTGCGAAATTCTCGGGCGGACGGAACAGGACCTGTTGAGCCGCAATTTCCAGAGCATCACACACCCCGACGACCTGGCGGCGAATCTCGAAAAGCTGCGGCAGCTCGCCGCAGGAGAAGTCAGGCACTACAAAATGGAAAAGAGGTATCTCCGACCGGATGGTTCGGTTCGCTGGGCGGACGCCGAGGTTGCGGCAATGTGGCCGGAGGGTGGAACCCCGGTTTGGCACATGGCCATAGTGCAGGACATTACTGAGCGCAAGCTTGCGGAGGAGGCACTTCGAACTAGTGAGCAGCGCCAGCACGAGATCACAAAGCAATTGGAGGCAGAACGTGCCCGCCTGATCGAGGCTCAAGCCGTGGCAAAAGTGGGCAGTTGGGAAGTCGAGTTGCCAAGCCTTGAGATTACCTGGTCCGAGCAGACACACCGAATTTTTGAGACTGATCCCTCCCATTTTCACCCCAGGCGTCCGGACTTTGTGGAACTTATCCATCCGGAGGATCGCGCGAAACTGGATGCAGCCTTTCAGTCTTCGCTCGACAAGGGTGCAGCCTCCAGCGTCGAATATCGGATTGTCATGACAGACGGCCGCGTCAAAGTCTTGGAGGAGCAATGGAGGGTTTTTTACGATGAACAAGGGCGGCCGATTCGCCTGATGGGCACCTGCCGCGACGTCACCGAGCAAAAGCGTGCGGAGGAAGCCCTGCGAGATGCCAAGGAGTTTTCTGAGAACCTGATTCGTACCGCCAACGTGATTATCCTCAGTCTGGATATGGGCGGAAATATCACTCTGTTTAATCAGGCGGCAGAAGAAATCACCGGCTACACATTCGCGGAGCTAAAGGGCAAGAATTGGTCGATTCTGGTGCCCAGAGATCGATTTCCTCATGTTTGGGAAGAGTTTGACAGGCTGGTGTCTGGGACGGCGGGCCGGACTTTTGAGAACCCGATTCTCACCAAGACGGGTGAGGAGCGCTACATCGCGTGGCGCAACAATCAAGTAAAGGTGAACGGCGCGATCGTTGCCACGATCTCGTTTGGAAACGACATTACAGAGCGCAGGCGGGCTGAGGAAGCGCTGCGCCGCAGCGAAGAGAACTACCGGATGTTTGTCTCGCAGAGTTCGGAGGGCATCTTCCGCGAGGATATGGACAAGCCTGTGTCCATTGATCTGCCGGAGGACAAACTGATCCACCACGTCCTTTACGACTCTTATATGGCGGAATGCAACGACGCCCAGGCTGCGATGTACGGTTTGAAGTCGGGGCAAGAATTCGCCGGCAAACGTCTGACGGAAATACTCCCTCCCGAGGATCCACACAACATCGAGCTGACGCGGGACTACATCCGTTCGGGGTTTCGCATATTAGATCGCGCGTCACACGAAGTCGACGTTCATGGCAATCCTAAAGTGTTTCTCAATAGCATGATCGGCATCGTGGAGAACGGGATGCTGGTGCGCACCTGGGGCATCCAGCGGGATGTTACCGAGAAGGTGAAGTTGGAGGAATCCCGGAGGCAGGCTGAGGAAGCCTTGCGCCAGAATGTCGCCCAACTGCAAGAAGTCAAAGAAGAACTCCGGCTGGCCAACGAGAGGCTTTCGGAAGAAAAGCTTTACCTGGAACAAGCCATCGACACGGAATTAGGGTTTGGGGAAATCATTGGACGCAGCCAAAGCTTGCAAGAGGTCATGGGAAAAGTGGCCAAGGTCGCGCCCAGCAATGCCACGGTGCTGCTGCAGGGGGAAACTGGTACCGGCAAAGAACTGGTGGCGCGCGCCATCCACCGCATGAGCAAGCGCAAGGACAATAGCTTCGTCAAACTGAACTGCGCCGCCATCCCCTCGGGCTTGCTGGAGAGCGAGTTGTTTGGCCACGAGAAAGGCGCGTTCACCGGCGCTCAGTATCGCAAGAAGGGCAAGTTCGAGATCGCCCAGGGAGGCACGGTCTTTCTCGATGAGATTGGCGANNAGGAGTTCGAGCGGCTGGGCGGAACCCAGACGTTGAAGGTCGACTTCCGTCTGGTCGCCGCCACCAACCGGGACTTGCTGAAAAGTGTGAATCTGCGGGAGTTTCGTAGCGACTTGTATTACCGGCTGAATGTTTTTCCGCTGCGAACGCCTCCGCTGCGCGAGCGGCGGGAGGACATTCCACTGCTCATAGAACACTTTGTCCGGAAGTATGCGAGCCGGATGAACAAGTCCATTCTCAGCATCCCCACAAAAACTATGGAGATTCTGGTGCAGTGGGCGTGGCCGGGGAATATCCGCGAGCTGGAGAACTTCGTGGAGCGCTCGGTAATTTTGACTCCTGGACTGGTCTTGCAGGTGCCGCTGAGCGAACTGCACGCGGAGCCCGAGCCGGGAGAAAGTGTGACTCTTCGGGATAAAGAGCGCGAGCGNNCCACGGTCAGCTCGGCGGGCCCAACGGCGCAGCGGCACGCCTCGGCTTGAAGCGCACTACGCTTCAGTCCAAGCTCACGCAGTTCGGAATTAATCCCGGGAGTTATCGTGCTTGACCAATAGCGAGGGTGTCAGACAATCGGTGCTGAGTAAGGTATTCTTTTCTGATGACGCCCCGATTTAAACGGATACTGGAAGCAGCTCTGTGGTTTGTTTTGGGCTTTATAACCCACCTTTTAATGCATCACTACCATCGCGTCGGCTAGGCGCACAGAGCGGGTTCGGCCTGATCGCGGCATCTGCAGCAAAATCCCGGTACAGACGAAAGCCCTTCGCTTGCGCGAAGGGCTTTCGTTGGGGGAGGGACTTGAGCGAGGCGCTCATGGTCCCGGCTAACAGTCCCGGCTAACAAATTTCGACTACTTCGGCTGCTGTTGCTGATCGGGGGTGGTGGTTGGAGCCGAAGAATTGCTGGAGAGCTGCTCCAGATCATTCTTCAGCAGGCTTATTTCCACACGCCCGCCGCTGATGTGCTTGGTCTGTCCGGTCTCGTCTGCGCCGGCTACCGGGGCGTTGCCCATGCCTACGAGATAAATCCGGTAGACCGGAATCTCGTTATTGAGCACCATGTAACGCACCACCGACTCGGCCATCTTCTGCGAGTTGGTAATCGCGGTCTGGCCCTTGCCGGAAGAGAAGCCCTGCACTTCGATAATGTAGCCGCGCTGACCCTTGACTCCGTTGGCCATTTCGTCCAGAGCATCTTTGGCGTTCTTGCTCAGCACGGTTTGGCCGGGGCGGAAGCGGATTTCAGTCTGGTTGGAAGCCTTGTACTGGTCAATGTTGCCAACCACGGTTTCCACGGTCTGGATGCGCGTAGTTGCCTGTTGCGCGCTCTGCTGTGCAGCGGTGGCTTTGTTGCCGGCATCGATCGCGTGCTGATCGGCTTCGTTGGCTTTTTCGGACGCCAGCTTGATTCCGGCCTGAGCGCGGGCATCGGTGTCTTTAATCGCCCTGCCGTTGGCTGCGGTCAGGTCGTCAAGCTCGTTCACGCGATCGCGGATGGGATCGGTTTGGCGCTTCACATAACTCTTGCGGGCAAACGGATTCACCCGGCCCCAGAAACCTTCACGAGCCGGCGCCTGCAGGGGCTGCTTACCGGTACCGTTCATGTTGTCGGTGGACTGGGTGGTCTGCGAGGCCGCAGGCGGATTGGACTGATCCTGGGTGGATGAAGACGAATTTTGCGCGAAGGCCGGAAAAGCAAGCACTGCGGCCAGAGGCAAAGTAGCGAGCATACGAATGTTCATAGAAAACTTCCTCCATTTTGGGGGGAGCATTTGGGGGCTCCACTCCAGCACGCCGAAACGGGCGTGTTGCGTGATTTCTGATTGCGTCCCCTAAGACTACCGGAGTGCGCTGACGCAACGCACACCTGAAAAAACTCAAAACTTAGGCACCACCAGCATTCTGGCGCCTGCCATATCTACTACAGGTCAGATGCCAAAACTGACTTTCGGGTTGAAGCGCTAAATCCTTGAGGCTAAAGACATTGTACCCCTCTGTTTGGGCGGTGGGTAGTCTGCAGGGGTTTGCGCACGGTAATTTTGGCAAACCTGATATAAAAACTGCGTGGATCAAGGAATCATTGAGGGGGACAAATCTTGGGATTATCGATTGCTGGGGATGCGAGTGCTGGAGATGCGAGGTCGGGGGTCTGGCGGCAGGCAAGAATAGTTAAACTAATCTTGATGCTGGCGTTAGCCGCCAAGTATCCCGGCGGAGCAACGGCGGAAACCGGAGCTGTGGCGGAAGAGCCGGCGTCCGCGATGGCCTCGTCCCACATTCCCGCCGACCATTTGCAGCAGTATTCCGATCTCGCGCTGACATGGATGCAGGAGTACCTGCGCATCGATACCACGAATCCTCCGGGCCATGAGATGCGCGCCGTTTCCTTTTACAGGAAGATTCTCGACCAGGAAGGTATTGAGAACCGCGTGTTCGAATACACGCCGGGACGCGGCGATCTGTGGGCACGATTGCCGCATACGACCGCGGAAGCGAAGAGGCCGATCATCCTGCTGAACCATATGGATGTGGTCACCAGCGACGCGGCGCATTGGAAAGTTCCACCTTTCAGCGGCGAGATCAAAGATGGCTGGCTATGGGGACGCGGCGCACAGGATATGAAGGACGAAGGGCTGGCACAGCTTGTGGTGATGGTGATGTTGAAGCGCGAAAAGGTTGCGCTCGATCGAGATGTAATTTTTCTCGCCGTAGCCGACGAAGAAGCTGGCGGCACGGGCACGGATTGGTTCATCGGGCATCAGCGGGATTTGCTCGGGAACGCGGAATTCCTGATCAACGAAGGTGGAGAGAACCTGCTCGATAAGGGCAAGGTGAAATATGTTGGCGTGGATGTGGGCGAGAAGACTACTTTCTGGCTGCACGTGGTAGCACATGGACGGCCGGGACATGCGTCGCGGCCAATTCCGGATTCTGCGCCGAATCGTCTGGTGCATGCGCTGGACCGCATTCTGGCGTACCGCACGCCGCTAAAAGTTTTGCCGGTGGTCGATGAATTTCTGCGCGAGATGGCGCCGTATGAGCCGCCGGAACAGGCGCGGGAGTATCGCAACATCCGCAAAGCTATCGAGGACAAAAAGTTTCAGCAGGATGTAGAGAAGGATGAGGCGCTGAATTTTCTTTTGCGCGATACCATCTCGCTCACCATGATGGGCGGCTCGGAGCAAACCAACGTGATCCCGCCGGAAGCCTGGGCGAATCTGGATGTGCGCATTTTGCCGGGCGGAAACCCGAAGGCGCTGCTGGATCAGGTCCGGCTCGTGGTGGACGATCCGAATGTGACAGTCGAACCACTGAACGCGGAGTTTCGCGAAGCCAACTACTCGCCCACGAATACGGCGCTGTACGAGGCCATTCGTAAAGTTTCGGCAAAGTATTTTCCGGGCACTCCGGTGGTGCCACACATTACAAGTGGGTATACGGAGAATCAGCGTTACCGTCCTCTCGGCATCAACGCTTATGGTTTCAATCCTTACACGGCGACTGACGAAGAAGGCAACACGGAGCATGGGAACGACGAACGGATTCGCGTGGAGGAAGTGCGGCAGGGGCCGAGGATTTTGTTTGATGTGGTGGCGGCGGTGTCGGGGAAGTGAGAAGTTTCCCAGCGGCGCATCAATTCCTTTGGTGGGTCCGTACGATTCCCACAGGGCCTTTCGGATGCGCGTGATCCATGGCATGATGGAGCCATGTCGATGGTTCCGCCGGAGCACGATCTACTGAGGTGAATCGAGGGACATGACCCCGGAAAGGGGACTGCTTCAGAACCGCGCCGCAGCCGCAGTTGTTGGGATTTGCCTGTCATTTATAGCTGTCCAATCGTGGTTCCACATCGCCAAGCCTACGGTATTTCATCGAGGTCCCGTTCTCATCTTTTGGCTCATGGTCTCTATTTTCATCACCACATCGATTGCGTATAGGTCTCGATTCGTCGGAGACCGCATGGCATTCGGGGCGTCCACGGCCTTTGTACTGGCAGCGATCAAGACAGCCTTTCCTTTGGCTCCGTCAATAATATTTATAGTTGCGGCGGCGAAGTCGCTGATGTGGACAGCCGCCGCGGTCGTCACCCTGGTTTGTCTGGTGCGCAGCTCCACGCCAAATGCTACAGAGCAATAGCTGCGCTGGATTCTGTGGAGATCACACTGGCTCGCCGTGTCAATCTCCGCAGTGTTTTTCATACTGTTCGATAATGAAATGATCGGTCATGCCGGCGATGTAGTCGCAGACAACGCGCGG
Source organism: Acidobacteriaceae bacterium (assembly GCA_003164855.1). Classification (GTDB taxonomy): domain Bacteria; phylum Acidobacteriota; class Terriglobia; order Terriglobales; family Acidobacteriaceae; genus Sulfotelmatobacter. The sequence goes on from PLUI01000179.1 coordinate 8,452, forward strand.
CAGGGATTCTTGTTCCGCTTTCTCCTGGTAATAGTGCGGTAGGGCTGAGGGATTGTTCATCCAGAAGGCGAACAGTTCAGTAACGATGCGTTCGGCGTCGTCTTTTTCTCCTGCCAGCGAGGGACTATAGTAGAGATTTTCGTAGAGGAAGTCCTTGATCTGCTTGCGTTCCGCTTCGACTTCGGGGCTGAACGCGACGAGCCTCTCTTTGTACAGACGGACATCGGCGAGAGTTTCGATTCCCGCATGCTTCAGCCGGGCTTGCGTGTGGGTGATGAGATCGCCGGCCATGCGATTGAAAACGCGCTTGAGTGCTTCGTTGAATTGCAGCTTGCCGGGCGCATCGGGATAAATCTGAGCAACCTCGCGGAAGAAACGTTCGAACACGGGCACGCCTTCGCGAATTTGGTCGAGCGTCAGCAGATGCGCTTCGTAGCCGTCATCCACATCGGCGGTGCTGTAGCCAATTTCATCGGTTAAGTCGACAAGCTGGGCTTCGAGTGGAGGACGGTGGTCGAGTAAATATTCCGCCAGCTCCGGATGCTTCGCCGGATCGTAATCGCGGGAGTGCTTGATGATGCCTTCGCGGACTTCGAATGTGAGGTTCAGGCCGCGAAAGGCGGCGTAGCGCTGCTCGAAATCCTCGACGATGCGCAGGGCGTGCAGGTTGTGATCGAAGAACAGGTTGTGTTCGCGCATGGCAGAGTCAAGAGCCTTTTCGCCGGCATGGCCGAACGGAGGATGGCCGAGATCGTGCACCAGGGCAAGCGCTTCGGCGAGATCGACGTTAAGAGCGAGAGCGGCCGCCACGGTGCGCGTGATCTGCGAGACTTCGATGGTGTGGGTGAGCCGGTTGCGGAAGTGGTCGGAATAGCGGCGCGTGAACACTTGCGTTTTATCCACGAGGCGGCGAAAGGCGCGGGCGTGGATGACGCGATCACGGTCGCGCTGGTAGTCGTTGCGATAGGGATGAGGCGGCTCAGGGAAGCGGCGTCCGCGGGAAAGTTCCACCTGCACGGCGTAGCCGGCCAGCATGCTGGGAGTTTAACAGGTGGGAGTACCGAGTTGCGAGTACCGGGTAGCGAGAAAGTGCGTAATCCCCAGGGGCTGAAGCCCCATCCAAGGGCGTCTCGAGCGGCACGGCTGAAAGCCGTGCCCTACCCGAACCATCTGCCATAAACACTCGAGGCTTACTGGTTTTGCGAGTCTTCCTTCGCCAGTCGTACTTTGGCGGCGTCGAGCTTTTTTTGCGTGGCCACCAACAGATCGGTTTCGACTTCGGCGGGAACGGTTTTGTTCCATTCTTCGACGGCGCGTTCCCAGTGAGCGGCGGCCAGTTTTAATCGTCCGGTCTTCTGGAAAAGATCGCCGAGATGATCCTGCACGGTCGGGTCCGAACTCATTCGCAGGGAGGCTTTGTTGAGATTCTCTTCGGCGAGATCGTACTTGCCAAGTTTGAAGTAGGCCCATCCGAGAGAATCCAGATAAGCGCCGTTGGTGGGATCAAGGCTCACCGCCAGCTTGATCTGGTTCAGGGAATCTTCGAGTTGGACGCCGCGGTCGGCGTTCATGTATCCGAGATAATTGAGAGTAACGGCGCTCTGGGGATTAGCCGCGAGCACTTTCTTGAATTCCGCTTCCGCCAGGTCGTATTTCTTCTCGCGCTCATAGGTGGAACCGCGAAGGAAAGAAATGTTTTCTTTGTCTTCGGCCTTGGTGGAAAGCAATTCGGCTTTGTTGAGAGATTCCTCGGCATCGCTCCAGCGCTTGAGGCGCGTATACATGATAGCCAGCCGGACATAGACTTCGCGATCTTCAGGCTTGCCGGTGAGCAAGGAGCGTACGTCCTTGAGAGGCTTTTCGGGGTCGCCGGTATCTGCGAGTTGAGCGTCGAGCACCATGCGCAGTTCGCGATCTTCAGGCATCTTTTGCACGGCTTCTTTAGCGGCGGCTGTAGCCTGCGGCCATTCCTTGGCTTCGCGGTAAGTATCGATGACGTCCTGATAACCGGTTTTCGTGTTGTCATCGCCGAGCGGAATCATTTTGCGGAAGGCCTCGACTGCGGCAGGATAATTTTCCTGATCGCGGTAGACCATACCCAGGCGCTCGATAAAGATTCCGCGATTGTTGCGGTCGGATTGCGAGTAGGCGCTGTCGGCCTTTTCGGTTTTCTTCAACAGATCCTGCAGAAGCTTGATAGCTTCGTCGTAACGGCCCTGGGCCTCATAAACCACGGCGATGTTATAAGGAACTTCCAGCGCATCGGGGACCATGTCCTGGGCTTTTTTCAAACTGTCGAGCGCCTCATCATATTTGCCCTGGCGGCGATAGATTTCCGAGATGCGGAGATAGGTCTGAGCGTCCTCTGGATTGGCATCGGCGATCACTTTGTACTGATCCAGCGCGGCATCGATCTGGCCATCATTTAAAAGATTTTCAGCCAGGCCGCGAATGGCATCGAGATTATCGCGGTCCAACTGTATGGCGTGTTTGAAGGCGTCAATCGCGCTTTTATAATCCTTGCGCTGTTCGTAAGTGGCGCCGAGCGCGGCATACAGCTTGGCGGAGCGGCCGGTATCGGGCACTGCGCTCAGCACCTGCAGAGCGTGAGCCGTGTCGCCTTCATCGGTGTAGAGCAGAGCGAGAGTAGTGACGGCTTCTTCCGAATCAGGATCCAGCTTGACGGCGATCTTGAGTTCATCTTCCGCTTTCCGCAAATCATTGTTCAGGCGGTAGAGACGGCCGAGAAGCAGGTGGTCATCCACATTGGCGGGCTCGATTTTGACGATCTCTTCGTACTGCTCGATGGCCAGCTTAAGCACGTTCTCGGAGCCGTTGCCGTTGCCCGGCATATCGCCGAGAGAACGCAGGTAAATCCGGCCGAGCAGCTTGTGAGCTTCAAGATTGTTGGGATCGCGCTTGATGATGTCTTGCGCCTGGAGCACGGCATCGCGAATGCGGCCAGTCTTCACATAGAGCTCGGCCAAGCCGGCGGTCAGAAATTCGGAAGAGGGATCGGCATCGATGGCGAGACGGTATTCCTCCATCGCTTTATTCGCCAGTTCGCTGCGTCCGTAGGCGGTGACTTGTTCTTCGTACAAATGCGCCAGCGTGTAGTGGTAATAGGCGGCGGCATGGTCCACTTTGTGGGGCGAGGCCGGCGCGGGTTTGGAGTCGCTGGGCTTCGTCTCGGCCGGTTTTTCAGCCGGCGTAGCTGGAGTGGTTTGCGCGGACGCGACCGCCGCTGTGAGGAATGAGAACACAAAAGCTATGCGAAAAATTCTATTCATGCTTGACCTGACGACGCTGGAATTGATTGCAAACTTTTAGAGCTGATCGCACTTCCCGAATACATAGTCATTGGATGCAAAACCGCCGGGGCTGGGGTGCTCTAATTCTAACCTGTTCCGCGTCCGATGGGGAAAAACTGTGCAGGCCGCGCTGGCTGCGACCAAGCGGAAGTACAGGGACCGAGGGGACTTGCGGGGCTCATTGTCAAGTTTGGTAAAGGCTTCAGTGGCGGAAGTGGCGCACTCCGGTGAAGAGCATGGCGAGTCCCAGGCGGTCGGCGGCTGCGATTACTTCGGGGTCGCGCTGCGAGCCTCCGGGCTGGATGATGGCTGTTGCGCCCGCCTTCGCAATTTCCTCGACGCCGTCGGGAAACGGGAAGAAAGCATCGGAGGCGGCGACTGTTCCCCGCAAGGACAATTGAGCTTTCATGGCGCCGAGTTTAGCGGAGTCGACGCGGCTCATCTGGCCGGCGCCGACGCCCACGGTTTGTCCGTCGCGCGCGTAGACGATGGCGTTCGACTTGACGTGCTTGCAGACTTTCCAGGCGAACAGCAGGGCGCGGGTTTCTTCGGTCGTTGGCGGCCGCTGGGTGACGACTTTGAGGTCGACCTCCTGCAGGGGGTGGGAGTCTGAATCCTGTAACAGGATCCCGCCGGAGATGTTTTTCAAAACCCACTTTTGCGTTGCGGCGGTGACTTCGACGAGGCGGAGATTTTTTTTGGTCGCGAACTTTGCCTTTGCGGCTTCGTCGAAGGCGGGCGCGGCGATCACTTCGAGGAAGAGTTTGTGCATTTCTTCGGCGGCTTCGGCGTCGATGGGACGGTTCACGCCGATCACGCCGCCGAACGCGGAGACGGGATCGGATTCGAGAGCTCGCTTGTAGGCTTCGGCGAGAGTTTTGCCGGTGGCCGTGCCGCAGGGATTGGTGTGCTTGATGATGGCGCAGACCGGTTCGTCGAATTCGGGCTCGTTAAATTCCTGGGCGAGATCCCAGGCGGCTTGGAGGTCGACGATGTTGTTGAAGGAAAGTTCTTTGCCTTGCAGCTGGCGGGCATTGGCTACGCCGACGCCGGAGCCGTCGGAATACATGGCGGCCTTTTGGTGGGGATTTTCGCCGTAGCGCAGGTCGAGGGTTTTCCGGAATGACAGGCGAAGCGTTTGCGGGAAACTGCCTTGGCTTTGCGGGAGATGAAAATCCGCTGGGATTTGTTCGAGCGTGGAGGCGATGGCGGAGTCGTAGGCAGCGGTGGTCGAGAAAGCTTTCTGTGCGAGCTGCCACTTGGTTTCGAGCGAGAGCGCGCCGCCGGAGCGGGTGAGTTCTTCGGCAATGGCCTGGTAATCGGCCGGGGACGTGACTACGGCAACGTCGTGAAAATTCTTGGCGGCGGAGCGGATCATGGAAGGTCCGCCGATGTCGATGTTCTCGATTAATTCTTCGAAAGCTACGCCGGGCTTGGCGGCGGTTTTTTCGAAGGCGTAAAGATTGACGACGACCATGTCGATTGGCTGGATTCCGTGCTCAGCGACGGCTGCGGTGTGCGCGGGATTTTCGCGGCGATGCAGGATACCTCCGTGGACTTTCGGATGGAGCGTCTTTACGCGGCCGTCGAGCATCTCGGGAAAGCCGGTGAGTTCGGAGATGTCTTTGACCGCGATGCCGGAATCGCGCAGCAGCTTGGCTGTGCCGCCAGTGGAGATGAGTTCGATGCCGAGGCTGGAGAGCTTGCGCGCGAAGTCAACGAGGCCGGTTTTGTCAGTGACGCTTAGGATGGCGCGCTGGATGCGGGAAGTGCTGCGGGACATGATCGGCCTCGGATATGAAGGATGAGTGCGGAGCGACCGAAGATTCTATCAGCAATCTTCCTTACCTCGGGCTCCGCGCTCGCATCGCAGCGACGGATTTGACGGCCATGGCCCCTAACACCTGTTGGTCCACGTCAGCGAGCTTCTTGATGTAGAGGCAGCCCTTGCCGGTCGTGTGCTTGCCGAGCTTTGCGAGCAGCGCCTTGGAGTCGCTGGATCCAGTCAGGTTATAGAGAACATTTGCGGCCTTACGCGGCGAAAAACCAATCAGCGGCATATCGCCCTCGCGCCCGCTCTCGTATTTGTAGTGGTAGCTGCCGAAGCCGATAATCGACGGCCCCCACATCTTCGGCTTTTCCCCAGCCGCACTTTGCATTAGCTTGACGAGAGCCGTCGCATCTGCGCGCCTGGCCGGGTCCGTGAGGGCATCGATAAATACCGCCACGCTTAATTTGGTGGGTTTCGTCTTTTTCTCCGCCATTTTCCTGCCTTTCGTGTCTTCCAAAGCTAACCTACCCGTGGATGATAGCCTACCCGGAAAGCAACGTTGACGCTGAGGATGGCGCGCTGGATACGGGAAGTGCTGCGGGACATGATCGGCCTCGGGTGTGAAGGATGAGTGCGGAGCCCGAAAATTCTATCAGCAATCCGACGTTTGGAGAGCTGTGTCTCCAGCACCGCTCACCGGTGTTCGGCACCGCTGTGGATGCCTACAATGCCGGGCGTCTTCGAATCGTTGGACCACTCTGCGACCCACGTGTCGTTTCGTCCGGTCAGTGGGTCCATGGGCACGTGCTTGAGATACCCCGCTTTCACCAGGTCATCGACTGACTGAGGCCGCCTGTGCAGGTCGAGAGTGTACTGCGAGATGAGAGTACGAATTTCGAATACATCTTGCCGCAGAACGCGTTCGCGCATTTTCGCGGCACTGTCCACGGACACGCAAGGGACAATCAGCGCGACCGCGATAAGGGCTAGCGCAACAAAGGCCAAGATGCCAAGAACGGCTTTTCTCCGCATTGCGCACGCTCCGTCTCTGCCACGGCGTAATCTTCTCCGGAACGTTCGCCGGCCGCCAACTTGCAGGATTCTGTGGTCTCTTACGCCTTCGCCTTGGCCTTCAGCTTGACGTGGCCTTCGGTGAGTTCGACGGAGAATTCGACGTCCTGGCAGTGATACTGTTTGCGGATTTGTTCGGTCTTTTTCTGCACGAAGTTGGAGAAGGAGTCCAGGTTGCCGGAGATACTCTCGCCCGCTTTCTTCTTGGCTGCGACCAGTGTGTTGTAGAGGCGCTCCACCTGTTCTTGTTCACTCTGATCTACGTTATGCAAGGTGAAGGGCTGGGAAGTGGCTCCGGCAGACGCTGCGGCTGCATGGCTTAAGCCGTAAACGGGATTGTGATGAGGCTTGTGCTCTTCTTCGGGGCGCACTCCCTGGACCGAGAGAAGCGCGTCCTGGGGACGGCGGTAGCCTTCCTCGCGGATGCGAGACTTCTTGCGCCACAGGTCGCTATAGATGGCATAGCGCTGGGCCATTTCGTTATAGCGGAAGCGCTGCGTGAAGCTCATGCGGCCGCCGTCAGAGAATTTGCGTAACAGCGAGAGGACCTTCCACTCGATGTCGGTGGGCGGCCGCTTCGTGGGATTGCTGAAATAAACTTCGTACTCGATCTTTAGCCGACGGAGCTGAGTCTCGAGTACGTTTAATTCTTCATCGGTGGTCAAAGAAAGTCTCCAGGTCAACAGTTTAGTGAGAAGGAGCGCTGTCGGCGAGGTACCCGGTGGTCACCGGAGGACATGGTACGAAAGTAAGCTGTCAGCTATCAGCTATCAGCTTTCAGCCGAACGGGTTCGCATAAGGGCCGGCGAGTGGAGGAGTTTTGCGGCATCCCATTGAGCTTGCGCTCTTGGGATTGAGCTGACGGCTGAAAGCTGAGAGCTGATAGCGATTTTACTTCGAATTCGCCGCCATCTTCTTGACCATGGCGAGCACCAGCTTGCGGTCGCTTTCGTTGAGGTTGGTGGCGTAGCGGCGGACCTGGCTCAGGAAGCGGACTTCGTCATCGGAAAGTTGCGGCAGTCCCTTGGAGCCGTTGCTGTGGCCGGATTCGGAGAAGAACTGCGAGAGCGCGATCTCCATGGCGCCGGCAATTTTCGACAGCGTATCGAGGGACGGGATGGTATGGCCATTTTCGACGCGTGACAGGTAGCAGCGCAGCAGGCCGGTGCGCTTCTCAATGTCTCCCTGAGACATACCTTTCTGCAGCCGGTAGTTTCTAATGGTTTCGCCGATGTTGATCTGGGGGAGCATTGCGAGATGCGACATATTAACCAGATCGGCATCTTCTGGCAAGTGGAAATTAGTGCCATATCAAAACCCATGATGAATCAGGGCTTGACAGGGGCGAGCGTCTTTATGCTTAGACAGCGTACAAGCAACAGCCGGGCAAAATTCGAGCGGAGCGGCAGCAGCGGTTCGGAATTATTTTTTTAAATTCTGGGCCAGGAAGCTGACGGTTCGCTTCCATGCGTCCTCGGCATCGGCGGCGCGGTAGCCGGTTTTATTGTTGGGGTTTTCGAAGGCATGACCGGCATCGTCGTAGATCTTGATGTCGACCTGCTTTCCCTCGGCTTTCATGGCGGCCTCAAATTTATGGACGTCATCGGGCGTAATGCCCTGATCCTGGCCTCCGAACAGTCCGAGGACGGGGGCATTGATTTTCTTGATGGTGTCGGCGTCGGTGGCAAGATGTCCGTAGTTAATTACGTCGGCGGCGAGAGTGGGTTCCTCCAGAGCAACGTCCAGAGAATAGCCGCCGCCCATGCACCAGCCGATGGCGCCGATGCGGTCTTTCTTGACGCTGGGCTGGGATTGGAGAAATTCAAAAGCTGAGCGCAGGTCGCGCTTGGCGCGGTCGTCGGGCACTCCGCGCATTAGTTCGTGCGCCATGTCGGGCGTGGTGGCAACTTTGCCGCGATACAAATCAATGGCCAGCGCCTCGTAGCCCTGGTCGGCCAGTTTTGAAGCTTGATCTTTGACCCAGTCGTTCAATCCCCACCATTCATGAATAACGATGAGAGCGGGAAATGGGCCTTTACCGGCGGGCGTGTAGAGCAACGCTTGGACCGTGTCCTCGCCGCTTTTGTAGGAAACGGATTTGCTCTCGGCGGCGAAAGAGTGGGACGCGAAGAGGGCGACAAATAGCAGCAAGTAGATTTTCTCCATGGTTTCAGCCTTTCAAAAAGAGCAGTCACAATTCCAACTCCATGTACATCGCGCCCACAATCGGGTTTGGACGGTAGGGAGCGATTTCCTTAAACCCGAGCTTGCGATACATGGCAACCGCATCTTTCATCACCGGCTCGACGGTGTCAAGACGCATTCGTTGATAGCCGATCTGGCGCGCCTCGGCGATGATGCGGTCCGCCAGTGCGCGTCCCAGGCCCTGGCCACGAAACTGCGGACGCAGGTAGAGGCGCTTCATTTCGCAGATGCCCGACTCTACCTTGTGGAGCGCGACGCAGCCAGCGACTTGATTTTTGTATTCTGCGAGTAAAAGGCGGCCCTCTGGAGGAGCATAGTCGCCGGGGAGTTCCGCGAGCTCTTGGTCGAAATTCTGGAAGCAGAGGCTGAAGCCGAGGGATTGCGCGTACTCCAAGAATAACTCGCGGGCCTGCGCGGCTTGGGCTGCCGATTCCGCTTGAGCAAAAGTCAGAATCTTCAACAGAGAGGGCACAGGGGGCACCGGGTAATTCAACGGCTTTGTGTCCTTCGCTTCCATTTCCCTGTGATCCTCTGCTGTGACGGGGCTTATCCCATGAGCATGCCGCCATTCACATTTAGCACGTGGCCGGTAATGTAGGAGGCCTCGTCTGAGGCGAGAAACGCGACGGCGCTGGCTACATCGGCGGGCGAGCCTACGCGGCCGAGCGGAATCTGTTTGGCGGCGTTCTGTTTGAATTCGTCGCCGAGCGCCTCGGTCATGGCGGTTTCGATGAAGCCGGGGGCCACGGCGTTGCAAGTAATGTTGCGCGATCCCAGTTCGCGGGCAATGGCCATGGTAAGGCCGATCAGACCGGCCTTCGAAGCGGCGTAGTTCGCCTGTCCCGCCTGGCCCATCTGGCCAAAGACGCTGGCAATGTTGATGATGCGTCCCCAACGCTGCTTGAGCATAGAGCTGCTGACCTGCTGGATACAGAGATAGGCGGAGGTGAGATTGGTCTGGAGCACGGCGTCCCAATCGGCGCGCTTCATGCGCAGGACGAGCTGGTCGCGCGTAATGCCGGCGTTGTTGACCAGGATATCGATCTTGCCGAACTGCGCGATGGCACCCTTGATGGAAGCCTTGACTTGCTCCTCGTCGGTGACGTCGAGCGCGAAGGCTGCGGCCTTGCCGCCGGTCGCGGTGATTTCACTTACCAGTTCGTTCAGCTTTTCCTGATTGCGCGCGGCCGCGGCAACAACCGCGCCCGCGGTGGCGAGCTTCAATGCGCAGGCTCGTCCAATGCCTTGCGACGCGCCTGTGACGAACGCCACCCGTCCTGAAAGGGACATTAAGGTTCTCCCAAATTAATTCGATTTTTCGACTGAACACTGGAACGTGAGATTATACGGGACGGCTTCGCCTGGCGTGCATCGGCCGCCAGATGAGAGCTGCAATATCCACAGGCCGCACCAGGCCAACGGATTGCGCATTACTCGTCTCGCGATTAACATTCGAACACTCCCATGACTCCAATCTTGACTAACGAAGTGATCGCGATGCCCGAGCCTTCCAACCAGAAATCATCAACAGATTCGGCTTTGTCCAGCGCCGGGCACCGATCGACGCTGAGAGCTTCGTCTGCGGAGAATCCTGTAGCTCCCGAAGATTTGCAGCCCGAAGAGCCTTCCACCGAAGTGTTCGCGGTGTATGGGGTTGAGCCGGAGATTCAGGCTTACGCCATGGCCAAGTATTCGCGTTCGGCGCTGTCGATGAAGGAGTCGCTGCGCGAGATCAGTGCGCAGAAGGCTGAAAAGTTTCTCAACACGTTTTACTTTCAGTACGGTCACCGCTCGATTGCCGACCTGGCGCACATTGCGCTGGCGGTCGAGAGGCTCTCGATTCTGGCGGCGATTGAGCTGGCCGACGAGCAGCGCTGGGACGGGCAGGAGCGCTCAACCCGATATCAGGATTTCAAGAAGAGCGGCTATTACGTTCCGGATTTCGGACCCGATGACGAAGCTCGCAATCTCTACCGCGAGACGCTGGATTTCCTCTTTGCCGAGTATGAAATGCTCTCGGCGCACATGACGCAGCACTTGATCAGCATCACTCCCAAACCTGCCGAGATGAAGCAGGAAGCGTACGAGCGCACGCTGAAGGCGCGGGCCTTCGACATTACGCGCTACCTGCTGCCGCTGGCTACGAATACTTCGCTGGGGGAGATCGTCAACGCGCGGACTCTTGAAACCCAGGTTGCGCACCTGCTTTCGCACACGCACAAGGAAGTGCGAGCGCTCGGCGAGTCGTTGAAGAAGGCGGCAACGTCGGCGGCTTACAACGTGAATGCTGAGTCTTTGCGCGGGTTGGTGGAGGAGATTCGGAAGGTGAGTCCGGAGCTGGGTGCGCGGGCCGAACAGGAGTTGCTGCACGAGGTTCGGGTTGCGCCGACTTTGGTGAAGTATGCGGACCCGAATCCGTATGAGATGGAAACGCGGCGGGAGTTGCGGCAGGCGGCGCGCGAACTAATGAAGAGCGAGTCGGTTGCTCCTTCGAAGGCGATTGTCGACTTGCTGGACGACGAACCTCTGGAAGTCGAGATCGCGACTACTTTGTTATACGAGCACTGCCACCATTCTTATCGGCAACTTCGGCAGGCGCTGCAGGTATCAGGCGAAAGATATCGGCGCGAGATTATCGACCTCGGGCTGCGGCATCGTGGCAAGCACGACGAAATGCTGCGCGGCTTCCGCGCCGGACAGCAGTTCCGCTTCGACATCCTGATGGATACGGGCGGCTTCCGCGACATGCACCGTCACCG
>PLUI01000085.1 GCA_003164855.1 Acidobacteriaceae bacterium
GCGGATGGCAAATACGGTGTTGCTGATCCAGGCTCTCGGCGGGGGATGGGACCGCTCAAGCCTGCCAGACCGGCCCGAATGCTGCGGCAAGTTAACAAGCAGTGCAGGTTCAAATTGAAGTTTTGCTTCCCCGTTGAAGTGGCCCACTATTCAGAATTGATGTACCTAGTTGCGCCCATGTTTCATATAACCCGGCAACTGGGTTGGCCTGAGATGCCATGAAGAAAAAGATCGGGTTTGTAGTAGCAATAGCGCTAGTGGGACTGGCGTTGTTGTTTATTCGCTACTATATGGTGGACCTGCCAGTATGGCATTTCTTGGGCGGCGGCAACGGACCCGACCCTGTGACATTGCACCTGCGCGGGGAATTTGTGGAGAGCAATCTAGGCGCGGCGGAAGGGCCGGCCGGATCAGTTACCGTGCGCATGNNAGCAATTTGTTTTCGTACCTCAGTGCATAGTGGTCCCTGCGGGTGTTCCCATCACGTTTCGAATCACCAGCGCCGATGCGGTGCACAAGCTGAGCTTCCTGGGAACAAACTATGGCCTCGAAGCCGTGCCTAGAGTGGTGACCGAAGCAACCTTTACCTTCGGGAAGGCTGGCGAATTCAATATTCCCTGCCAAGAGTTCTGCGGAGCCGGCCATTATGCGATGAGAGGACATCTGGATGTGGTGCCGCGAGATCAGTTTGCCTCCCTGCTTCCTGGCGAAAGGCGGACTTGTGAGCCACGCTAGTCACCCGGCGCTCCCAGAAATGGGGGCACGATGGCTCGGGACCCTGCTGTATCTGCTTACGATTATCCTCCTAGTTTCAGGAAAGGATTCTTCCGCGCAGAAAGAGGCGCAGAATCCTGAACCTTCGGTTCGCATCCCTTCAAGCGTCGCCTGGACAGGAGAAACTCTTGCGATTATTTCCCGTGGCGATGCTTTTCGCGGACTACTGCTTGCCCGGCGCTGCAATCATTGTCATGGCGAAGAGGGATTCAGTTCCGTTCCCGCCTTCCCCAACCTGGCGGGCGAGGACCGGTTGTCGTTCTGGAAACAGATGCAAGATTTTCGATCCGGGAAGCGTACTTCACCCGTGATGCAAAGCATCGCCGAGGGATTTTCCGCGCTCGACTCGGCCGATTTAGCGGCCTATTACGCCATGCTACCTACGGCCAGTGATGCGCAAGACAACCGGGCGTTTCCGCAGGCCATGCAAGACCCCTCTCGTGCCTCGATGGCCATCCGCCTCATTGTTTTCGGGGACGGACAGCGCGGCATACCACCCTGCCAGTCGTGTCACGGTCCGGTGAGTTATGTGCAGGGATCTCCTCCACTCGCCACCCAGAACGGCAACTATCTGGAGCAGCAGCTCGAGAATTTCAGTAACGGGAATCGGGCCAACGATATNNATGGCGCTGGAATGGGGCCGAGAGTGAACTCAAGGTAGCAGCCGCTTCGGGGAATCCCGCCCTTCGCTTCCGCGATAGGACGGGCCACCCATCAGGTTTGTCGAAAGCGCTTCAGTCCCCAGGGCAGAATGACAGCAGCTGTCGATGTTTTCCTGAGCAACCAAATACCGCNNGAAAGGCGAGAGTGCGCCCGCACGTCAGGTATTAGACGCTCACTGAACCGTGAGCCGGGCACCGGAAGACTGCCCTCCGCGGTGAAGTTGCTGTGCGGTTCGAGCATCGTGGTCTTCGGCGCAACTGGGTCCGAACCGTAGACGTGGACCTCATAGTTGTCCTGCGCCTTCGCGAGTCTGACGTCGCCAAGAACCAGGACTACGAAAATGAACGCACAATGCTTGGCGATCGCNNGATTGCATTTGGGCCCTCCCGAAGATTTGCAAGGTTTCCCCAATCTCTACTTCGTCTTAAAAGTGAAATCGGCCGTTCCGGGCTTCGCGGCGGCAACTGTGACTGTCTGCGTCTGGGTGCCGTAGTCTTCCTGCCACGCCGTAACGGTATAGTTTCCGGGTGGCNNNAGCCGTGCATCCAGGGATGAATATTGCACTGGACGGGAATCACTTCCGCAGCTTTCCAGCTCTTCTCGATCGGCGGCGCTCCAGGCGGCTGGGAAAGATTCCACGGGATATTCCCGGTCATCGGGTTAGGGTTCGGATGAATGTTGTGCGCCGTCTGATCGCTGGTCGCCACCTTGAAAGTCTGACCCGCGTCGATCGCCAACACATGTGGCGTATACAAGCAATTCTTTTGATCGAATACCGGGACGACGGTTGAAGCTTGCACGCTGCCGCTCCAGTCGGAGATGTAGAGAACCACATTTTCCAGGCCTCCGCCCTGTCCGACCACCACGTTTTCCAAGTGGACGGGAGAACTCGCGTTGGCCTTGGCACAATAGGGATCTTTCGACATGTCGATGCCCCGCATGTGCGGAGCGGTACCGTCGAACTTGACGGTCCCTGTAATCCTGCCTTCTCCAGCGGCGTTGACTTTTTGGTCCAAGGTCAACGCCGCACAGCAGAGTAGAACAACCGCAGACATTACGACCGCGAGATTGTATCGATTCGTCATAAGCCATCTCTCCTTAAAGAACTAATATGGGATTTACGCATCCGTCGAGGGCATCGGCGTAGGATCCGCCAGCGTTTGAAATAAGCAAGGGGAGTGCCAAGAAATCATGGCTAGCGATTTCTTTGCTAAAGTGTTTCGCCGCGTGCAATTTGCGAGATATGAAGTGGAGAACAGCCACTCTGCAAGAGCTCGTCTAGAGTCGACAAGCTGCCACGGCTGACCAGATATCGACACTACGGTTGCCTACGGACGCATGCAACGGTTGGAGATTGTCAGAGCCCATCAAATTGCCAGAATGACGATTCTAAGTGCGCGCCGCAGCTGAAGCGTGTCGAACGCTGGACGGGGCGTCCATCCGCAGACACTTCTCCTCGATTCTTAATCGACTGAAATTCGGGATGTTTTGAAAGTTCCTTGTATTCAAGAACTTCGCCGAGCGGCGGCGCATCGTGACGTGGCAACGAAGGTGCGAATGCATAGAAGACGTGGTTTGGACGATCGCGCGCAGCCGGCACGAGAGCGATCTGTGACTGCAGGGTCAGAGACCGAATTAGCGCTCTGTCTATGAGCGAGCCACCCGAGGCCGCCAGGGAGACAAGACATGGAACTAGGTGTTTACAGCTTTGGGGACGTCCAACGGGATCTGATTAGCGGCGCCCTCGGGTCGACAGCCGAAGCCATGCGCAATCTGCGGGAGGCCATCGCCCTTGCCGATGCCGTGGGGCTCGACTACTTCGGTGTCGGCGAGCACCACACATACGAGATGCCGGCCTCCGCGGGCGCGGTGATTCTTGCGTCCGCCGCGTCAATTACGAAGAGGATCAAACTCGGCAGTGCGGTCACTGTGTTGAGCACGGACGACCCGGTACGGATCTATCAGCAATTCGCCACTCTGGACGCGCTGTCCAACGGTCGTGCCGAGATCAACGCTGGTCGTGGCTCTTCGACCGAATCGTTCCCGCTGTTCGGATACAGCCTTAACGACTACGACGAGCTTTATGCCGAGAAGCTCGACCTCTTGCTGAAGATCAACGAGTCAAACCCGGTAACCTGGCGCGGGAAGCATCGGCCGTCTCTCGAAAACGCCTGGGTGGTTCCACGGCCGGAACGGGGAGAGCTGCCGATCTGGTTGGGCACGGGCGGGAATCCTGATTCTTCGATGCGAGCCGGGTATCTGGGCTTGCCG
>PLUI01000062.1 GCA_003164855.1 Acidobacteriaceae bacterium
CGGTTGAACAAACTCGACTTGCCCACGTTGGGACGACCGACGATAGCGAGCGTCAGGCACTCATGCACGATTTTGCCGTAGGCGAAACTGGCGGCAAGCTGATCAAGCGGCTCGCCCACTTCAGAGATACGTTCGAGGATGGCGTGATCAGGCATGACGGAAACATCGTCCTCCGCGAAGTCGATGCCAGCTTCGAGCACGGCAATCAGCTCGACCAGCTTCTGTTTGATTGGCTGCAGGCGCTTCGAAAGGGCGCCCTCAAGCTGTTGCGCGGCAACCTTCGCCTGGTAGAGCGTCTGCGAGTCGATCAGATCGCGTACCGCTTCGGCTTGGGTGAGATCGATACGGCCATTGAGAAAGGCGCGCATGGTGAACTCCCCCGGCTCGGCGAGGCGCGCTCCGGCGGCGACGCACAACTCGACGACATGACGGAGCACGACCGGAGAGCCGTGGGCGGCGATCTCCACAACGTCATCGGTGGTATAGGAGTGGGGCTTGGCGAAGTATGTGACCANNCAGCCGGGGGCGGCTGTCCCCACATGTTCCTGGGGTGGTTCCAGTAGTTCCCCGAAAGTAACTCGTCCCGGCTCCAGATCTTGTTTCAGCCGTAGCATGGGGTCGGCGATCTCGCGCGCTCGCGGGCCGGCAATGCGGACGACGCCAATCCCCCCGCGTCCGGGCGGCGTAGCTATGGCGACGATCGTGTCGTCGAGGTTCACCGGGCGATTGTAGCGGGTAAACTGGAGTACAACCAACGGCCGGTGCAATGGAAAAGTTTTCGCGGCCTGAAAGTTTGGAGTTTGAAGTTAAAGAGAGGAGCGACAACTTGTCAGTCGCCGACGAACTGCTGAAAGCCAACGAGCAATTTGTAAAGAACTTCAACCTGGGAGATCTCGAGGTCCAACCGCGGCGGCGGTTGGCCGTTCTGGCCTGCATGGATTCTCGAATCCTGTTTGAACGCTGCCTCGGACTGAAGCCCGGAGATGCCCACATGATCCGCAATGCGGGTGGCATCGCCACCGAGGACGCGCTGCGCTCCCTCATCGTTTCCCATCACCTGCTCGACACGCAGGAGTTCATCATCATCAACCACACGGATTGTGGTCTGCTGAAAGTGCGGGAAGACGAACTCAAGAAAAAACTGGCGGACAAGATGGGAACGCCTTTCGGTGCGCCAGCGCACTTCCATGCGTTTGATGACCTGGAAGAGAATGTCCGCGAGCAGGTACGCCGGGTGAAATCCCATCCCTGGATTCCGAAACATATTCCAGTGCGCGGCTTTGTTTACGACGTGAAAACGGGGAAGTTGAGCGAGATCGTAGCGGCCTGAGAAGTCCTATCTATCCACCACCTTCTCAATCTCCGTCCGCAGTTGGTCATACGGCAGCGCCCCAGGATGGTACATCGCAACCTTGCCCGTGCGATCGAGCAGCACCAGCGTAGGCGTGGTGGAAGAGCCATAAACGTCAAAGTTGTACTTGCTGATGGGAACCGGCATGTCGAGCAGTCCGGCGTAGAAGCGGTGGCGAACGGCGTCGATGTAGGCGAGTTCATCGCTGGGCGAAGCATTTTCGACTTGCGCCGTATAGCCGTAGAGCCTGGTGGGACCGACGACGGTCAATCCTTTCGGCGCAAATTCAGAGCGCAATTGCGTAATGATGGGTGCTTCGGCTTTGCAGTCCCCACACCAGTGGGCCCAGAAAAAAAGCAGCACGGGCGAACCTTTGAGCTGCGCAAGCACGGGCGGTTTCGATCCCAGAAATTGCTCGGTGCGAAGCGCGGGCGCGGCCTTGCCTTCGAACGAAAGCAGGTTAAGATTTTTCTGCAGACGTGCGCGGATCGAAGTATTGCCATAGGTCCGCAATGCGCTTTGCAACACGGCGAGGGCTTGAGTACGCTGGCCGCGAGCAGCCAAGGTCTGAGATTGCACCTCAATGGCAGCACCCAACGCGAGCGGAAGATGTGGTTCGGCATCGAGCGTACGCCGCTTCAGTTGATCGAGTGCCATGGCACTCGTTTGTTTCGCGTACGCCGATGCCTGATCGTAATCGCGATCGCTAAGCGCAGCCCGCGCCATCCAGGAGTAGGCCTCGATGTATTCGGGCGTTACACCATTCCGAGATTGGTAGGCTTTCAGTTCCGCCTCGGCCGCCGAAAAACTGTTTTGGGCTAAAGCTCCTCGGACATCCTCAACAATCCCCGCCGAAGCCGAAGCCAGGAGGCCCGAAGCCAGCAAGCCCAGGATCACCACCGCACTGCGCAATCGCATATCTTGATCATGTAGCTTCTGCCGTCAGAAAGGCAAATGGGGTACTCCTCCAGGAACTGCGTAAGCCATTAAAAATGGGTCACTTAATGCTTATGCAAAGAATTTTTGTACCAATTTCGAGGCACTTGAAATACAATTCTCTTGCGTTTGACTTTAGAGTTCCTCGCAGTACCCAGTTTCTCCGCTTACCAGCGCGTGACCTGCCTGCAGAAGAACCCTTCCAAGTTTCAGCGCTATATCACACAAAGGAACAATGCAACACCATGGAAACAGGAACAGTGAAGTGGTTTAACNNCACTTCTCGGCCATTCAGGCGAGCGGCTTCCGCAGCCTGCAGGAAGGTCAGCAAGTGCAGTTTGACGTGGTCAAAGGCCCCAAGGGCTGGCAGGCCGAGAACGTGAAGGGTGCATAAACCACTTCGCAGCTAACAACTCGCAAAAGGGCGGCCAGCAATGGCCGCCTTTTTATTGCGCGATTGGGCAATCGGATGATTGGGCGATTGAAAATGGCAGAGCCGCGTCGTGATTTTCAATTTCAGTCGTTGGGTTTTCAATCACTCAATGACCCGATAACTCAATCGCTCAATTCTTCAATGATTCTCCCGGATCAGAACCACGTCGGCATCGGTGTGGCCGCGAACCAAGGCCAGTTGCTTGCCATCGAACGACCAGTGGAAGTCGAAAATATGTTCGGAGGTGAAATTCGTAAGCTGCTTGCCTTTGGAACCATCCAGCGGCTGGAACCATAGGTTGTCCACGCCATTGTCGCGCACCGGATAAATCACGCCTTTCCCGTCGCGTGCGAAGTGCAGCAGGCCAAAGCGCTGCCGTTCGAAGTCCATTATCTTCGCGGCCTTACCACCATCTGTTTCCAGCACCGCCAGCATTTCTTTGTGCTCTCCGGAGTGCTCCAGCATGGGAAATGCGGCGAGTTTTCCGTCAGGTGAGATATCAAAAAGGCCGTTGCTGGGCAAAAATTCCGAAATCACTTGCGAAGCTCCGCCATCGATCGGCACTTTGGCCAGTTTCAGTCCGCCACCTTGCTCCATGAAGAACACCCACTTGCCATCCTGTGAGCACACCGGGTTCACGTCGAGCTTGCCGTTCGTAATCTGCTTGAAATTGCCTTCCGTATCCATGCGCCAAATGTTCTGAGCGCCGCCCTGAAATCTTCCAAAAACGATGGCACCACCTGCGCCGCAAGCCCAAGGGGAGCCTCCGGTCAGCTGACCCGGAATCACTGTTTTCTTACCCGTTGCCGGATCGATTTGATTGAGCACGTTCGCCTGATCGGAGATCAGCAGGTTCTCCCGCGTCCAGGTAAAGTTGGTGTCGTCTTCTGCCGAGGTGATCTGCTGCGCTTGCGCGGCCGGTGCTCCTGCAGGCACCACCTGCAAATTCCAACGGTTCTCGTACTGCACCGTGGCCAGAATGCGTCCGCTGCTCGCGACGCTAATATCGGAGTAGCTGGTGGTATCGCGTGTGACCGCCGAATACACACCTTTGGGATAGGAAACAAAACCAATTTGCGTGCGGGTATAATTCGAGGCCTTCTCTTTCCCCAGCACCACCACACCACTGCCATCGGGCAGCCACGAGGGCGTTCCGGCGATGCGCTCGTTGCTGCTGTAGAAAGCCTTACGCTGGCCGTTGTTTACATTCAGCGCTACCAGCCTGATCAATCCGTTCCCCACATCGACCACTTGGCCGACAATAACTTTTCCGTCAGGTGACCACGCCGGCTGGTATAAGGCGTCGCCGATCGGCCTGTCCAGCACTCTTTCGTCTCCGCTCTCCACCGAACGAGCGATTAGCTCGTATTTGCCATGTTCCGGATGGTCGTAGCGCATAAACGCGAACTTCTGCCCATCAGGTGAGAACGTGATGTTCGAATCGACGTCGGATACGAGCTTCTGCGGGGTACCGCCTAGAAGAGGAGCGCGGTAAAGAAATTTCAAGTTCGGATTTCCCACGTCGCTGCGCACAAGATAAAAATAGTTCCCGTCGGGAGAGAAAAGCAGACCGGTGTAATACTGATCGGCCGCCGGTTCCACCTGGGCGTTGCTGTTCGTGGGCACATTTCTCAGCCACAGGCTCGCCAGCCCATGGTTTCTCGTCACGCTCAGGATGTACTTGCCATCCGGAGAGATCGCGACATGCACCGCGTCGCCGGTGTCGGTAACCTTGGTTACGGAAATATCCTGGAACGGAATGGCGTGACTGCGAAAAAATATCGAGTACGCTAGAAATCCCGCGAGCAGTAAGGCAACGCCAGTGCCGAGGAAGCGAAGGCGGGATCTCGCTTTCTCGCGCCCGGTTGCGGTTGCAACGTTCTGACTCCCGGAGGATGGCGGATGAACCAAACCGCCGCTTGAGGGTTGGGACCCGATCGGGGCAGAGTAGTCTGATGCCGCCCTCGAACTTGAGGCGGAGGCCGAGGTCCTTCTTCCCGATTCCGTATCCCGCTTCAGCCGTTTCAGATCGCCACGCAGATCGCCAGCCGACTGGTAGCGCAGGTCGCGATCTTTTTCCAGAGCCTTGCCCAGAATTTCTTCCAGTCTCGGCGGCAGCGTGGGATTAAGTTGCGGCGCCGGAACCGGATCAAGCTCCAGAATGGCGTGAAAGATCACCGCCGACGTAGCGCCGGAAAATGGCAACCGCCCCGTCGCCATCTGATAAATCACGATACCCAGAGAAAACAGATCGGTGCGGGCATCCAATTCTTCGCCGCGCGCCTGCTCCGGCGACATATAGGCGATCGTGCCCACGGTCGCGCCGGGGCTCGTAAGGTGCAATTGTCCGGGCGAATCCTGCGTGGCTCCAATGGTTTCCATCGCCATCTCAGGACGCGTCAACTTGGCGAGGCCAAAGTCCAGCACCTTCACTTGACCGCGTGTGGTAAGAAATATATTCGCCGGCTTGATGTCGCGATGGATGATCCCCTTGGCGTGCGCGGCGTCGAGCGCATCGGCCAGCTGAATACTCCATTCCAGCAGGCGATCGATCGCTACCGGGCCCGTACTCAAGCGGCGGTCAAGCGTCTCCCCCTCCAGCAACTCCATTGCGATAAAGGACTGCTCACCAGCTTTTTCCACGGCATAAATAGTGCAGATGTTGGGATGGCTTAACGCCGACGCCGTCCGCGCCTCCAGCAGAAAACGGTCCAGCGCATTTTGATCACTCGAGAGTTGCGGGGGTAGGAACTTCAGCGCAACCCGGCGTCCCAGATCGAGGTCTTGCGCTTCGTAAACAATTCCCATCCCCCCGCTGCCGAGCTGGCCGGTGATGCGGTAATGCGAGATGGTCTGGCCGATCATGAATGACTTGAGCGGGGAAATCCATCTTAGGAGGGATAACAGGAGCAGTCAAACCGTGAGAGTGAGTGGTCAGCGATATAATCTTCCGGCCATTGATCACTAGCCGCTGAGCACTTGTTCCGCCGCGCCGACGGAATCGAAGAACTGAAAGAACTGCTCCACCCGCGTGACCTTCAGCGCATTGTGAATGCGCTCACTCACACCCACCAGCGCCAGACTCCGCTCGCCATTCTGGCGCGTGACGTAGGCTCCCACGAGAGCTCCGATCCCCGCCGAATCCACGTAAGGCACGTTGCTGAAATCAATGATCAGCGAGCGCGAAGTATCAGCGCGCACCGTGGCCTTGAACTCAAAAATGGTAGTCATTACAAGTGGACCGTCGAGACGGAGAATACGCTGTCTGGGCTGCGTCCCGGGCTGGTCTTCAATACGCAAGGACTCTGACGGCATGCGGGAAATATTAACTCGCGTGTAACAATGGATTGTTAACGGAGTATTAATTTCGGGTGGGATCCTAGGTCTCAGGCAATAGGTCTTAGGTCTTGGGAGATCGACTTTCAGGGGCTAAGAATCCCTAAGACCTGGAACCCAAGAGCCGATACCTAGATCGTCGCAGCCTGTTCACGCCTGCGCGTCTGAATTTCAATAAAGACGTTCACCAGCGACACCGCTGCCGGCGTCACTCCCGGAATGCGTGAGGCCTGAGCCAGGGTGCGCGGCTGCACGTGGCTTAGCTTCTCCTGCATCTCGCGCGAGAGCCCGCTGACCGAGTGGTAATCGAACCACCCCGGGATTGACCGCTGCTCCGACTTTTTCATTCGTTCCATGGCACGCTGTTGTTGCAGCAGGTAGCCTTCGTACTTGATCTCGGTCTCCACCGACTTCAGTTCGTTGCGGATCTCGGAAGAAATCGCAGCCCCGGATTCGCTTCGATTCACACGGACTTCGTCTGTTTTTCCTTCTCTTGCAAAGAACCCAGGATCCAACTGACGGAGAATCGGCGCCAGCTTTTCGATGACGATCTCGGGGCGCTTAAGGATCTGGGCCAGCGCCAGACCGACCATTGCGGCCGATCCCGGTTCGCCGCCCGTTGCCGCCTCGGAATGTGCGGGGACGGGCGACTCGTCCGGCCAAGCCTGGCTTAGCATTGACGTGGTTAGCCGCGTCTGCTCCAGCAACTTCTTGATTGCCGCCAGCCGCTCCTGCTTGGCTTGAAAATCATTCCACGCCTCATCGGAGATCAAGCCCACACGCCGTCCGTGCGGCGTTAGACGGTGATCGGCATTATCAATACGCAGGTGCAGACGAAATTCCGCGCGAGACGTGAACATTCGGTACGGCTCATTCGTCCCCTTCGAAATCAAGTCGTCGATCAGGATCGCGGTATACGCCTCGGTGCGGTCGAGGATCAGCGGCGGCTGCCCCTTCACTTGCAGGGCCGCGTTAATGCCCGCCATCAGGCCCTGGCACGCGGCTTCTTCATAGCCCGATGTGCCGTTGATTTGCCCCGCGAGAAACAGGCGCGCGATCTTTTTCGTTTCCAGAGTGCGCTGCAATTCGGTGGGATCAATCGAGTCGTACTCGATGGCGTAGCCGGGGCGCAACATCTCCGCGCTTTCCAGGCCCGGGATTGATTTCAGAATTGCCAGCTGCACGTCTACCGGAAGGGAAGTGCTCATGCCGTTGACGTAGATCTCGTGTGTGTTCAAGCCCTCGGGCTCGAGGTAGAGCTGATGCATCTCCTTGTCGGGAAATTTGACGATCTTGTCTTCGATCGACGGGCAATAGCGCGGCCCGATCGACTGAATCTGCCCGCTATACATCGGTGAGCGATGCACATTCTCCTTGATGATGCGGTGCGTCTCGGGCGAGGTCCACGCGATGTAGCAGGGCACTTGCGAATTGTGATGCGCCACCCGCTTGGTACGAAAACTGAATGGAGTGGGATCGGCGTCGCCCGGCTGCAGCGCGAAGCGCGACCAGTCGATGGAACGTCCGTCGAGGCGCGGCGGCGTTCCCGTCTTAAGGCGGCAGCCGCGCAGGCCAAACTTCTTCAGCGACTCGCCGAGCAAAACTGCATTGGGTTCGCCCGAGCGTCCTGCGGGATATTGCTGTTCCCCGCAGTGAATCAGCCCGTTGAGGAAAGTGCCGGTGGTGATGATGACAGCTTGCGCGCCCACGGTGCGTCCGTCGCGGAGCTTGATGCCGAGGACGCGGGCTTCGGAAGACGGGGCTTCGGGCTTCGGCTGCCGGGCTTCGGGCTTCGGCAAAA
>PLUI01000270.1 GCA_003164855.1 Acidobacteriaceae bacterium
AGAATCCGTGCTCGCCCCAGGGATGATCGGGGATGGGGAGGTTGCAGCGGATTTCCCCAGTGGGCCAGGGACGGATGGGCCCTCGATTGCTGTGTCGCCGACTGTGTCATGAAGTATAAAGGTGGCGGGAGAGAACGATCCGGCGATGACACGAAGACGCGCGATGCGAAAAGCGTGGCTGCTTCGGGCTGCGGTCGCCTTCCTTTTCCTGTTTCAATTCTATGCGTGGGCTCAAACCGCCGAGCACACCCTCGACCAGATCGCCGCCTCCTTGCGAAACAAAGAATTCCAGAAGGCGCTGGAGCTACTTCATCCAGCTCTACAAGCCTCGCCCAGCAATCCGGAGTTGTGGGCGATGCAAGGCGCGGCCTATACGGGAACAGGGGAAACGAAGGAGGCCCTCGCTTCGTTTCGCAGGGCGCTGAAGATCTCGCCGGACTATCNNATTGGAAGGCGCAATCCAAATCGAGTACGAAGCCGGCAGTCCAGCGGCAATTCCACTCTTACAGCGTGCGCTACGCTTGCGCCCCTCCGACCAGACCAGTCATGGCATGCTGGCGGTACTCGAGTACCAGCAAGGAAACTGCACTGCGGCGGTTGTTCATTTCGAAAAGGGGGGCACGCTGTTTGACTCTCAACCGGACGGCCTGCGTGCGTATGCCGCCTGCCTGATTAAGCTCAAGCAATTCGACAAGGCCGCTACGGTCTTCCGACGGACTCTGGCTCTCAGCCCGGGGGACAGGCGGCAACGTCACCTGCTGGCCGCCCTCCAACTGATGGTGCACCGGCCTGACGATGCCCTCGCAACCTTGCAGCCGCTGTTGCAGGCAAGTAGTCCGGAGCCCGAGACCCTGGAGTTGGCTGCCACGGCTTACGAGGATTCGAAGGACACGCCGCAGGCGGTCGCGACACTTCGGCAGGCGATTCTGCTCGACCCGCGGAACGTGAACTTCTATGTGGATTTCGCGAATATAAGCTCGGCGCATGATTCTTTTCAGGTTGGCATTGACGTTGTAAGCGACGGTATTGGCCAACTGCCGAAGGCGGCTCAGCTCTACCTCGCGCGCGGCGCTCTCTACGTCCAGTTGGCCCAGTATGACAAGGCGGAAGCCGACTTCGAAACAGCGCACGAACTCGATCCCCACCAATCCCTAAGTTCTGCTGCCCAGGGAATGTTGGCCGCGCAGGAGAATGATCTCGACCGTGCTCTCGCGACCGTCCAGGCAAAACTTGCGCAAAGGCCAAAAGACGCTCTTCTGCTCTACTTGCAAGCGGACTTCCTCTCGCAGAAAGGCGCGGAGCCAGGCACTCCAGAATTTCAGTTGGCGATGCGCTCGGCCAAGCAAGCCGTGGCCCTGCAACCCTCTCTGAGTGGTGCCCGGACAGTATTAGCGAAACTGTATCTGGATGCGGGGAACTATTCCGAGGCCATCGAACAGTGCCGAAAGACTCTGGACCGCGACCCGAAGGACCAAACTGCGCTGTATCACCTGATCCAGGGACTGCGGAAAAGCGGGGACACACGCGACATTCCCGACTTGCTGAAACGACTTGCCCAGCTTCGCAAGCAGGCTGCCCGGGAACAAAGCGAACGCTACCAGTACAGGCTCGTCGAAGAGGACGCTCAACCCAAATAACCAGCCCGGCCGTGCGTGCACTCGACCGCGTGTTCTGCTCAAGACCTTAGCAACACGTACGTACTGTAGCTTTCCTTATCAATAGTCATGAAAGGACGCATGGCCACGCTGCTTCCGTCGACCGAATTTGCCAGCCAATCTCCCATACCGTTATTCGTGGGTTTGGCTTGCAGCAATGCGTTTCTGTCGAAGCTCGGTTGTGAATCCCCCACCGCGAAAAGCACCACCGGACCCCGGATTAAGGCCACCAGGTGCGGATGGTTTGCATCCACAAGCTCCAGCCGCAATGGCATGGGGAGTTCAAGTTCGACGCGATCGCCGTCTTTCCAGGTACGCCGTAGGCCGGCAAACGTACCCGGCCGCACCGGATCGGAAACTCGCTTGCCGTTGATCGAAAGCACAGGATCTGGCGCGGCCCAGCCGGGAATGCGGACGTAGAGCGTGTAGTCCTTGGGCTGCGAAGCCGATACCTGGATCTGTATTTTATTGTCGAACGGATACCTAGTTTCCTGCTTCAATCCGTAATGTCCGCCTCCATCATTCCATTGCACCTTGGATGGCGTGAAGAGATTTACGTACACGCCATCTGCTGAGCGCAGGTAGGTGCTGATGTGGTAATCGGCAGCTAACTGCGGGAACGTTCCCGAACAACACGGCCACTTTTGCCCGTACCAGACCTTCTTCCCCGTCGTGGCATAGTCGGAATAATAGAACGAAGTCCCGTCGGGCTGGATCGGCCAGGCTCCGAGGATGGTGTTGTAGAGGACACGTTCCATGCTGTCGCCGTAGCGCGAATCTTTGGTGACGCGAAGCAGGTAGCGCGTGATCTTGAAATGCCCGTAGGCGCCACACGGTGTTTCAAAGCTGGCATGAGTGAGCGGAAGACTGTCGCCCAACTGACCTCGCTCCGGTTCTCCAAACGCTTCGTCAGGGCCCCAGCCACCGGTGGCGAAGCTTTGCGTTGTCAGCAGCATCTCGAAACCGTTCCTGGCGGCCCGCAGATGCTTCTCACTTCCCAAAGTAATGTAGGCTTGCATGGCGGAACTGAAGGCATTCACGTGACTATATGCGTGTTCAAAGGGCAGCACGTTGTTGCCTTGGGAGAGCGGATCGAAGTAGGTGTCATCCTCGAGATACTTCCTGGCCATGTCGCGGTACAACGTGTTACCGCTTCGCTGATATGCCAGGAAGAGATTCTCGGGCAGAGTGTAAGTCTCGTCCCAGGTGTAGGACGTATCTTTGTGGGGGCGGGAACGCTGTTCTTGTCGTGACAGAGCCTTTTCCGGCAGGTAGGCGACGATGGCCCGAGTGAGCTTTTCGTGAACGTCCATCGCCATGGGATCATGAGCAAACTCGTGCGCGTCAATCAGGCCGGAGGAGAGCTTGTCATAGGTATACGCCGGTAAGCGATAATCCACGAAGAACGTGGCTTTGGGGTCGAGCGTCTCCGCGTATCCTTTGACCAGACGGTTGATCTTCGCGCGTGTTTCCTCTGACCCCGTGACAGCGTAAGCCCGCGCAAGTCCGGAAAGATATTGCCCAAAACTGTGCCCTGGGATAAAGGCGTGAAAATCATTGCGCACCAGACTGAAGCCCGAGCCATCGTACCAACCGCCCATGTCTTCACCTGGCGCAGGCAAACCGGCAACCTGCCGAAAGACTTTGAGCAGGCGATCATCGTTGAGGTTAAGAAAGCGGGAATGGTTCTCCTCGAATTGCCGCCTCATGGGACCATCGAGCAACTCCACCTCGGAATAGGCAAAAGTCGTGAGTGGAGTGTGGATTACGACGGTGCCTTGATTCCCGTCGGCCCAAGCGGGAACTACGCGCGCCGCGTACGCGGCTCCAGTGCTAGCGGCGGCGGTCTTGAGAAAGGTTCTGCGGCTGACGAGGGGGTGCATGCGGTGTCTCCTGCGCGATGAAGAATGTTATAGCAAGCGTTTACTGTATCCACCTTCAGCCCTGCGCTGGGCGTTTGTCAACTACCTTCTGGATCGCTTTCGGCACAATCTAACATTGTGGAGCTCGAATGGGCAAAACGAGCGTCCGACTCTCATTCCACAATCCCCAATTCGAATCGGGGTGATGTGCAGGTCGCTGTTCCCAAGTTGGCCTGTTTCCATCGAATCACCCGGTGTAGGCCATGTACTCGGCGGAGGCTGTGATCTCGTGAAATCGCTTGCTGTGTTTCCTAAATAGAAGCTGGGGCGCAAGTAGAATTGGCACCCGGATAAACTATACCCAAAACGCAGCACACCATCTTGAACTTGATGGATATCACCGAATCGATTGACGACCTACGACGGGTATTCGCCAGGCCGGAACGGCCGTCAAGTCCGAGGTTTCCAGGCGTTGTGATCTTTTCCGCGACCATCCTCCGATGGTCTGCGATCTGTCTCTGACGAAATCGGCTCCGCGCGCGGGGCTCCCTCGCGGTCTGAGGTTAGCCCACCAAAAACTTCTTGACAGTCGCTTACAAGAGGGCTATAACCTGTGTCCATTAGTTGAGAAATCGTTTACTCAGAAGACTCGCACCAGGAAGTGGGAGGAAACTAGTGACTAGTTCAGAGTCTCGCCTTTCGCTGTGCCTGTGTTCGGTTCTGGTTTTGTTGCTCTGTCTCCCCGCTTTTGCCCAGTACAGCAGCAACGTTCAGGGTGTGGTTTCTGATCCGGCCGGCGCCGCGATCAACGGGGCTTCGGTTCAATTGCGTAATTCCGATACCGGAGTGATGGCCGCGGTCACCACGACTGACTCTGGCAACTACCGCTTCAGCAGCCTTCCCCCGGGCAATTATGTTGTGTCGGCCGAGGCCAAAGGCTTCAGAAAGACGGAGTCAAGCCTTACGCTCAGCACTTCTGAAACCAAGGGCATCAATTTTGCGCTGCCGCTCGCCGCGACTCAGCAAACTGTAACGGTGGAGGTTACGCCTCCTACGGTCGACACCGACGACAGCCGACTGCAGGCAACCCTGTCGGCAGATACCGTTCGAGATCTGCCTTCTGCGAATCGGAATCTTTGGGATATCCTGGCCGTCACGCCCGGAGTGGTAGGAGTGGGTACGCGCCTTGCGGGAGAAGCTCCCGGTGGCCTGCCCGACAACTTCGGAACCCAGACCCCCCAGATCAGCGCTAACGGGCGCAGCTATACCGGCAACGTCGTTATGGTTGACGGTATGAACGTCACCAGCCCGGTCCAGAACGGCAATATCATCCTTGCGCCTATCCCGGACGCGGTGCAGGAAGCCTCGCTGCAGACCAACTCATGGTCGGCGGAAGACAATCTTGGTAGCTCGATCCTGATTCAGGTGACTACGAAGTCAGGGACCAACCAATTGCACGGCACCGGCAGCTTGTTTTTCGCCAACCAGGATTTGCAGGCGACGCCGGATTTTGTCACAGGGCCAGCTTTGCCCTATGCCCGCAAGGATCTAGTGGGCACGCTCGGAGGTCCGATCCGCAAGGGCAAGACCTTCTTTTTCGCCGATTTTGAAAAGCTCTGGTCGACCGTTCCCGGTGCAACTGGGCAACAACTCTTCGAAGACCCGGCGTTCGTACAGTGGGCACAAACGAATTATCCCAACACGGTCGGGACCCATGTCCTCACCGGCTGGCCGGCCAGTAATCTGTTTGGCGGAGTTCTCGCGACAAATGGTGCGGGCTTGCCAGAAACGGCTCTGAATTATCTTCCCCCAGGCTCGTGCGGCACAGCGGGCGCGCCTCCGTGTAACCTGAATATGGTGGATACTGGCAGTTTCAACGCCGCCGAGTACTACAACGCCCTGCAATACAACTTCCGGGTCGACCAGTACTTCACGGATAGGGATCGTCTCTATTTGAGCTACTACAATGACTCGTTCGACCAGCAACAGAAGTCGCCCCGGCCAGCGCTCGGCGCGCTGGACATTATGAGAAATCGGTACGCCCAAATTGACTTTACCCATACCTTTAGCCCCAGCCTTCTGTGGGAATCCAGCTTTGCTTTCGCCAGTGTGGGCGGCGCAAATGGCCAGGACGCCAATTTAGCCGTGCCGAACGTCAGCGTCGCCGGCAATCTCACGGGTTGGCCGGTTGGCGGTGGATGGGGCCCAGGCGAGTACAGAGGCCCGATGTATAACTGGCGTTCGGTCCTGAGCTGGGTTCATGGTAAACACACTGTGAAGTTCGGGTATGACGGCGCCAGAGGCATCGAGCACGGCGACTTCACGCCTGACAACGTCCGCCCGGGTTTCACTTTCAACAACCTTCTTGACTTGGTACAGGACAATGTTTTCCAGGAATCGGTAGGCGCCTACAATCCACTCACGGGCTTGGCCGGAACTGTAATCTTTGGTGGCCAGGAAAACCCGTTCGGCTTTTTTGCGGAAGACGACTGGAAAGCAAAATCGAATCTTTCAGTGACGCTGTCCATCCGTTGGGACGACTTCACGAACCATATCCCCTGGGGAAACAGCAACTTCCAATTTAGCGCTCTGAACCTGGGAAACGCTGGCACCTTCAATGAACAGGTTCAATACGCTACTGTAGGCGTGGTTCCCGCCGTATTCGCCAATTCGATGAAGAATATCTTCAGCCCGCGGATTGGTTTGGCCTGGGATCCGACAAAGACTGGCAAGTGGGCTGTGCGCGGCGGAGTTGGGGTTTATCACGACTGGATTGCGATGGGCCAGACCATCGACCAAACCCGCAACAATCCTCCCGGAGTGTTGAGCGAGACTTTCACCGACGTATCCCCGACGGTAAATGGCGTGCCGGGTCAACCGCTAGGCAACTACTTTAGCATCGCGCCTTCCGGCAGCTACCCCTGGGGGTTTGTCCTGCCACCGATTCCAGCAGGATCTCTGAATGCCGCAGGCGGGATTGTAGGGGCGCCGACCAATGTCGACTCGCTTGACCGAAATATGAAGGCGCCTCTGGCGGTAAACTATGTCATTGGTTTCGAGCGTCAGTTGCCGGCCAACCTGGTGGCAGGCGCGAACTACTCAGGTTCGCGCAGCTACAACGGCCTGACCGGCGCCGACGTGAACCGTCTGCCCGGCGACGTTTCCTTCTCAGGAGCCGCTGGGAGTGTCGTGGAGACATTCACCCGTCCGAACCCCAACTTCGGTGCCATCACCTACGTCAACAATGCCAATCAAGCCACCTACAACGCGGTCATTCTCACCCTTCGTGGAAGAGCTGGGCACCGGGGAAGCTTCCAGGGCTCGTATACCCTCTCCCATGCTAAGGACTACCCCGAGGCGAATACTCGGTTCGACCAGGATGGCCAAGACGGCGGTGCGAACATCCCTGATCAGAATGCCTATTTCAACTACTATGGGGATGCTAATTACGATGTGCGCAAGCGGTTCTCGTTCTCTGGCGTGTACACGCTGCCTGGGCTGAGGAGTGGCATTGGCAAGGTATTGACCGGGGGTTGGGAAGCGTCCACCATTATCGCGGTTCAGACGGGCACGCCGTTCTGGCCGATCGACAACCGGCCGCCTGACGTAATGTGCAGCCAAGCCGGCACCCCGACTCCGTGTTCCAGCGCCGCCGCCGGGAGTCCCGTAATTACGCCGAACGTAATTGCGCCCGACAGTGGAGATTACAACCTTGACGGGCTCGACTATGACATCCCGAACGCGGCCACGCAGAATTTCACCGGGTCGCACAGCCGCTCATCGTACATCAATGGGCTCTTTACGGTTGCCGACTTTCCTCAGCCTGCTCAAGGAGTGGAAGGCAATGAGCCGCGTAACATCTACCGCAACCCCGGCATGTTCCAGTGGGATGCGAGCGTGCTGAAAAACAACCGCCTCCCCTGGCTGGGCGAGCAGGGTAACCTGCAACTCCGCTTTGACTTTCTGAACCTTCTGAATCATGGCAACTTGGGCACGGTAGATCCCAATATGGCAGACGGCACCTTCGGCAAGGTCACTAGCACGCTCAATCCCTTTGACGCGAGAAAGATTGAGCTGGGTTTGAGGATATCGTTCTAGCTGTGCCTGAGGGCGCGTTGTGCCGCGAGCCGGAGGGGCAAAACTTCGGCTCGCTAGTTTTTTAGGGCGCTTCGCAGTTACATTGCTTCAGGGGATTTCACAGCGTAGCTTTCCGGGCGGTGATTGCCGCGGCACGAGCGTATCTGCGCTAAATTAGCCCTATCCATCAAAGGGACCCCATGAGTCGATTTTCTTCTTCCAGACGCCGGTTCTTGAAGCAGGCCTCCAACGCGGGCATAGCCTGTTCCGCCACGGCCTTTATCCCCACGTTCGCGCATGGACTTGTGGCCGAAAGCCGCGGGCAGACTGCCCCGTCAGCCACGACCACCCCCGCCCGGGTTTACGTCGATACCAGGCGAACCATTGCGCCACTTGATCGCAACCTGTTCGGTTCCTTCCTTGAACATCTGGGGCGTGCCATCTATGAGGGCATCTACGATCCTGGGTCGAAACTTTCCGATGCCAACGGATTCCGCAAAGATGTGCTGAACGAAATCCGCCAGTTGGGAGTGCCGATCATTCGCTATCCCGGTGGCAACTTTGTTTCGGGATACAACTGGCTGGATGGCGTGGGCCCGAAGCAAAACCGGCCACGCATCCTCGACAAGGCCTGGGACGCCCTCGATTCGAATCAGTTCGGCACCAACGAGTTTCTCGCTTGGTGCAAAGCTGCAGGCACGCAGGCTCTCATGGGGTTGAATCTTGGAACGGGGACGCCAGAAGAAGCCGCTGCTTTGGTGGAGTACTGCAACATCGACAAGGGCACCAAATGGAGCGATCTGCGGCGGCAGCACGGCGTTGCCGACCCCTGGAAGGTTGAACATTGGTGCCTGGGTAACGAGATGGACGGACCCTGGCAGATCGGGCACATGTCGGCTACGGAGTATGGATTGAAGGCTGCGGATGCCGCCCGGCAGATGCGCTATGTAGATCCCTCGCTCAAGCTGATCGCCTGCGGGTCCAGCGGGCCATTCATGCCGACTTATCTGGAATGGGATCGCGAGGTGCTCGAGCAATGCTACGACTATGTCGATGGGTTGTCGCTGCACCGCTACTTTGGCAACAATGAGCGCGACACCGGCGGCGATACTGCGAAATACCTCGCCATGAACCTCAGCATGGAGCGGCAGATTGCCGAGACCGTTGCCGTCTGCGATCTGGTGCGCGGGCACAAACGGTCGCCCAAAAAGCTATGGCTTTCGTTCGACGAGTGGAACGTTTGGTATCGCGCCAACAAAGGCGATGCTATGGATGGACACCGGCAGGAAGCGCCGCACTTGCTGGAGGAAGTCTACAACCTGGAAGACGCGCTTCTGGTTGGGGGACTCCTTAATTCGTTGCTGCGCAATGCGGATCGAGTAAAGCTCGCCTGCCTCGCCCAGTTGGTGAATGTGATCGCTCCGATCATGACGGACGCGAACGGTTTCTTCCGGCAGACGATATATTACCCATACAGTTGGGCGCTACAATTCGCTAGAGGGGCGGTGTTGAATCTTCTGGTGGAGTCATCCAGCTATGAAGTTGCTGGATTCGATCAGGTTGGGTACCTGGATGTCGCGGGTTCACTCGATCACAG
>PLUI01000051.1 GCA_003164855.1 Acidobacteriaceae bacterium
AGCATCAAGGAAGGCAAAGACTGAGGGCGGCGATGGAATCGATGGGGCCTTGCCCGGCGGACCTGATGCAGATGTTCGAGACTCGCGTGATTCCCGTTTGCGGAGATCTTGGCCAGAGGGAGTTGGGATTGACGCCAGGGGTGTGGGATTTCCTCGCGAGCGAAATCGATACGGTGTTCCATAACGGCGCAACCGTAAACTACTTGCTCAACTACGACCGGATGCGTGACGCAAACGTGCGGGGNNNATATGGAGCTTCTCGATTTTGGATACAGCCAGTCCAAGTGGGTATCGGAGCAAGTGGTGATGGACGCGTGCCGCCGAGGGCTTACTACGCGGATCTTCCGGCCCGCTCTGGTGAGCCCCTCCATTACCGGCGGAGGCAATAACTTTGACATCGCCGTTCGTTTAGTGGCGTTCATGGTGAATCACGGCATTGGAGTCGACGCTCTGAACCAGGTAAGTTTCGTTCCCGCAGACATCACGGCTAACAACATCGTTGCGATTTCCACAACTCCCGGCACGGCGAATAAGACTTATCACGTTACCCGGGACGACTACGCGAACATGCTGGATATTACCGGCCTAATCACAAAAGCGACCGGCCGGCAATTTGAAATATTCAGTCTTCCCGACTTCGTTCCCGAACTTATCAGAAGATGCAGGAAAGACGACCTGCTCTTTCCGCTGCTGGACTTTCTGGTGGGATCGGTGGACAACATCTCAGCGATGGAGTTCAAACGCTACGACAGTTCCTGCTATCAGGCGGCTCGGGACGCTTCCGCATGGGGTAAGCCAGATCCGTCTCTCGAAGAGACGGTCAATGGCATCCTGCGATTCATGCAGCGAAAGGGAATCATCTCGGTTGCGGCTCGTGAGTTCAACGCCGCGAGTACCTGCCGGTAAGGGTTCACCCGCGCAGATGCGTCGGGCGTGGCAGCACGACGTTAGTGTTTCCGAAACACCAGTGTCTCTTTGATTTTCTGACCGGTTTCCAACGTGCCTGTCGTGGTTAGCGTCATTTCTGCTCCGTCGGCGGAAACCACCCACTGATCTCTTTGAGTGATTTGCTCGTCCCGCCGGTAAATCGAATCGACCGTGCGAGCGTCGACAAGTTGGAGGGTCACGGTGTCGTTTCTGGAATTTCTCAGATCGTATTCTTTGCCGTCAAAGCGGGCGCTGTAGCTGAAGTCACCCGAGAAGCGGACCCCTCCGTTTCCGTCCGCTTCGATCTTGAGCGCCATCCCCTGCCGCAACCGAGTCTTGCTCAGATCCTCGGTCCACTCACCGGCGAATAAGTCAACGGCAGACTTCTTTCCCCCGGTCCGCGTCCACACCGTGATCTTGTCGGCGCGGCCGTTCTGTGAAGTCGTGCTGGTTAACTCCTTAGCATCACTGGACAGTTTGTCCCGAATCGTCGCTACCAGGGCTCCATCCTTCTTCTGTTTGACTTCGACCTGATGCTTGTCGATCCTCCGCAGCTCGATTTGATTAAACGCCGGATTGCCCGGTACCGGCGCTGGAGGGCCGCCCAGCTTCGTCGTAAAATCGAGGTGGGTTTCGCCTGAAATTACAACGTGGACTCCATCGTGGAGGCGCGTGATGGAGAGTTTATTGGGGGGATCGAGGGAGGACTGCGCCGAGATGAGCGTCCAGGAACCTATGCGGGGATCCGCGGCACCAAGTTGAATGGCGGCAAACAACCCGAACAACGCGAGCTTATGCAATGATCCTCCTGGAAACCATGTATTCTTATGCCACACAATAAAGTAATACGAACCCGTCCGGAATGCGAACCCGTCCGCACAGGGTCAGTCGCGAAGAGAGCCTTAAAATTTCAGATGAAGGCTAATCCCGAATCCCGAAGGGCCTCCGCGCGGGATGCGAATCTCTTACCAGTAACGATTTTGAGTACTGGGCTAATTCTCTGTTGCTGATTTTTCCGGCGATCTTCTAGGATTTCGAACTGCTGGGATGTCGAACTACAACAAGCCAATGAAGAAGAATTAGCTCACTACCCGATTTTGCGTGAAATTATGAATCTTGTGCATGTGCGCCGTTTCTGGCTGGCCGGGGTAGTCCTTGCCGCCGTCCTTGCGCTCCTTCCGTTTTCCTTTCACGCCGAGCGCCATCTGGAGACCGCAACGCGCATCGAAGGCAGTGAAGCGGGAAAGATCCCGCAGGAGTTGGCCACTCGCTTTCGCTCGCCCTTTGTTGACCGCGTGGTCCTGGTGGTTCAGGGACTCCCCCCTGCCGATTCGGAGGAGGGCGAGCAAGCATTGGCGACAATTGAAGAGAGACTGGGAAAGGAACCCGGCGTGTCCGGAATCGTTTCCCATCTTGATTTTCACGATCCGATTTTCCTGGGCAAGGGAGGAGGAACTTTTCTTCTGGTAGGACTTGCCTCGACCGAGGGCTCCGTGGAGTCGCTCGTCCCTAAGTTGCACGAACTGGAGGACTCTCTTCAAAACCAATTGCGGGGCCGTTATCCAGCGGTGAAGCTTGAACTGACGGGAGAGACGCCACTTAATTTTGACATTCGGAAAGCCAGCGCCGACGACGTACACCACGCCGAAATTCTCGTGATTCCTGGCACACTCGTGCTTCTGCTGGTGGCTTTCGGAAGCTTGGTGGCGGCGCTGATTCCAGTAGCCGTTGGTCAGCTTGCCATTGCGAGCGCTCTGGCGATTGCTGGATTCCTGGCCCTGCGTTGGCACTTGTCCATTCTGGTGCAGAATTTGGCAACGATGCTTGGACTAGGCTTGGGAATCGACTACGCGCTGCTCATGGTCAGCCGCTTCCGGGAAGCGATTGCTGCCGAGCCAAACGGACTCAAAGCCTCGCTCATCTCGGCACGTCAGGCAGGTCATACCCTCCTGATTTCAGCCTCGACTGTGGCCATCGGATTTCTAGCTCTCTTGACCGTCCCCATCAGCGAAGTCCGTTCCATCGGCCTGGCTGGATTCCTGGTGGCGGGAATGAGTGTGTTGCTGGCAAATACCCTCGTTCCAGCACTGCTGGCAGTTCTCGGTCCGCGAATTAATTCTGGCCGGGTGCCCTTTATTACAGGTTGGGATGCGAATCGGTCAGCACGCGCGGAAAACCGCTGGAGGCGATGGGGCAAAGTGATTGTTGCCCATCCCTGGCTTGCCATTCTTCTGGCAGGCGCCCCCTTGATTCTGCTCGCTTCGCAGGCCGC
This sequence comes from Acidobacteriaceae bacterium, assembly GCA_003164855.1. Classification (GTDB taxonomy): domain Bacteria; phylum Acidobacteriota; class Terriglobia; order Terriglobales; family Acidobacteriaceae; genus Sulfotelmatobacter. The sequence goes on from PLUI01000051.1 coordinate 3,200, forward strand.
GCGGCTCAGTACGGATGTCCCCAAAGGAGATTGGCTGCCGTCAGCGGCGGAATCGGTTCGCGCGCTTCATACCCTGGAACAAATGGATCGGGTTGGCATTGTGTACTCGTTGCGCGTGATTCTCGAACTTCCGGATTCCATTGCGCAAACGGACGCGGGCTGGAATGCACTCGATCGTTTCAGCAAGCGGCTCGCGAGTGACCCTCGTGCCTACCGCGTGATCTCCATGACGACGATGGCGGATGGTGACCGCTCCGGCCTTAGCAACCTCCCGCGTGAGACGCTTCGAACGTTCCTGAGTCGCGACGGGCGAGCGGCGCTGATTGAGGTGTTACCTGCGACTTCTGTTTCAGTGAATGATCAGGTCAGGTGGGTGCGGGAGTTGCGGAAGACCGGCGCGGCGGCTCTCACCGGAGTACCCGACGCCACGCTGCGCGTTGGAGGCATACCGGCGCTAACCGCCGATTATCAGACGATTGTGCGGGATCGATTCGTTTCGGTGATAGCGCTGGTGGTGGTAGGGACGCTCATTGCGCTTCTCACAGGGTTCCGATCGCTTTTCGCCGCGGTGAAAGCCATTGCTCTGAACTTGCTCTCAGTTGCGGCCTCCTTCGGAGCATTGGTTCTAGTGTTTCAGGACGGACGCGGAAGTAGGTTCTTCGGAGTTCCTGAGGCTACGGGCGGTATATTTCCCATCGTGCCAATCGTCGCGTTTGCCATCGTGTTCGGACTGAGCATGGATTACGAGGTGTTTTTGGTCGCGCGAGTCCTCGAAGCGAGGCGGAGCGGACTGAGTGAATTGGAGGCAATCCCCGAGGGGCTAGCCAGAACCGCAGGACTGATCACGAGCGCCGCCGCGATCATGATTGTGGTATTCGCGGCATTCACCTTCGGAAACTTCCTGGTGATTAAGATGCTCGGATTTACGCTGGCTATGGCCGTGTTAATCGACGCAACGCTCGTTCGCATTGTGATTGGACCTGCGCTTCTTCGCGTTGCAGGCGATTGGAACTGGTGGCCTGGNNAAAATCCGCAGGTCCGAAAGGACTGTGGGTGTTCGATCGCCCTCCCGGCACCAGTTAAACTGTTCGGTCAATCCGCCTTGCGCCAGCTTGCGTCCCGATCATATCGGGTTAGAGTCTTTACGATCGCGGCAGTTCTGGGGCCGAGATCCTTTTCATACACAATTCCGTCCTGGCCCACGAGGAACGTCATCACTCCCGACGACCGGTATTCCGCCGGATAGGCCAGGAACCCGAATCCCCGCGTCATCTTCCCGTCCACGACATAGCTGTGGGCGCCACCGCGGGCCTTCCCTCCTTCACCCTTCAGGATCTGAAAGTAATAGCCCTGGAACGGCTCCAGTTTCTGACCGCCTTCCGCGTTGCCATCATTCGCCGCCGAAGCCACGAGCGGACCGATCGGACTGGAAGCTCCTTCACCAGACGCCTCCCAGTAAAGACCGTTGTGCTTGCCAGGATCGCTGAAGAATTTCTGCGCGTACTGAGAGCCCGAATCGCCGTCGTGCGGTTGCGAGTAATATTCTTTCTCCGCGTCCACCAGTTCACGGCAGACCTGAATCGCGCTCAGTTCGTTTTTGCCGACTCGTCGATACAGAATCTCCTGCTTCCCGGCCGGAGTATCGAAATACCAGGAGCTGCCCTTATGTACGAGCGGGATTGGCGTTGGCCAGTTTTCCGCGCCAATGTAAAGGGTTGTCGTGCCATCCGGCTCCATTACCAGGCGATGCATCTGCTGATATTTCTGCACGAATTGAGCTCTGTCATTCTTATCTTCGGCATCGTCACCGGACGAGATAATGTCTTTCGCACTCGGCGCCAGAATCTTTAGCAATGCCGCCTGATCATCGTTCTGAATCGCCGTGACCAATGCCTGACTGGCTTCCGCCGCGGAAGAAAATGTTTGCTGCCCAGCTTGGGGTCCGGCAGATTTCTGCGTCGTCGACTGATGTGCGGGAGACGCAGATTTTTGCGCGCTCGATTGCCCGGAAGCCGCACTCACAAAAAATCCTAAAGCCGCAACCACGGCGAGGGCGAACACACGCCTTATACCCGCTGGATGCCTTCTGGAATTGCCTTCTCCTGATTTCATGACTTTCCTCCTGTCACTCTGCTGACTGTGAAGTGAGAGCTGCTGCTTAGGCTGCTAGCGCCTGCCTCCGCCTCCGTGTCCACCACCGCCGCCGCGCATCCCGCCGCCACCGAAGCTGGATCGTCCTCGCGAGGAAAATCCCCGTGCGTCTCCGCCGCGTGTCACCCCGCTGAAGGCACCCGAGCGCGTTCCGCTATACCCTCTGGCTCCTGCGCCACGTGCGCCCCCACCGGCAAAACCACGAGCTCCGCGGTCGCCGCGAGCGAACGCCGCACCTCCCCGGAAATTCCCGTGGAAGTAGGCATTGCGGTCATAGAAAGCGTGGCTGTGAAAGGCATAACGACCGCCTCCATAGCGGAGGAAGCCGCCGTGCCAGTCAAAACCCCAGGCCGGCCAGCCCCAGCCAAATCCGAAGAACGGGCCAATGCCAAATCCGACGCCAAACGAAAGAAATGGACCTCGGACGCCCCACCAGGGATAGAAACCCGGCCACAGTCCGACGGGATATCCGTAGATCAACTCAGGATCATAGTCCGGGACATAAACCTCATCGGGATCCGCCGGCGCAATGTCGACGTCGGCCCCCTGCTCGGTCACCGTCTGTTGCGGCGTGGTCGTGAGATGTCCCGCATCCTTCGCCTTTCTGCGCATGAATTGGATCGCCTGCATTACATCCGCCTGCTGGTTTAAATTCGCGTCGCCAAGTTCGGAGGTCCAGGAGAGATTCTTGTTCAAATTTGCCAGCACCGAAGGAAATTGCACGAGAGCCTTCACGCTTGGATCCCAGTCCTGCTGGTCTACTGCGGTGCCTAAGTCTTTGCCCTTCAGGTTAGGATTAGCCTCGACGAATCGTTCGGCCTCGACAATTTGTGTTGGGTAAGCGGACGCAGCGAGGATTTGGGCCACCAAAGCGTCCGGATACAGAGCGATGGGAGCAACCAGTTCTTGTAGTTGTTCGGGCGTTAAGGACGCAGTCTGCGGCCCGCCTTGGGCAGGAGGCGGCGCCTCCTGCGATTGATCCTGAGCCCAGGCGGGAGCAGCCAGCAAAGCGCATGCCACCATCACGAATGCCAGTGCGGAGGAAACAGCGTTCGAAACGGATTTAGTGAGCGAAATAAGCTTCATAGACTCTCCTGCTAACTGGTCCCGAGACTGTTAGCCTAATATTCAGGCTCATTACGTCTGGTCCAAATCGAAAGCGATCCATTCGCCTATACATAATGATGCTAATACTGGCGCTAAAGGGTGCAACTTTGTTTATCAATTCCGGTCGAATGTGCAAAATTCAGAAGCCTCTGTCCGGACCCATTTTATCCTTCGAGCTCATAGAGCGCCCATTCCGGCGTCTCGGAATGCCTCAGATACGCGTCGAAGAAACGAAGCAGGAACGGGGTCTGGCTGCCAACGCCGGCGAACAACAGGACTGGGACCTCTGGCTTGATCCGCTTCATCTCCGCCCGTACGGAGCAGCCCGTAGCATCGGGCAGGTCGTATTCCAGGAGAACACCCTCCACCTCCCGAGTTGTCAGCAGATGCAGAGCCTGCTCGGCGTTCGTGGCCGCCACCACTTCGTAGCCAGCCGTTTCCAGCATGTATTTTAACGCGCCCATGTACTCCGGGTGGCTCTCGACGCAAAGAACTCGAATGTCGCTCATTGGTAACTGCTCCTCTTCTTCGCTTGAAAATGTGTTTGAAAATATCCGAGTTCATGCCGTTGCCCTTCGCAGAGCGGCACTTCGCGGGGCAGTATTTCTCGGAGAGCCCAATCGATGCGGTCGACGGCTTCGGAAATAACACGACTCAGTTGCTGATTGTCGGTTGCGTCTAGCGAAAGAGAAATCGGACTCAGGGCGTTGCGGATGTGATGGTTCATCTCGGCGATCACTTGCATCCGTGCCATGGTCAGACGATGTCGTTCTCGGGCAATCTGAACCAATCGCGCAGTCAGGCAGCTTACGAGGAGAGCCGACACGCCTTCCGCCAGGAACCTTTCTGAATTGCGTCCGAGATCCGGCACCAGCAGGTAGTGCATCAGTTCGGTCGCCAGAAAAGATGCAACGCCTACGCCGAGGGCGACGACCAGCATGAATCGCCGCGAGGTCGGTTCAAGTCGTGACCCACTTTGGACTGCTGGTAGTTCTCGCCCGCTTATCCACTGTGGGGTGATTTTGTGTGGGGCAAAACGAGTCGTTAGCATCGGGCCTCCTCGGGAGAATTATTCGCTCGATTGTCCTCCCTGAAGTCCCGACGGACTTGCTCCTCGCGCTTTAGCGCCTTGTTGAGTTCCTGGACGATCTTTAGCAGTTCATCAGGATCTTTAGCTTCCAAGGCGGCGCAGCACAACTCTCTCCAGTTTCCGTTTTGTTCAGCCATCGCGAATTTCCTCCAGAGATTATTGGCGTGTGTACGGAATGATGCTTTTGCGTGAACCGTGGTTTCATTGATCTCGCGGGCCGTCAGTGGATATTGCAAGCCGGGTGCGCCCAAAAAGAAGCGGGAGGATTAGCCGATCGGAGGGGGACGGTTGTAATGCCAACCTTCTGTCACGAATTCGAAGAGCGTGTCAGCGGCGCAGAGTGTGTGAGACGAAGTGACCAGAGGCGGACTGCCTAGTGGAGTGCCTGGCGCAGTTGCCCATTGAGAATCCTCATGATCGAAGCATTGTCGATGATCATGGTGAGCCAGCGAGTGGAAGGCCGGTCTAAGAAAACTGTGCGGCAGACTCGGCGGGGTGCTCCGAGTCCACAAGATGCTGAGAGCGGCAAGACAAACGATCGCGGCACGGCGGGAAATCAAGCCGCAGACATTCTTCGGAATGCGCCTTATAGGCGGCATGCGTTAGACCCTAGGACAATTTGATTGTTGCAACGCCGTATTGGTTACCCGCTGATGAACTTTTTGGTTCCCTTTAGCACAAATGACGAAAGCCGGAGAAGGGAAGTCGACCCTCTCTTTTCCGGTTCCTTGGACAGAAACCTGCAGCTCAAAACTGCCCTTAGAGCTTTTCGAAGAACTCACATGCCGAACAGGAAATATAAATCCCGCCCGGGACGCCACGCTCGCGGTCCTTCATGCGCTTCACGATGCGCGTCGACTTGCCGCATTTAGGACAATCGGTGCTCTTGCTGGTGTCCATAACTTTCTTGCGGTCCGCTGTTTTTGCGATTTTCGGTCCTACTGCCATAATTCATTTCTCCTGATCTCTATCGAAATTGTGCGCAGCACACGCACATTCCGTCCCAGGTTTGGAAACTAGGATTAACTGAAAGCGAGAACTGCGATAGGCCCTGGAATGCGTTGCCGCGTCTTTTGTGTCGCCTTCTATTCTACACGGTGGCTCACATTTCCGTTGACGCCGGTGGCCGCACCCGGCATACTGCTGCCGCGCGCCAGGAGGCCGAATGCCGCGACCATCGCCATCGTCAACCCGCTCGACCGACGAAAATCAAGTTCAGCACCGGCTCAATCTTTATGCTCTCGCTGCCGGCGCTGCCGGAGTGAGCATGATTGCCCTCGCCACGCCCTCCGAAGCCGAGGTAATATACACGCCGGCGCACGCCACGCTTGGCTGCAAGGGAACTTATGGAATCGATCTGAATCAGGACGGTGTCACCGATTTTACACTCCAAAACGCCTGCAAAGTTCAACACGTGGGCTTCTACACCTTTTTTTCTGATCTCATCAGCGTCACGCCCGCGCACGAAAATAAAGTCGTCATTACCTCCGGCTTCAATTTTGCCGCGGCCCTATCCCCCGGCACAAAAATTGGTCGCAACCAGCGCGCTCAATCCAAGAATGCCCTCATGGCGCGAACCTATGGGTATAACAACGAGTCCCAGCCCTACTACTATGGTCCCTGGCTAAAGGCCAGCAGCCGCTATCTGGGACTGGAATTTCAAATCGATGGCGAAACTCACTACGGATGGGCTCGCCTCTCCGTGAAGTGGAATCATCGCGAACATCTGCTGAGCGTCGGGCTGACAGGATTCGCCTACGAAACCGAGCCCAACACTCCGATTCTCGCCGGACAGACGAAGGATGGACAGGATGCAGCCTCCGCGGAACCCAGCAACGGCACGGCTGATCGCCCTGTGCAGAATCATCTCGGGGCGTTGGCATTGGGAGTAACCGGCGTTCCCGTGTGGCGCTCGGCTGGCAAATGAACCATTGATCGTTTGACCACCCTTCCTTCCCCCTGTTACCGTCGTATGTTTGCCCTCACGCGGGGTCCCCATCTTACGGCGGCAAACCTCTGGGCTCATAAATCGGAAGTCATTTGCAAAGGAAGATTCCATCATGCCTGCCATCAAATTTCGCGGTGTCGATTTCATTCAGTTCGATGCACTCCTCACCGAAGAAGAGCGGTTGGTCCGCGACACCACGCGCCAGTT
>PLUI01000103.1 GCA_003164855.1 Acidobacteriaceae bacterium
TCTCCTTCACGAGGAGTTGCTGCCGTGCAGTCTCCCACTCCTGTTGCGACACGATCGGAGGTGTCTTCATCGCTTTCTCTTTGTTCGTCGACATTATCATTTCTCCTCGTTGATCAGATTCTTGTCCAGATTCCCGACGATCTCTTCCGCTCCGTTCTTCTTGCGAGAAACTTTCACAGCCAACGCTGCAAAACCGCCGGTGGAAACCACCCCGGCAACGACCAATCCTACGGTTGCAAAACAGAATGGACACATCATGCACCTCTTCGGTGGCCAACTTGACCGTTAAGCCGCCTCTATTGTGATGACGGGCGACGAGAATCGATTTCGACAGAGGAATACAGGAAAAATAAACTCTACATTTGGTGCAGCAGGAACCGTCTCACGGCCGGAGCTCCTGCTGTGACTCTTATTCGATGAACGTACGCCCGCGATTAATCTTTCAGGGCGGGCTGCCCTTTACCGGTCGTGATCAGGCCGCGCAAACTGTTGTTGATATAAAAGCCCCATGCGCCTGAACAGTCACCGTAGCATTCGAAAGCAGGAACCAAGCCGACGTGCGTAAAGCGGAGTTCGGTTTTGGCGTCCTTCCTGGTGATCTCAAAGACAACCTCGGTGCCATTCCACTCGGTCTTGTTTTTGACGAAGTTAAGTCGGGCTTCCGACACATGCCACACAACTTTCTTGCCCGGAACGAATTCGGTGATCTTCTGAGTGCTGCGGTGAAGGTCTTTGTGGTGGAACTTAAACTCAGCACCGAGTTTGTCAGTACTGCCGTCAATTTCTTCTGACCACCACCCTCGAACGTTGTTAATGGCGTCAAAGACTTCTTCCGGGGACTGGTCGACCGAAAAGGTCGTGGTGAAATCCTTCTTCTTCATGATCCGTTCCTCCATCCTCTCTTTCGGTTGCGACATCCGTGATGTTATTAAAGAGCTGCCGCTCTCTCTGGCACGAAACCTGCGTACTGGCGCTCGAACGCCTTGGCGACGCTAGTGCGCCAGCCCTCGGCGATGGACTGCGATGCTGGGTCGGGGAAGATATCCTCTTCACCATTCTCCAATCCGTCGAAAATGCCCACCGCAACTGACTCAGGCGAGGCCTTCGGTATCTCGAAGCCTCGGGTCATGTCGGTGTCAACNNCGATTGCGTCATGTTGAACGCGGCCGCCTTCGAAATGGCATAGGCGGGCGTGAGCGGTAAGGGTGCGAGCGCCATCAGAGAAAGGTTGTTGACGATGGCTCCTTTGGAGCGCCGCAGCAGCGGAAGGAAAGTGCGCGTCACGTTGAACGGTCCGAAGAGATTGACGGCCAGGCTCTGCTCGATAGCGGCGGAATTGCTCAGATCGTCGTAGGGAGCGATGCCGGCGTTGTTGATGAGAATATCCAAGGACTCGACTCTCTCGACAGCTCCCTGAATCTGCGCCGCGTTGGTCACATCCAGTGCCAGGGCCGTGACGCGCCCATCCGAATGGAACAAGGGCTGCCGCGTGCCGGCATAGACTCGCTTCGCGCCTCTCTTCAATGCTTCCTCGACCAGCGCCTGTCCTATACCCCGATTGGCACCGGTCACCAAAACGGATTTATCTTTGATTGTCATATGATCTCCTAATCATTCATCTCCAGCGGGGCAAAGCCTGATCGCTAAGCCGCTTTCATATGGGTGACGTGCAAGGAGAGTTGATTTCGACAGAGCAAGCAAGAAAAAGTTAACCCCACCTTTGGGGCAGGAACTGCCGCGGCGTATCCCGTTAACGGCGTTTGAACAAGCCACAAAGGGGAAATCAGCCTCGCTTTTGGAGCAGAAACTGTCTCACTGCGGGGTCCTCGGTCAAGCTGATCGCCCGGTCGAAGGCGTCCAAGGCCTCAGGTATTTTCCCCAGCCGTCGCAACAGGTGAGCGCGAACCGCCCAGTACGGCTGATAGGCGGAGATATCGTCGGGGTCAATCCCATCCAACACTGTCAGCCCTGCTTCGGCTCCCTTCGCTTCGGCTACGGCGGCGGCGTATCCAGTTCGCGTGCCGAGCGTCGGCGATATCCGGATTAGATGTCCGTAGAACAGCATGATCGCAGTCCACTCAGTCCGGCCGCTGCGCGCCCGCTCAGCATGAATCGACTGAATCGCAGCCTCGAGTTGGAACCGGCCGATGGGGCGGTGCTTCGACGCCTCGGCGAGATGGCGTTCCGCTTCCTCGATTAATGGTCGAGACCACTGATGTGCATCCTGTTCCGAAAGAGGGACGAACTGGCCATCCGGCCCTCGCCGCGCCCCTCTGCGGGCTTCGCAGTGGAGCATGAGGGCCAGCAAACCGTGAACCTCGGCCTCCTCTGGCATCAACTGCAAAAGCACTCGCGCAAGCCAGATCGCCTCCTCGGCCAGATCGCGTCCGCGCTGGTCGACACCGGCCATGTCATCCCAACCGATTCCGAAGGCCGCATAGATAGCCTCGAGGACGGCGTGGAGCCGCTGTGGCAGTTCGCAGTCTTGGGGGACTTCGAATTGAATGCCGGCGTCGCGGATCTTCGTCTTGGCACGCACNNAGAACGGTCTGGAGCATGAGCGGCGTGTGCATCGCCGGATCGATTGCCGGATGGGCGCACACAAACAGCAGTTTCAATCGTTCATCTGGAAATTCCGGCGACAAAGTCATGTGCTTGGACTCCTCTCTGAGGAGCGCGAGCGTGGGTTCG
>PLUI01000213.1 GCA_003164855.1 Acidobacteriaceae bacterium
CCCAGCGGATTGAATCCCCATCCATACGCCGTATTCAGCGGCTGAAAAATCAGGTATACCGGCACCACATCTACCGCATACTCAAACCGCCCGCGCAAAATCCAAGGCCAGTGCTCGCCCGTAATCACCCACCCATAGCGCGCCCCCGCATCGAAAGCCTCCGTATACTGAGTTCCGCCCGGAACCGAGTGTCCGCCCCCAGCCCACACTTGCACTTCGTTCCCACCTTCTTCCGGCCCAGGCTCGACCTGCGCGCATCCAGCCCCGGCTAAAAACGTTAAAAACAAGACTCCCAAAAAAGAAACCAGAACCGCCCGCCCCAGCCATCTCTTTCGCATGACTAAAGAGGTTGCCCGACCCCCACCGATTTTGCAAGCCGCCCAGCTTTACCCTGTGCTACCCCGTGCCCTCTGTGTTCAAGCCCTGGACCTGTGATCCAGGTCACAGCCCCCGCCGGTTCCCCGCTCTATCCTTAACTTGAACTCAGTAGTCGTCCTTACCTAGAGACGTTAGCTAGAGACGCTCACAAAAGACATTCATCAGAAACGTCGCCCATGAGAGACGTTCACCAGACACGCTCATGAGAGACGTTCATCGGAGGCTCCGATGTCCCCACAAATATCCAGACTCGCTCTGACTTTTTCCTGCGCAATCATTTTCCTGGCCGCGCTCTCCGCCCAACAGACGCAACCCGCTCCCAAAACAACCCCGCCCTCCTACGCTGCCATCCCGGTCGAAGCCGCCCGCCAGCCCAATCCCGTCAAGTCGTCACCCGAANNTGTGCCACGGAAAAGATGGCGATGGGAAGGGCGACCTCGCCGTCGACATGAAATTAAATCTTCGCGACTTCCGCGATGCGGCGACCTTCAAGGAATCCACCGACGGCGAACTCTTCTACATCATCAAGAACGGCCATCAGGATATGCCGCCCGAAGGCAACCGCATCAAGCCCGAACAGAACTGGGACCTGGTCAACTACGTCCGCTCGCTGGCCAAACCAAAGTAGATCATGAGATTCTAACTTCTGACTTTTACATTCTGCCTTGCCTTCTTGCGGACGCCCCAGCCTCCGCTGCACCAAACACAAACACAAAAACAAAGAGCGCGGCTCTCAAGCCGCGCTCTTACAATCTTCCACAAAATTTCTTAGCAGTCCCGCTACGCTACCCGATTCCGGCGCCCACCCTTTTCCCACCACACCGCGGGATCGTCCGGCCGGTTCAGCATCTGCGACAATTCTTTCTTGATCTCCGCCAGCCGGTTGGCTCGCATCTCCACCGCCGACTGGTCAACCTGGTGGTCCGTGTTCTTGCCCGTATGGCGGGCGTTCATGTTCCGTAAATCCGTGATTTCCTGACGAAGGCTGGAGAGGTGTTCCAATATGTATGGCATCTGCTCAATCATAACTCAGATTTCCGAAGTCGCCAGATTATTTCCTGCGAGCCGATACCTCCGTTCGTCGCTCCTGAGTTTGGGTACCGGGCTCAATTTGAAATCTTCTACCTACACCCCTCCGGCGTCATCCCGAAGTCCCGCGTTTTCACCAGCGGGACGAGGGATCTCCCGTGCGCACACAGCCGCCCCTTTCAAACTGAGCCAACTACCTGAGTTTGAGGATGGTTGCGGCTGGTTCCGGAATTTGGGAATGATCGACGAAAGGGGTATACCCTAGCTCAGGGCTGCTAGACCCATCAGGGCTGCCAGCCCCCGCGCAACCTCTTGGCGAGTCGTTGAAGGGCACGCGCAAAGTCATAGATTTAGGCGCAGATGGAATCGGGGAATGGAGGCAAGACAGCATAACCATCTTGTATACTTCCTCGGTTGCGAAACAGATGGATGAGCCGGGAAATGTCGGCACCATCGTCCCGTACCAAGTCCAAACTGCTGCAGGCACACATTCCCCATGGGCCGTGGGAAGCGCGTTTGGAAGCGCGCTGCAAACGCAGTGAGGGGCCGTCGCGCGGCGAGGCCTTTGATGGCTCCTGCTTTCTTGGCCCGATGAACCGCAAGGGGGCGGGCCATTCAAGCCGCCTTTGGCTTGAGTGAGCCAGTCCAGAGCTGGAGAGACAAATTTGGGAGAAGAAATTCGAAGACAAACGGAACAGTCCCACTAACTAGTTTGAATCGCACCCCAGAGAGAACCGCAGAGCAGCACACACCTCATTCATCCGTGCCGAACTAAGCTGGGCCACACGCTTCCCCAGGCGCTGCTGCGACACGGTCACTGCATTGTGCAGGTTCACCGCGCACGGGGCCTTCATGCCGTCCTCCTCGTTCAGAACGACCTCCGATGGCACGCCGCGAATCGTGGAAGTGACAGGCGCAACCGTGACTGTGGATAAATACGCGATGGCGCTGTTGCGGGTGAGCACGAGAGCTGGTCGCGTCTTGTCGGGCGCGGCAAACTGGTAAAGCCGAACCTCGCCTCGGGCTATTCTTCCTTGGGCTATTCTTCCGGCCACGTGGCCTCCGACTCCCAACCGGGCGCTTCTGCATCGGCTTGCGAATGTCGCGAGTAGCCCTGGCGGTCGCGCTCTTCACTGGTCCGCAGCTCCAACCGGCGGAGATGTTCCCGCAGCGCGTCGCGCACCAGAGCGGACCGGTTTCGCTTCGTGCGCTTTGCGGCTTGGTCGGCGGCGTGTAACAGCTTCTTATCCAGCACGATTTGAACGATTTGCATACTGTGGAATCTATTCCACAGTATACTCCACATAGAAGACATTTTGAAGAGCGGGGGAGGGCGCCCGGCGCCACACCCAAGTTATCGGGCCACTGCTGCCGCGATCGGCTTGATGGCTCTGAGTTCCTTCGAATACTTTTTCTTAACCTGGTAAACCGCAAAGGCATCTTGCAGGTTCAGCCAGAACTGCTCGGAGGTACCGAAATATTTGGCCAAACGTGCGGCCATCTCGGGAGTGATGCCGCGCTTTTCCCGAACAATGTCGTTAACCGTGGGAGCGGAAACACCCAGGTCCACCGACAGCCGGTAAGCAGAAATGCCCATGGGGCCAAGAAACTCCTCCCGCAGAATTTCTCCGGGATGCACCGCCCATCCTGCCGCACCATCATTTTTGATACTCACGATTCTTTTCTCCATACTTGTTCCTTTTCTACTGCTGTGCTGACCATTCTTCTACCAACAATCAGTGGTAATCCGTTATCTCGACGTCATAGGCATCGCCGTCCCGCCACACGAAGCAGACGCGGAATTGGTCGTTGATGCGAATGCTGTGCTGGCCCTTCCTGTCGCCGTGGAGCTCTTCCAGCCGGTTGCCGGGAGGAATTCGCAAATCCTCCGGGCTGAGGGCCGAATGGAGGGCGGCCAGCTTCCGCTTGGCAACATTCCGCAGATTTGCCGGAGGCATCCCTTGGCTCTTGCCCGTGTCCCAGAATTCTTTCGTGTCTTTGTCCGCGAAAGACTTGATCACGGTCTATAGTTTAACGAGCGTCGTTAATAACGTCAACCATTAAAGATTGCGACGGATACGCGAACGCGACCATTGCGGTAGCTCCATTTCTCGCGTCCTTTGGGCCTTTGGCTTCTCCGAGCCGAATTTTGGGAGAAGAGACAGAACGGAATCACCACACTCCAGCCCCGGAGGGGCGGCATACGATAGCCCAGGACGTAAGTCCGGGGTAAGCCGGAAGAAATGGAACCGAGTCCCGTAGGGACGGCACGAGCTCCGCGACAAGTTTTGCGTCGGGACCGTTAGGCCAAGATACGGCCGCGCTCAGCAGAGCTACCCGGTAGTGTCTTAAACACTAAGACACCACCAGCTACCCCGCCCCCTTGACAACTCCGCACTCACCTCGCTACAATTAGCACTCAGTAGGCGAGACTGCTAACAGATCGCCGACTTCCCAATAAATCATAGGTTTACGTAACATCAACCTTTTACTCAACCCTTGAAAGGAGTTGCAACCATGGCGAAATTTAGCCCACTGCATGACCGCATCCTGGTACGTCGCGTGGAGGAAGCTTCCACTACTCGCGGCGGCATCATCATCCCCGACAGCGCAAAAGACAAGCCGCAAGAGGGCATCGTAGTTTCCACCGGCAAAGGCCGCACCAACGATGAAGGCAAGACCTTCCCTCTGGCTGTTCATGAGGACGACCGCATCCTGTTCGGCAAGTATTCCGGCACCGAAATCAAGATTGATGGCGAAGACTTCATCATCATGAAAGAAGACGAAGTGCTCGGCATTCTGACCGGAGCCGCCGCCTCCAACAGCAGCAGCAAGAAAGAAACCGTAGGCGCCCGCAAATAGCTGGCTTCGGGCCTTCGGCTATCGGGCTTCACCAACAGCCCGGGGCCTTCCAGCTCGCTGCCATCCAGTTTCGAGGGCATTCGCCTTCCGCTAACCATTCGGGCATGCAATGTTTTTGCCCAAGCCCGATAGCCGAAGCCCGAAGCCCAGGTTAGTACATAGAAATCATCTCAAGGAGAAAAACATCATGGCAAAACAAATCGTACACGGAGAAGAGTCCCGNNGGCCCCAAGGGCCGCAACGTAGTCATCGAAAAGAAATTCGGTTCGCCCACCATCACCAAGGACGGCGTAACCGTTGCCAAGGAAATCGAACTCAAGGACGGCCTCGAGAACATGGGCGCCCAGATGGTTCGCGAAGTCGCCAGCAAAACTTCTGACGTCGCCGGCGACGGAACCACCACCGCCACCGTTCTCG
>PLUI01000205.1 GCA_003164855.1 Acidobacteriaceae bacterium
TCACCGAGTACGACATCTGGACCCTGCCCCAGGCGGCCGACAATTACGAACAAGCCGGAGATCCGCGACCTTGCGACCCGTACACGACGTTCTTTATTTGCTCTCGTGCGGTATTTCCCGCTGGCCCTGCTGGCTCATCGATTAGCCCGAACCTAGCGGGCCGTTTGGCGGCGGACTTTGCGCTGTGTTACCAGCTCAACCACACCGCGGACCCTTCTTTANNAGTGCCTCAAGAATGCGGAAGACATTTTTGCGCTCGCCGACACCTCCTATCCGGACCCTGCGCCCACGGTAGGTTCGGGTACATGCGGTAATTGCCTGCTCACCAGCGTGCCGTTTGACGGCTATCCCGAAAACGTGTGGGACGATGATATGGAGCTGGGCGCAACCGAATTATATTTCGCTCTACAATCTGCGCAGCAGGCTGGCGGGGGAGCGGCGGAGCTGCCAGCCGCGCTGCCGCACACGAATGCCGTGGACTACCTGCGGCAGGCGGCGCAGTTTGCCAGGAATTACATAACGAAAATCTACGATGCAGGATACACAGATACGCTAAACCTCTATGACGTTAGCGGCCTGGCACATTTTGAACTTTACCGGGCGCTAGAAATGGCAGGGAATCCGAGCGGCCTGGCGGTTTCGCAGGGAAGCATCGGCAAACAATTGTTGCGGCAAGTGGATGATGCGATTACCCAAGCCGGCACAGATCCATGGGGCTTCGGGGATCACTGGAATTACGGCGATACCACTTCGCACGGCGCCGGCCTGTCGGTGATGGCCAGCGAGGCGTATCACCTGACTCGATCCAAGGGCTACGACACCTACTCACAAAGATGGCTGGCCAACATCCTGGGCGCGAATGCCTGGGGCTCATCGTTTATTGTGGGTGACGGGAGCACGTTTCCGAACTGTATCCAGCACCAAGTGGCAAACCTGGTGGGTGCGCTGGATGGAACTTCCGGAGGTACGCCGGTACTTTGGGGCGCGGCTTCCGAGGGTCCGGCCGGTTATGCCACTTCAGGCGTGGTCGGCGGCATGATCTTATGTCCGGCAAACGGGTTAGACACGTTCAAGATATTCAATGGAAACGACGGTGCTTTTGACGCGTCGCAAGTAGCGGTGTATCGAGACAACGTGCAATCGTATAGCACTACCGAACCGGCGATCGACCTCACATCGACGTCGTTCCTTATGTGGTCCTGGAGATTGGCTCAAGATCCCAGCTTCTGACATAACTCAAACGCGCCAACCTCGGGAGCGCAGTGCGCTTGCAAATTTCCTTCAGTGGCCGGCCTGATCTTCCAGACTCGGTTGCACCTCGCTTCGGATAATGCCCATCTCGATATAAATAGGCCGCATGACATTCCGGATTGACTTCAGCTGCGTCGAAAACCAGAGTGCTCCGGCAAGACAAAACGCTCCCGTAATCATGACTGCGGTAGGCGCTCCCAGGCGGTGTGCGAGACCACCTGCCAGCAGGCTGCCGAAGGGTGCCATTCCTACGAAGGCCATGGTGTAATAGCTCATAACCCGGCCACGCTTATCTTCCGGCACCAATGTCTGAATGACCGTGTTGCTCGCCGCCAGGCCTTGCATCATGCCAAAGCCGACGATCAGCATGAGGAACATCGATAGCGGCAAGATTCGCGATAAACCAAAACAGATCAGCCCAAGGCCAAAAATCCCTGCTGAGATCTGGATCATAGTTGTGAGTCCGCGAACGGTCTTGCGTAATGCAAGAGAGACAGCGGAAATCAACGCACCCACACCCGATGCTCCCAGAAGGAATCCGAGAGTATGGGGTCCCCCATGCAGGACTCTGGTCGCGAAAATGGGCATGAGCACCATGAACGGCATTCCCATCAAGCTGATTAAAGCGAACAGCAACAGAATGGTGCGGATGGGTGGAAAGCCACGCACATAAGTCCAGCCCTCTTTCAGTTGCTCCAGCATCGGAGCCAGAGAGCGCTTTAGCGGCGCAATATTCAGGCGCATCATGAGCAATGACGCGATGACGGCGAGATAGCTGATGCCGTCGATCAAGAAACAATATCCTTCTCCCACCGACCCTATGACCAGCCCGGCCAAGGCTGGGCCAACCAGCCGAGCAACATTGACCATGGAAGAATTAAGAGCGATAGCGTTGCCGAGGTCTTGTTTGTCCTCGACCATCTGTACCAGGAAAGCTTGTCGCCCGGGCATGTCAAAGGCGTTGATTAACCCCTGGAGCGCGCTTAACCAGATAACCTCATGGATGTTGATAACTTTGGCGAGTGTTAACGCCGCCAGGGCCAGTGATTGTAGACCCGCCAATGCTTGTGTCCATACCAGCAGCTTCCGTCGGTTCAGCCGGTCGACTAAGACGCCGGCAAAAGGCGCCAGGAGGAAAGTGGGAATCTGACCGGCAAAGCCAACGACGCCCAAAAGCAGCGCGGAGCCGGTAAGCCGATACACGAGCCAGCTGGTTGCGACGCGAGTCATCCATGTGCCAATCAGCGAAATGCTCTGACCGGTAAAAAACAGTCTGAAGTTGCGGTGCTGCAGCGCCCGCCATGCATGGGAAAAGCGCCTGAACGGATTTTGTCCAGTCACAGCCATTTCAGCCGAATTAATTTGCTTCACCTCAACTATTCTTGCGCAAACCTGACAATCGTGCGGTCGAATTTCGGGGAAGTTAGGTCCCGGCCAGCAGAAGCGGCCGGAATTTGCGAGGTTTTCAGAGCGACACGCCATTTGTTGACGCACCGCGGGTGCCTCCGTAAGATGAAGCGACTCAAAAGCGAATTTCTTNNATCTTGCAATGATCGGCTAGGCCATCCCCCAGTACCCATCGTCGAGAAGTTCGGCGGGCCGGGTGCGGAATTATTTACTTTCTGATTGCTCTGGCGGCTATCTTTTTGCTGATTTGGGTTGCGCGCCATGGTGACGAGAAACCGGATGCCTTAGCGATGACGGATGGTTGACAATCCCTAGCGATGGGCAAGATCAAAGGTCACAGCCCCTGCCGAGGATCCGATGTTCAGCAGGGACACCATACGTTCGAGTTTGTGGTGTCCGGTCTTGTGGAAGAAATAACTGAGGCCGATCACGCCGGCCGTTTCGCCTGCGAAGTTCACAGCCAGACTGGTGGTGCTGCCAGCGAACAGACGGGTAACAGGATTTAGTTCTTGGCCGCCAGCGCGTAGATTGTCTCGCGTAATAACGAAGTCGGCTGCACTGAAGGCAGCACTGGTCGCAAACAGAAGGCTGTTCTCACGGTCCCAGAATCGGTGGCGGGGCGCTTGCGGTAATGTGACTGTGGGGACCGAGCTCATCATTGGTGCAGGTTCAATCGCTCCCGGTTGAAGCAGCGCGTAAGAAACCTGCTGCCCGAGTCCCGGTCTGCTGAAGGCCAGGACCGCCAGCCCCAGTAAAATTGCGGCTTTCCGTTTCAGCATGAAACGAAACCACTTCGTCTGCATAACCTTTAGTGAATCTCCAGCACTGGCCATCCGTACAAGTACTAACGCACGCGCCGGGCCAAGTGGAATGGCCCTTATGTGCCACTAAAGCATTTAGAATGACAACTTTGATCGGGTGGGGTTCGTGGGTTAACTTCATAGTGCGCAAGCAGTTGCACACTGTTGCAGGGCGGGAATAATTTTTCGCTTGCCGGGATTTATTAGAGTTGAGGGAGTTCGCTCAAAGGTCGGTAGTGCCTGGTTTTCGTCATCAATCGTGACGGAACTCTCGTCCTCGGGGAAGGGAATTCGGCGGCTCTCGGTCTCTCTGCACCAGACCATTATAGAAATCTCGAACGGCGGGTGGCGGTTTCTCTATCCGCGAACGGGCGGCGAAGGATTACGAGCCAGGCAGACTACCGGCTTTGGAGGCACCAAGGGCTGAATTGCGCACGGTGAACCGAAACTTCCAGCCTTGGATCGGTCGTCAATTCAGTTCAGTCTCTATGGGACTACGGCTTGCACTGGTGGCGTTGAGGGCGTACTCTCCTGCCCGCTGGAATTCACGGATGTGGCTTCGTAGTAGTAAGTATTGCCTGCGACCACGGTGCTGTCGGTGTAGGCGGTGTTTGCATCCAGTGTGGAATTGATTTTGGCATATGTGCCGGTCGCGGCAGTACTGCGGTAAACGTTGTAGCCCACGACACCCGTGCTGGCATTCCACCAAAGACTGACGCGGTAATTGGTGACGGTGCCGATGCCAGTGAGGGATTCAACGTCCACAGAGTTCGATGCATTGCTGGTAAAGGATAAAGAGCCCGTGACGGTTCCACTGCCTTGTGGTGTGAAGCCGACGTTCAAAGATAAACTCTGGCCCGCGGGAATCGTGAAAGGGAAGGAAGCTCCATCCAGAACGAATTGTGAATTGCTGCTGCTGTCGGAAAAGACGGTCACGCTTGCCCCGGCGGCACTCATCGTTATGGGTTCAGTCTGTGTCGTTCCCTCAGGAACATCGCCGAAGTTCAGCAGTGATGGAGTGATGGTTAACTGCCCAAGAGTGGTTCCGGTACCGGTGAGCGGTATGACCAGCCCCGGCCCGGTAACGAAAACACTGCCTCCGCTCGCGCCCGCCGATTGTGGGGCGAACGTGACACTTAAGGTAAGGCTTTGCCCTCCGCCTAGCGTGATCGGGAACGCCGGACCGCTGAGGGAGAATCCGTTGCCCGTTGTCTGAACCGACGAGAGGGTTACATTGCTGGAGCGATGATTGGTCAGCGTAGCCGCCAAGGTCGAACTGGCTCCTACCGCGACGTTACCGAACGAAGCAATGGAGGGCGAGGCCGTTACAGGGTCGCTTTTGACACCTGCTCCCGCGAGTTGAAGCTGAAGGTTCGGGTTTGAAGCGTTGCTGGTAAACGTGGCTTCTCCCCCAGTCCCTCCGGTTGCTATTGGAGCGAACGTTACGTTCAGGGCCGTGCTCTGTCCCGGGGACAGAGTCAATGGCAAGGTTATTCCGGACAACGTGAATTCGGTCGTGGTCGAACTCATGGCCGAAACCGTAACGCTGGTTTCCCCGCCGTTGGTCAAGACCACAACCTGAGTTTCCGTTTGCCCGATCAGGACGGAACCAAAACGCAAACTGGATGGCGCGCAAGTCAATTGACGCGTCGCGGCCCGCGCGCATAAAGGCAACATTGAGACGAAGATTGTGATCGTGATGATGGAAAGGACACGGGTAGAAAAGGGCTGGGCAAAAGACTGGGGGAGTCTCATGCCATCCAGTTTGAAGTCATTTCCTCGGCGTTAGTAGGTCTCGGTAGGGCAATCTCAGGTGGCCGATCGGCCAATGGGCCAATTGGCGCGGGTATTAGACCTTCCTAGCGGTTCCGCATTTGGGAAAGCCGACGAACGGTCCGCTTGCTATCGAGTTGAAGAGGAATTTGCTGCCGTTTACGGAGGGGGAATTTGAACATCGGAAACGATGTTCGAGTAACCGCTTTCTTCATTACTTGAATTCACGGCGGTTGTTGCATAACAGTAGGCCACACCATCGGTCACGGAAGAATCCAAATAGGTTGTAACGCTGTCCAGGGTCGAGCCGTTGATCTTTGAATAAGAACCGCAAGAAGTCGTGTAGACGGCTCGATAAATGTTGTATCCCGAAATATTCTGAGAAGAGCTCGCGTTCCACGACAAACTGACCGTATGCGTGGGCGCGGCAATGCCAGTACCCGTGACCGAATCGGTGGTTGTGGAAGGCTGAGCATCGCTGGTAAACGTAAGGGTAGCGCTATCCGCACCGGCGACCTGCGGACTGAAAGTCACGGTGAAAGGCACGTTCTGGCCGGCGGGAATAATCGCGGGCACCGACAAACCGCTTATGGTAAAGCGGGAGTTGCTGGTGTTAGCGGCCGTCACCGTCACATTGGCGCCACTGGCATTAAGAGTTCCCGAGACCGTACCGCTGGCCCCCACCGCTACGTTACCGGCAGACAAAGTCGTCGGAAGCGCAGTCAACACTGCGGTCGCGGTCGTTCCAGTTCCTGAAAGAGCCAGGCTCAGAGTTGGATTGGAACCGTTCGACGTGATGGTGACGCTTCCGCTGGCGCTGCCGGCTGATTGCGGAGTGAAAGTCACAGTGAAGTTTGCGATTTGTCCCGCCGCGAGCACTACTGGGGTAGAGATTCCACTCAATGTGAAAGCTGTGCCGCTTATACCAACCTGAGAAATCGTTACAGTCGAACCTCCGGTATTGGTTATGGTCCCTGATTGCTGTTGGTTACTTCCCACCTGCACCGTCCCGAAACTCTCGCTGGTCGGATTCAGCGCGAGTTCGCCACTGGCTGGGGGAGGCGGCCCGGCAGCCGCATTCTTAGACGTACTGACCCCTTGGCAACCGACCATAGCGGCAACGCAAAGAAGAGCTACTCCAAGATTAGTTGCCCAGAGACCCTTGGCGGCGCGAGCTGGCGAAAAGCATCTACTCATAATCGTTCGTGTAAGCGGCAACGCCCAAACTTCTCGATCAGGCAATACCTACTGAGTATGGCTTCTAAAGCGGGATTCGAATAGAGTTCGGAAGTTCATCCCCGAACAGGCCAAAGGCCCGCATCCGATGTAAAAGTCAGGTCTCGGGTAACATCCGTTGAGGAACTTAAAGGGATTGCATTCAACGAAACAATGGCACCGAACGGCAGGACATGGCCTTTCGGTCATGTCTTCCCCTGGTGGATGACACTTTGTAGAAATCCAGCCTAACTTGTCTTCGCGGGGTTGTCTGAGATCTGAATCGAAAAGTTGACAGTAATTCTGGCTTTGGTTTCGACGGGTTGACCGTTCTGAAGATAAGGCTTGAAGCGCCACTGGCGCACTGCCTGCTGGGCCGCCGTGGTCAGGATGGCAGGACCGCTGAGTATGCGCAGGCTTTCGATGGAGCCGTCGGTACCGACGACTGCCTGCAACACTACTGAACCCTGAACCCGAGCGTGCTGTCCCAGTAAGGGGTAGGTTGCCTCGACGGTTTGCCGCAGTTCGGGAACGCTCTCAGGAGAAAGGCGCTCGCGCTCGGCGGCATTTGCGGGCAGAGCGGCCACTGAAGCGGTGACGGTTGAGACGCGGTTTGAATCGTTGGGGATCTCTACCTGGGCGACGTTGCTTCCGGGATGAACCGTACGGTGCGTGTCGCCTGCAACCACTTCTACTTCCAGCGGAGGAAGGATAGTTCGATTTGTGGCGACGACTGGCGAGTTGAGGTTGGCAGAATCGTTGGGAGTCGGGGCAATGATCGCCGGCTCGGTGGACGTCTTCCGAGCGAGGTGGTTCTTTGGCGTGATAGCGCGGGCTGCTGGCTCTTGGCTGGTCTTTGCAGGCACAGCCACCGAGTTCGGTTTCGAGATGCTTTCTGAGCTCGCGGCATCGGATTCCAGCGTTTCGTCCGAGCCGAACCAGAAATCGCGGTTCTTCCCGATCACAACGGCAAGAGCAACCAGCAGTAGAAAAAGCGCAATCAGCAACTGGCGAGGTTGCTTGTTTGCAAGACCAGCCTGAGGACCAGCAAACTCCGTTCTGGTATTCCGCTCCAGCATTTCGTGTCTTTCGATCCGCATTCAGCCCCCGCTGAAATAGCCCTCGATCAAGAGCGCCATTTTCCAGGCACGAGTATCCTGAGGCCGTGAGCGCTTTATGGCAATGGCACGATCCGGGAATACGTGGCCCGAGAGTGCTACTTCTTGCTTTATCTTTTAATCTGATCCGGGGCTGGAGACTTGGCAACGGCTGCCGGCTGTGCGGGCCGAGGGAGGAAGCTTGGTCATTGTGCTGATGGGAGTGGCGGGGGCAGGGAAGACGACAGTCGGCGAACTGTTAGCGGCAGAACTCGGCTGGAACTTCGAAGATGCGGACGATTACCATGCTGCAACGAATGTCGAGAAGATGCGGAGCGGGATTCCGCTGACCGATGCGGATCGGGCGCCTTGGCTGGAGGCGCTGCGGTTGCTGATTTGCGAATGGCTTGCAGCGGGAAAGAATTCGGTGCTCGCATGTTCGGCGTTGAAGCGGGAATATCGCGAGAGTTTGCAAGTCGCTGCGGAAGTGAATTTCGTCTATCTGAGAGCCACCCCGGCGCTGCTGCGGCAGCGTTTGCGCGCGCGCCGTGGACACTATATGACGGAACAGATGCTCGACAGTCAACTGGCGGCACTGGAAGAACCGGAACACGCCACAGTAATAGAGGCCGGCGGCTCCCCGAAGGAGATCGTCCGCGAGATTCGGGCCGCGTTGGCGCTGACGAAAACTCTCTAGGGCTGGTTGCTGTCAAATCGAACGGAGGGCGTATTGACTCGGGTTGAAATGAAAAAAGATAAGTTCAAAAGAGGGCTGATCGGCTGGATGCTGGTCGCTCTCATTCTTTTTGCAATCCGAGGGCGCGCTCGGGTGGGGCAACGACGGACATACCTACGTGAACCGGGTTGTGGCGGAGAAAATCCCCGCCAGCATGCCGCGGTTTCTGCGTCGTGTTGTCACGGAGATTGCTTACCTCGGGCCTGAGCCCGATCGTTGGCGCAGTCACACCGAGTTTGCGCTGAAGAATGCGCAGGAGCCGGACCACTTCCTCGATCTCGAGCGAGTTGACTGGCTCGATGCTGGAAGCGGCGATCAAAGAAATGATTGGCACAAAAAAAGCCGCGCTGCTTTGGGCAGCGCGGTAAGGGTTCAGCGTCGAGAAGGGTGAAGCGACGCTGTTCATTAAGGAAAATGATTTGCGCCGAACTATGCCTTGAGCAATTTTCGCCGCAGCGTACCAGCAAGACCGATCAGGCCAGTTCCCATCAGCATAAGGCTGCCGGGTTCAGGAACAGCGTTGTAGCCGAGAAACTCCTGCGGCATACCAGCTCCACCCGACTGCGTGCCGGCGATCGGAGTGTAGAGGATCAATCCGTTGAATGCGCTGTTCTTGGCTGTTCCCGCCAGAGCCAGGAATTGCGCCTCCACAACCGCGCCGCCGCTAGTCACGAACATGGGGTTGTTGGCGGCATTCTGCGAGAACAGGCCCCAGATGGCCCATTGTCCGGCTCCCGCGCCGGTGGTGCCTGCGAGGATGCTCTTGAAGATCAATCCGGCAGCTTTGTAATCGAGAGACGCACCCGAGCCGAATAAGCCGATGGCCTGCAGCAACGGCGCGGCCGTCGCCTGCCAACTCTCCCCAACATAATTGTAGTTGTCATAGCTGTCGCAAATCAGCGTGGTATAGGTGCTGCTGCCGTTGATCGAGAACAGCCATGGATAACTGGTGTTATTTCCTGCGCCGTGGCCTTCGTAGGTCATGGTGACGGAGTTGGCGAAGGCGGGGCTGGCCAGAAGCAGCGAGAAAACCAAAACTGTGAGTACCACGTGCAGACGATTCAGGCGCATAGATTTGCCTCCCAGCAACGACAGACAGATAGATAGATGTCACAAACGGCGACAATGTTTACTTCGCCTATTTCTTTCCTTCGTTCGGGGGAGATCGGCCAGCAAACCTACGGAGGAAGTTGAATCCTCACTGGCTGTGCCGCGAAGGGCGGCTCATCTCGTTAATCAGAGAAAACTGACTCCGGTAACACTAGCGAGAGTACCAGCGGGTACGACAGGTGGAAATGGCCCGTTAGTGGTGTTACCGGGGTCACCTTAAATGCGTTGGCCTCCATCCTGCAAGACCAAAAGCGCTGAGTGCAAACGTGGCAAGCTACTGGGAAATCCACAGCGTATTTTATGCAAACTATTGCGCTGTCTGCTAACATGGTCACCAAACGAACGTGGATCTTCTTAAGTTTGTATGGGTCCGCGGGTTGCGGTGTGGCACTTGATCTGCCCCTATAGCTGGGTTGAAGTGCCTCCAGTCCGGATCCCAGGACGGCCGCGCAGGTAGGAGCAGTTTGTGAGCGATCCCGCAGGGGGGAACGTCAAGCGTCGGCGAAGCCGTCGCCATAGCCGCAATCGGCGAATTCGCCGCTGGCTCGCGGTCGCGAGCATTGTATTTTGCGCCGCCGTTCTCTCAACCGTTGCCTTGCAGTATCTCAGTCCGTCGTTGTTTCACGCGCAGGAGTCCGCTCCTCCCAGCTTCCAACAAGCGGAACTTAGCCGCAGCCGGCTGGTCACGCTGAACCAGGTCCTCTCGCTGGCGCAGCCCGCCACTGATCGGCCCGTGTATCCGTATTCGGTTGTGCCGGGTGGGGTGCAGGATGCGAAAGAATTGAAGTGGGTGGCGGAACACGACCCCATCGTGGCAGCGCATTATGCTGGTTTTGATTACGATCACGCACGCGTAGTACGGCTCACACTGGCTCGGACGGCGTACCTGTCTTACCGGATTGGAAACCGCGTTTACTGGACTCGTCATCGTGTAACTCTTCACAAAGGGGAAAAAATAATTACTGATGGGCGGATAGCGGCTCGCACCCGGTGCGCCAACCGTGTGGAAGAAGTGCCGCAACAGGCAGCCTCGCCCGCCGAGCCTCCAGTGGAGAAATTCGATAAACCTATCGGCGCGGGCGATGGCACCGCGATGCGGTCTCCTCCAGGGCCATTCCAATCGGCGCTACTGGAGCGGCCGCAAGCCCCGGGGCTCGGGCCCGCGGGCCCGCTGAGTTTGTACAATCCCTTTGTTGGCGGAAGTTGGATCCCAATCGCACCTCCGCCAATTCCCGCAGGGCTGTGTGGGCCAGTCAAGAAGAACGGTACGATCGAGGCTGGCTGTTGTGTGGGAGGCGAGATCGAAAGCAAGACGAAAAAGGGAGGAGGGCCCTGTGGCGCTCCGGGAGTTGTGCCCGAACCTGGAACGTGGATATTGTTCGTCTCCGGGTTAGCCGCCATCTACTGGCAGACTCGCCGAAAGCTGACCCGTGCTTGAAGTTCCTGAAAAACGCTCGTGAAAAGCGCAGAAACAGGTTCACCGGAACCCGTACTTGGAGCGGGTTTCCGGGCAGCGCGGCCTGCTTGACGTGATGCTTCGCTCCGCTGACGCATTAGGGCCGCTGGGCACAACGATGACCCAAAGTTGTAATCCTTCCGTAAGCGTGCTTGCCCCCAGCCGCTGCTAGAATCGCGGTAGCGCGCCGCTCAGCAATCGATAAGGACATCTATGAATCGCTCTGTCAGGGCTGCGGCCTGTATTCTCGTATGGGCCGCGGTGTATGTTTCCGTGCCGGTTTTGGGACAGGCGGGACAGGCGCAAGTGCCTTCCGTGCGCCGCGTGCAGGTGCTGGGCAAGCAGAATCCGGTGGAGATCGAGATCGAAGGCAGCGATCGACTCGTCCCGCAAGCGCAAGTCTTAACCCACCCGGACCGCCTGGTCGTCGACTTCGCCAATGCCGTTCCCGGCGCGCAGTTGCGAAATCAAACCCTGAATCGCGGAGAAGTCAAGAGCGTTCGCGCGGGATTGTTTACGTCGAAGCCTCCAGTAACGCGCATTGTGTTTGATTTGAATGGTCCGCAGGCTTACCAGGTTTTTCCCGCTGGCAGAACTGTGATCATCAAACTTGGGAGTGCGGGCGCGCAAGCAGCTCACCTGGTTACTTCGTCGCCTTCCGGGGCGAAGCTGGTGACCTCAAGTTATACCGTGCAGTCCGTGCAGATCACGCCGCCGCCCGCACCGCCTCCGCTATTGGTTTCATTTCAGGGAGGGATGCTTACCATCAGCTCCAACAAGGCCAGTCTATCGGAAGTCTTGTTCGCAATACACCAGCGCACCGGAGCGGAGATCGCCATTCCGGCAGGAGCGGAGCAGGAACAAGTAGTCGCCGAAATCGGCCCTGCATCGGCGCCGGAAGTTCTATCGCGCCTGCTGAATGGCTCGAAGTTTAATTTCCTGATTCTAAGTTCGGCCAGCGATCCCGCAACCCTCGACCGCGTAATTCTCAGCGCGCGGCCGGAAGGACCCGCGCCCGCGTATCGTCCTCAGCCGCAGGCGCGGACTGAGGCGGAAGAAGACACCGAAGCTGAAGTCCCAGTCAAAGCGCCGCCGCCTGCGGTCGCGCCAGCGCCGGGAACACCGGCACCGGGAGTACCGGCTGAGGCGCAGAAACCGGAGTAGGAGGTATACGGCTCCTTGAATTACGAGGGCGGAGGCGTAACCAGCCGGATTGGCACAGGGGAGGTTCCATCCAGCGGCGTCAATGCCTCTGAGACACCCGACGAGCCATTTCCACACCCCGACACGTTCAAGACATATACAACCAAACTGCCATTCGAATTGACCTGCTGAATAAACACCTGCAGGAAACCAACAATCGTGACCGGAGCCGTGTTGTTGGTGATGGTTAGCGTCGTACTATTGCTAGCACCGATGCCAGTCGTGTAGATGGGGAGGGAGACGATCGAGTTGCTGCTGGTAATTATGGTTCCGCTTGCGTTCAAGGGATTGCCGGTGCCGGCTGTGATTTGATAGGGGTATACCGCCGTACTTATGGAATCAGCCGTTCTCCCGGAGGATTGGTTTGTCAGGCATTGCGCAGCGGTGTAGGTGTCTCCGCCACCGGTCGGCACAAGGGGGTTTTCCGTAAGGTTCACCATGTTCGGATTGGCGGCAGTGCTGCTCGAAATTCCACACTGGTACGGCGTGGTCTGGTCGCAACCTGCTATTGCCTGTTGATAAGGGTCGGAGTTGGCACAGCTTGGGATCGCGACCGGCGTGCCCAGCACTTGCCCAGGAAGGTATTGCAGGCTCCCAGTGGACGCGGTAGGAGGATTGCTAAACACACCACCACCTGTTCCGTTGCAGTTTCCGGCTAGCGTGCAGTCGGCGGAAAGAGTAAAAAACTCGCCGATCACTCCAGTTCCCGATCCATTAACCTGAATTCCCGGATTCTGGATCGCGCCGTCGCTTACAGCGACGAACGGGTTTTTGCCGTTGCTGCCTGGATCGAGGTTCGGCACAATCCACGGCTTCACACACCGCGGCTGAACGGGGACGAGAGTGCCATTGTTGAAATTTTCGGACGCTGAAGAATTAAAAGCTTCGGCGGTGGCCGAGGCGCTGATGGTTGTAGGGTTGTAGCCCTTCAGGAGACCAAAAATTTTCGCAAAAAATGTCGGTAGATTCTTTTGTGTCACCTTTACCGTGACCATTGGATTTACGCCGAACGCCCCAGGCGAAGAACAACTGCTGGGAGTTTGGCTGCCCGCATCGCTGGAGAGGAAGGTCGTGGCCACGCCACTCGGCGGCTGCCCGGCTACCGTGTTCAAGTTGGCGACGTCCTGCGCTGTCTGAGTAGCGAGGCTGCACGCGTAGGACCATTGTTGGCTTGAGTTCTGCGGATCTCCGGTAAGGCCGCTCAGGGAAAGTACCCTTGCTGCGGCTAGGGCGGCGGCATCCGCGCTGCGTTGAGCCTCCGTACTTGCCTCATAAAGTGTGCCGACGTCGATCGACAAAGCCGCCATGGCGATGATGCTGACAATTGCCAGCGCCACGATCGCCATCGTCACGCCGCGCTCTTTTTCTCGATTGGGCTTGGCTCGTCTTGGACGGGTTATCAGTGGCGGTAGCATGGCGGCTGTTAATTTTCGTTATACGCAGTGACAGCAGTGGTGATAGTGGTCGGTAGACCGATTGATCCAAACAGACCACTCGCCCCGGAGAACTGCCAGGTGTACGGGTATTGAATCGTCACGCATGTGTTAACAATATCGCCTGCGGTCGCCGCTGATGTACATCCGCGATTGATCGTCAGCACGAGGCCGGCCCCCGTGCACCCGGTACCGGTTGCGGTCGCCGTCCATGTGAGGCCAGACGGAACCAGGGGTTGCGAATTCAGTCCGCAATCATTGACTTTCTCCGCAACCAGGTAGCGATCCACAACGTAGACCGCATCGGTGACAGAGGCAGGAAACCCGGAGGACGTGGTGGGGTCGGCCAGGTCTGAGGCTGGGTCCGCGGAGGCCACACGCGCTCCTTCACGTGCCGCATTGGTCAATTTCTGTTTCAGAGTGATGGCGTTCGTGAAATCGAAAATTCCTACCACGAACAAAACAAGGACCGGCAGGGACGTCGCAAGTTCGACAATCTCGGCAGCGCGGTCGCCGGAAAAATAGAGAGCCCTTTTCGTTCGCGCGAGGAATGCGCTTGATGGCGATCGGTTCATGTTCACTGCGTCTCCAGGCGCATCTGTGCCTGTGCAGGAATTGTGAATTTGCTCAAGTCAAGCGGCGTGCACGGCTGCGGCAGACAGGGGAGCGTAAAGCTGTATGGGTATTTGTATTGAAAACTCACAGCCGTGCCGCACTCACCGGCCCCTCCCTGCGCCGGAAAAGACAGCTGAACGTTGGGCTGAACGCAGACATTGCTATTAGTGGGATCGGGGGCGCATGAGACCGAACCACTGCAAGAGGCTGCACTCGTGCTTCCACAAAGGCAGAGAGGAGGCTGCGTCCACTGGCTCAAAGGAACGAGTTGGGTCGTGTTGAGGTTAGACGCTGTTAATGCACTGCTGACTGCACTTATCGCGTTTTGCGTGGATGAGAACCCCGGCAGAGAACAGGTAGCGCACAACGGAGCTACAGCCGCGCGCGCGCCTTGTCGCGCCGCCTGGGTAAGCGTGGTATAGATGCGGAAGGCCTGACCAAACCAGAAGACAGCGATCAAAATGATAAAGAGTAGGGGTAATACCAGAGCGGCTTCTGCAATCTCTTCACCGGCGTGATCGCCCGCGAATTGCCGCCAGGACCTCACAATCAATTCTCTCATTCCTTATCCCACTCCCCACATCTTCCAGTTCAAGATTGCGTATAACAAAGTGGTCAAAGCCAATGCTACGCCATAAGGGACCTTCAACGACTGCGGATTATCCAGCGAAACCTCGGCTCCGGGCATATGAAAAGTTAACATCGACCGCAGCATCCGGCCAATATTACGGAGGGTTTCCATCAACCGCCGCTTGTAGATCACCAGCCCCAGAGCCATGATCCCGGCCACGAAGATCGATCCCATCAGCAAATTAAGCAGTACTTCCCAACCCACAAAGGCTCCCAAAGCTCCGGCTAGCTTCCAGTCGCCTGCTCCCAAGCTGCGAAGGAAAACGAAGGGCAGGAGC
>PLUI01000249.1:0-6828 GCA_003164855.1 Acidobacteriaceae bacterium
GTTTGTGAAGATCACATTCACCGCACGGTTGATCGGCTTTTGGTTTCTCGCTCAGCTTTTTGATGCCGGTCCAGGCGCGCACGCGCAGACCAGCGGAGTGTCGTAGCTGGCGCGCGTCGGCGGCTTCATGTTCGGGGCGGCCACGGCACCTGTAGTTCGAGAGCGCGGAGCGGCTATTGCTTCGTCGCGTTGTCGAGGAAGGTGGCTACGTTGGCCTTGAGCTTCGACAGGTCTGCTTCGTGGAGATACATCATGTGGCCGGCGTCGTAATACTGCAGGGTTATATTTTTCTGCAGGTTTTCGGGCAGGCCTAAGTGGGTCATGGTGAATTCGGTGGCGAAGAAGGGAGTGGCGAGGTCGTAGAGTCCGTTCTCGACTTCGACGTGGAGGTGGGGATTGGTTACGAGGGCCTGGACTAAATCCTCTTCGACGTTGGGAGCGCCAGGGAATCCGTAGTCCTGATCGTGACCGGTGCGCTTCCAATCCCATTGCCGGCCGGCGCCTTCGGCCATGGTGTTGTAGGTGAGGTCTTTGCCGAATTTCAGATCTTCGCGGACGTAGCTGTTGAAGGCTGCGACAAAGGCTCCCTCGACGGCGGTGCTTTGCGGATCGTAGTCGGCATATTCGGCGAGTAGGTCGGGCGCGGGACCGGAGAAACGGGCGTCGAGGCGTCCGGTGGAGAGTTTGCGACTGCGCTGCAGTTCCACCATGAATTGAGGAAGGTTGACGCGCAGATCGGCTTTGATGAGGTAGTCCTCGCTGAGGCCGGTGAAGCGCGAAACTTTTTTCGCGATGTCCGCTTTGTCGGCTGCCGAAATGGTTGCGCCTTTCATCAGGGCGGCGGCGTATTCGCCGGAGGCAAACTGGCGTGCTTCGGCGAGGAAGGCGCTGAGGTCAGCGGGCTGGTCCTTGAGCATTTTGTGATAGGAAGCGGTGGCGGCGTAGCTGGGAAGATAGAAGACGTAGGGCATGTCGTTGCCTGGCGGGAACGAGATGGTGCCGAGATCGAGAACCGAGGAGATGAGGTCGATGCCGTTGAAATACATTCCGTTGTGCTGCTGGAGATAATTGCCGAGCGCGGCGGAGCGGAAGGTGCCGTAGCTTTCGCCGATAAGGAATTTGGGAGAGTTCCAACGGCCGTTGCGGCTGATGTAGGTGGCGATGAGCTGGGCGAGAGATTTGACATCCTGGTCGATGCCCCAGAAATCTTTATCTTTGGCCTTGCCAACGGCGCGGCTGAAGCCGGTTCCGACGGGATCGACAAAGACGAGATCGGTTTTGTCGAGCAGGCAATCGGCATTGTCGACGAGTTTGAAGGGCGGAGGCGGCGTGGGGCCGGCGTCAGTGGTGACGACGCGGCGCGGCCCGAAGGCTCCCATGTGCAGCCAGATGGAAGAAGATCCGGGGCCGCCGTTGTAGACGAAGGAGATGGGACGCTGGCCCATATCCTTGACGTCGCTGCGGGTATAGGCAATGGTGAAAATGCTGGCGGTAGGTTCGCCTTTGTCGTCCTTGATGAGGGTAGTGGAAGCGGTGGCCTTGTAGGCGATGGTCTGGGTTCCGATCTTGATGGTGTGGTCGGTGACGGAGGACTCTTCTTTGGGCTCGGGGGCAGGCTTGGCGTCAGGTTTGGCTTCTTTATCTGTCTTCTCGGACTTCTCCGGTTCCTGCGCTGCGAGTGGTTTGGCTTGACCGAGAACTAGTAGAACTGAGAGCACGACTAGGGCAAAGATTCGGTTCAGCATTTTTTCGCTCCTGGGCTGTGTCTAGGCTTTTTCTTAGGATTTCTTTATTGACTTGAAAAACAGGGCACATTGTATAACGGCAGGGCTTGGCTTTGCCCGGCGGAAGGCCGAGGGCAGCTATCCCTCACTGAGGCTGGGAACATCCGAAACTTCTGTTGGGCTCGTAACTCTAATGGAGAGTGGCTGGGTTTCAGGTTGGGAGGAATTTTATGTCCAGAAGTTCGGTGCGGATGGTGGCAATGATCCTGACAGTGCTGGCGGGGGCGGTGGCTTGCCGGGCGGGGAATGGAACAAGTGCGGCGGTGCCGGGTCCGGTGGCGGATGAGGCGAGGGCGACGGCGCCGGGGAAACAGACGGTGGTAGTGGCGGGGGGATGTTTCTGGGGGATCCAGGCGGTGTTTCAGCATGTGAAGGGTGTGGTCAGCGCGACCTCGGGATATTCGGGCGGGACGGTAAAGAATCCGGATTATGAGGCGGTGAGCAGCGGCGAGACTGGGCATGCAGAGAGCGTGCAGATTGTTTACGATCCGTCACAGGTGACGTATGGAGAGTTGCTGCGGGTGTTTTTCTCGGTGGCGCTGGATCCAACGGAAGTGAACCGGCAGGGGCCGGATTCAGGGACACAGTACCGGTCGGTGATTTTTTACGGGAATGATGAGCAGAAACGCATTGCTGAGGCTTACATTTTGCAGTTGAACCAGGCGAAAGTTTTTTCGAAAGCGATTGCGACGCAAGTGGTGCCGTTGAAGGCGTTTTATAAGGCCGAAGATTATCACCAGAATTATGCGACGCTGCATCCGGACAATCCTTATATTGTGTATAACGATGCGCCGAAGGTGGCGAATTTGCGGCGGGAGTTTCCGGAGCTTTACAAGTAGTCAGTTCTCCGAGAGGAAGCTTGGAGGGAGCCATGTTTGAATCAGACGGCGGTGAAGCGCAGGTCAATCTAGGGCGGCGCTTATTTTTGTCGGGCGTGGGGGCGGCGCTGGGAGGCGCGGCGTTATTTTCATTGCGGCGTCCGCACGTGGTTGCGGAAGCGGCGAAGACGGAGCCGGCGGAAGTAACCATCGTGCAATTTTCCGATGCGGGCCAGCGGCTGGCTAAGGTGAAGATCGCGCGCGTGGTGAAGACGGATGAGGAGTGGAGAAAGCAGCTGCCGTCGGGAGTGTACGAGATCACGCGGCACGCGGATACGGAGCTGGCCTACAGCGGGAAGTATTGGGATCTGCACGACAAGGGGATCTTTCGGTGCATCTGCTGCGACAACGCGCTATTCAGTTCCGCGACGAAATTTGATTCCGGAACGGGCTGGCCGAGCTTCTGGGAGCCGCTTGCGAAAGAGAATGTTCGCGAGATATCCGACACCAGCATTGGCATGGTGCGAACGGCGGTCTCGTGCACGGAATGCGATGCGCACCTGGGACATGTGTTCGACGACGGTCCGAAGCCGACGGGGCTGCGGTATTGCATGAATTCGGCATCGCTGCGGTTTGTGAAGGCAGCGTAAAGGCGGCGTTACAATTGCACGCATGAGCTCCGACCTGAAGTCGTTGGACAGGAACCGCGCTAGCGCCTGCGGTATGCCTAATGCATGCGCGACCAGTTTTCGGCCGCTTTCTACGCCACCGCTCCCGCCGCCAGGGCCGCTCCCAGCGCCACAACTTTCCCCGGCCCCTGCACCAGCGAAGTCGCCAGCGCATGCTCGGCGCGGTTGATCACTTCCGTCACAATGTCCACCGGATCGTAACTCTCCCGCACCACAGCCTCGGCCAGCCCCGCGGAAAACTCCAAAGAATGCCCCTTGGCAGACTCGTCCTTGCTGGGCAATCGAACTTCGGCAATCACTTTCCGCAGTTTTTCGACGGCCAGCAGCGCCTCTTTCTCCGCCGTATCCCCAAGAATCAGCGCGATCGTCGTCGTATCGTAACGAAAAGCCAGATCATTCGTCCGGATGTTCGCCGCGAACTGTTGTCCAATCTTTTCCATGACGTTTTCAATCGCGGCCTCGCCATATTCCTTGAGCAGCGCCGCGCTTCGGCCAAACTGCAACAGCAGCACCGATAGCGGCGAAGCATTCTGTGCCGCACGCTTGCTTTCCGCCAGCAGCAAATCCAGGTAAGAACCCCGCTTCAGTAGCCCGGATTTTTCTTCCGTCACCGAAAGATTTTTCACCAGCCGTCGCAAGCCCGCATTATTCAGCGCGATTACCATCTGGTCGGCCAGTGTCTTCAGCACCACGGCGTCGGTCTGTGGCCACATCCGCGGTTTGTTGTGCAACAGCGCCAGCACTCCCACCGAATCCTCGCCGTTACTCAGCGGAAAAGCCAGCACGGATGTTGCTCCCAACTCCACCACTGCATTACGCACCGCCAGCAACTCCGCCGATTTCTGCGCGTCCGTAATAATCACGGGCTCGCTCGAAGGTGAAGCTGAGGACAAGTCCTGCAGCGCGCACATCACTTGCTTGACGGCTCCAGAATCGCCAGCCTTCACTCCTTTGCCGCAAAACTCCTGCACTGCCGTGGGCTTCGAACCCGGCGTACGCATCGCCGCCACGCATCGCGATACTTCCCAGTGTCCGCCGATTTCGTTCACTGCCGTGGTTAACACCATTGCCGCCGTGGTCTGGTGATACAGCTTGCGGGTGATCTCTGCCACGCGGGTCACATTGCGCATCTCCGCTGCCGGATCCACCGCAGGCGCGGCGATTGCAGCCACCGGCGCGGCTGCCGGCACGTCCCCCGGCGGCACCGCCCGCGGCGCGGACCCCGTATAGCTCGGCGTCACGCCCGCGGAAAGGTAAAGCCGCTGCAGATCTTCGTTGCGTTCCTCTTCCCGCGGAAACAGTTCCTGAATTCTCTGCAGCCGCTCCACCGCTTTATTGCGCATTCCGTACTGCACCAAAATTTCCGCCTGCAACATCAGATCCTGCAACGTCGAGGCTCCGAGCGTCGCTTCGACTTCATGCGCAGCCTCCGTCGCCGCTTTACTCACCGGAGTAAATCGGGAGGCAATCGCATCAAACTTTTTCTCGTCAATCTTCCCCTTCAACATCTCCAGGCGCTTCGTGTGGCCCGACTCGTAAGGATCCACTTCCGCGGCCCGGTCCAAACATTCCGCCGCCTTGGTAAAATCTGCTGTGCTGCAATACAGGTCGAAAAGCTTCAGCAGGGTCTGGCAGTAATCCCCTTCGCGATTCGAAGCGTTGAACAGCTCGCTGAGAAACTCCAGCATCACGGGTGATGCCCGCCGCGTCGACGCAATGTCCTGCATCACCCCCACAAATTGCCGCCGCTCGCCACGTTTTGCCTGGAACTGTCCCAACTTCCGCGCCAGCGAAACCGCCGCATCGTCCTGCTCCGCGTCCACCAACTGCCCGATTAGCGCCGTCACTTGCGACATGCGGTTCGGATTAAGCTCGAACAGTTGCCACACCAGCGGCTCCGCATCGGCATAGCGTCCCGCCGCCAGCAGAGCTTCGGCGTAAATATCGCGCAACACCGGTGAAGTTTTACCCGCATTCACCTGCGGCTCCAGAATAAAAATCGCCGCCCCAATCTGTCCTTGCCC
This sequence comes from Acidobacteriaceae bacterium, assembly GCA_003164855.1. Taxonomy (GTDB): domain Bacteria; phylum Acidobacteriota; class Terriglobia; order Terriglobales; family Acidobacteriaceae; genus Sulfotelmatobacter. Next base: position 5,316 of record PLUI01000249.1, read on the forward strand.
CAGCAGGCTCTTCCCGTATTCCAGCGCGATCTCCTCATCCGACGAATCTTCCTGATACGCACGCTCGTACCACTGCGCCGGATCGCCGCCGCTTTCGCCCGTCAGCTGCGCTACTCGCTTAAATGCTGCCGCCGCCGCTTTGCTCTCACCAAGTTCGGCCGACATCTCGGCGACCCGCAGAAAATTTGCCTGCACCGGCTCCAGCGCCACCACGCGCGCCAGCACTTGCAACGCATCCTTCTTATCTTCCGCCTTCGCCAAATCGCTCAACGCGGATTCATACGTGCCCAGCGCCAGCTTCTTGTTCGATCCTTCCAGCAGCTGTCCGAAGCGGAATTTCTGCTCCCACGTCGGACTGCCATGCCGCGCCAGTTTCTTATAAGTCAGACTGGCACGCGTCGCATCTCCGGCATTTACCTGCCGCGCAAACAATTCACCCAGCAAGCGCGCCGCATCGGGGGCCCGGTTTTGCGATAGACACAAGTCCGCCGACAGCTCCCGCACCTTATCGTTTTCCGGATCGTCCCGCAGGACCAGCAGATATTCTTCCAGCGCTTCGGCAGCCTTACCCTTCTGCAGAAGTTTTTCCGCGCGCTCCACCCGCCGCGTTAGTTCGGCTCGGTCCGCGCGTGGTGTGATCTCAGCCATGGTTGAAAATGGGCAGACTACTGCTGCTTCGATTCTAGGAGCCACCCCCGGTGCCAGCAATCCGCAAGGGTACGCCAGCGATTACGAAAGTCACTGGAACGCGGACCTGTTTATCGGGACTTGGGCGACCGCCCGCATCGGTTATAGGGCGCAAGCCCACACAACGGGGTGGATCAGAGTTGTATAGTGGCACAACGCTGCAAACAAATGACCGTAGCAAAACCTAGTTCGAATCTTGGCCGTCATGTGTTTGGAGTGGCGGCACTGGCCTCTGGCCTCATCACACTCGCCTGGCACGACTACAACGGCTGGCGTCAACTGTACATTGTCTACGCCGGCGGCGCCGCCCTGATCTTCGGCGGCGCTGCGATTCAGTTCCGTTGGATGGCGAAAGCGGGCGCAGCCGTCCTGGGTGCGGCTTATCTTGTCTTCGCCTTACGGTGCGTGCCAGGAATCTTCGCCGCACCGCAGATCTACAATAGCTGGGGCAATTTCTTCGAGCAGTTCTCTCTCGCGACCGGAGCGGCGATGGTTTATGCGCGCTTGTCATCGGCATGGTCACCGGAAACGCTTCCTCGGATCGGCCGCATTCTGGTGGGCGTCTGTGTCGCTTCCTTTACCCTCTCACAAGCAATTTATCTTCGCCCTACCGCCAGTCTTGCCCCGAAGTGGATTCCGCCAAGCCAGATGTTCTGGGCGCTAACGACGACTGTTTTGTTCGGACTTGCGGCGGCGGCTCTTCTTGCGAATCGAATGGCGCTTCTCGCGGCTCGCCTGCTGACGGTGATGGTCGTGAGCTTTGGGCTACTCGTGTGGGTACCGCTGACTCTTTCGGATCTACACAATCATACGAATTGGAGCGAAA
>PLUI01000249.1:6963-22582 GCA_003164855.1 Acidobacteriaceae bacterium
ATGTTGGCCCCATCAAAGGCGACAGCCCAGGGCTCTCCACCTGCGGTAAACGTACCCAAAATGATCCCGTCTGAGGCTCGGAGTTTGGTCACGGTGGGGCTGATTCCACTTATCACCCAGATGTTGGCCCCGTCAAATGTCACTCCGCCGGGCTGCCCGCCAACAGCAAAGGTGCCGAGTGAAGTGCCATCCGAGGCGCGGAGTTTGGTCACGCTGCCGCTGTTGTAGTTTGCCACCCAGATATTTGCCCCATCGAAGGCGAGGCCCGAGGGGCTCGTTCCGACGGCGAAGGTGCCCAACGTTGTGCCGTCTGACGCCCGCAGTTCGGTCACGTTGTTGCTGTTAAAGTTTGTCACCCAGACATGAGACCCATCAAAGGCCACTCCATGGGGCTGTGTCCCCACAGTGAAGGTCCCCAGCACTGTGCCGTCCGAGGCCCGCAGCTTGGTCACGTTGTTTGTGTTCTCGTTCGCTACCCAGATATTGGTCCCATCAAAAGCTACTCCGTCGGGCGCAGTTCCTACATTAAACGTACCCAGAGTGGTGCCGTCCGCAGCCCGCAGCTTAGTCACATTGTTGCTTAGATTGTTCGTCACCCAGACGTTTGCCCCGTCAAAGGCGACGCCAAACGGCGATGTCCCGACGGCGAAGGTCCCCAGCGTGGCACCGTCTGACGCCTGCAGCTCGGTCACGTTGTTGCTCAGCTCGTTCGCTACCCAGATGTTGGCTCCGTCAAAGGCCAAAGCACGGGGGCCGCTTCCCGCGGTGAAGCTCGTCGTCTGGTTAGCCTGGTACCAACGCAAGATGGCGATCTGGAGCGGATTCTGGCGTAGACTCGTCACTCCGGCCAAAGGCGCGGCTGGTTGCGCTGACGCCTCCAGCGGTACGGCTCCGGTTTCGGCTCGTACTTGAGTCAGGCGCGGAATGGCCAGAGAGCCGCAGGTAATGAGCGCGATGGCCGCGAGCTTGCTAAGATTTTTTCCACTGTGTACAGCCGACGTTATTCTAGTCATATTGTGCCTCTTCGCCTCGATCGATTTTCCAATGCCCTAGCAGCATCGAACCCATATACAGACTCGGACCGCTAGCGGTAGCAATCGCCGATTTGCGCTATAGATCGAATTTTCAACTCCCAACTCCGACCGCGCCGAGAAGCATACGTCTGACCGGCACGCGCATGCAACTGCTTCTGCCCGGCAAGGCGTGAGCGCTTGTGGCAAGTCAAACATTCCAGCCCGGGGTTCGCACTTGGGCCAAACCCCACTCTTTTGTTATCGTGCCCCATGCCTTCTGTTTCGCCCGACCCGGAGGTCGCCCAGCAAGACGTTCACGAACAAGGTCTCCACCACCAACTCACCGCCGGCCAAATGACCATGGTTGCCGTCGGCGGATCCATCGGCACCGGACTTCTTCTCGGCTCCGCCGCGGCTCTCGAAGTTGCCGGCCCCGGTGTGATCCTGAGCTACATCGTCGCCGCCTTCATCGCGTACACCGTCTCCATGGCTCTCGGCGAATTGGCCAGCATGCACCCCGCCGCCGGATCGTTCGGCCTCTACGGCGAACTCTATCTCAATCAATATCTGGGATTTCTTTGCCGCGCCGCCTACTGGGCCGCCATCGCTTTCTCCATCGGAGCCGAACTTGTCGCCTCCGCCACCTACATGGCGTACTGGTTCCCCGCCGTGCCCGGGGAGCTCTGGGTAATTTTGTTCTCTGCTCTACTTCTCGTGGTCAACCTGCGCAGCGTGCTCGCCTTCGGTCGCTTCGAGTTCTGGTTCGCCATGATCAAGTTCGCCACGATTGTGGCCTTCATCCTGGCTGGCGCCGCACTGCTTTTCAGCGGCCGCGTAGCCCCGCAATACACCGCTCACGGCGGATTCCTGCCCAAGGGTCCAATCGCTCCTCTGCTCGCCGTCTTCTGGGCCATCTACGCCTTTGGCGGCGTCGAGATGCTCGCCGTCACCACCGGCGAATCGCATTCCTCAAAGGATATTCCGCGCGCCACTCGCCTCACCATCTTCCTGCTAGCCGGCGTCTACCTCGGAGCTATCACCGTTCTGGTCGGGGTGATGCCCTGGAACCACACCGGCGTCTCCGAGAGTCCATTCGTCAGCGTGCTCCGTGTGGCCAAGGTCCCAGCCGCAGCCTACCTCATGAATTTCGTAGTCCTCACCGCCGCTCTCTCGGGAGCCAACGCCAAGCTCTACGTCGCCTCCCGCCTGCTGTTTTCCATGGGCCGCACCGGATGGGCTCCTGCGAGTATGGGCAAATTGAACTCCTCAGGATCGCCTCGCCTCGCCTTACTCGTCTCGTCCTACGGAATCGTAACCGCGCTCATCATCGAGAACTGGGCCCCGCAACAAGCCTTCCTTTACATCATGGGAGCCGCATTCTCCGGCCTGATTTTTTCCTGGGTCGTATCCCTGGCAGCCCACGTCAGCTTTCGCTGGCGCCTCAGTCGTGAGCAAATCGCCGCTCTTCCTATGCGGTCGCCTCTCGGCGTTTGGGGCTCGATCCTCGGCTTCGTCCTGGCCTCCGCCGCCGTTCTCCACACTCTTTTCGCATCGCGTGTAAACGCGATTGGTGGATTTACCTTCTTCGTCCTGCTCACGTTCGCTTACGTCTACCTTAAGCGTAGCCGCCAGGCACCTTAACGTTGCTCGCGTGGGGACAGCCGCCTCGGCTGTCCAGACATGCGAAGCGAATCGCCCCGGATCTATTCCGTCCCATTACCAACGTAAGCCCGCTCTGCCCTTTTCTGCTGCCTGCGCCGCGCCCGCTCCGCTAGCCTCGACATGGGTGGGAGCGCCTGGAAACCCACCCCACGGGCCGAACCATTGACTGTTCATACATTGACGGTTCATAAATTGATTGTTTGTAAGGCGATCCTCGCAAAGGTGATTCCTTCCACGCTCCTACTCCGCTCGACAGACCCCATCCGCCTCGCCGTCTTCTGCGCCATCGGACTCTGCGCCGGTCTTTATCTTTTCTTCAACGGCTTCCGCCTGCTGCAGCGCCGTCGCCTCATCCTGGATACTCCGGTGTCCAAAATTCGCAGCGCATCCATGGGGATGGTCGAACTCAGCGGCCTCGCCGTTGGTCCTCACACCACGGTTGCGCCCGTCACCCAGCGCCCCTGCTACTACTTCCGCACCTTGGTCTGGGAGTGGAAACGCCAGGACCGAAGCAGCCAGTGGGTTCAAGTCGCCGCCGAGTGCATGCACCTTCCCTTCTTTCTTGACGACAACACCGGACAGGTCTTGATCGATCCCCGCGGTGCCGAACTCGATCTCCATCGCGACTTCCATCAGGAATTCAGCGACTCATTCTTTACCACTAAAGAAGAAGTGCCGCCCCATGTGCGCGTTTTTCTTTCGCATCACGGCATCAACACCACCAACAAAATAAGAGTCGAAGAGTACTGCATTAAGCCAAAAAATGCGCTCTTCGTGCTGGGAGCTCTCGGTGAAAATCCCGGCGTGGAACTCACGCCCACGCCAATTCACGACGACGAGCCCACATCACTCATCTCCGGCAATGCGCTTTCCTTCTCTGTGAATGGGGACGCGCTAGGACAGAAGCTATCGCTCGTGACGGGAGGCGGCAGCGTCCTGAGCGGGCTCCTCACAGGCGGGCTTCAGCATGATCCAGCTTTTGATCCGATTTACGACCAGGCGAGGGCTGCGGTATCGGCTCAGGTTGTTCGGCTGTCGCCCGATCCCGGCCCAACCACGGCAGGCGAAATGACGCAGCAGCAGAAAATCGCTGCAGCGTTGAGGAAAGCCGGCATTTCAAACCCAGCCTCCTGGGCCACCGCCGGAATCGCGCCTTCGACTCCCGCAGTCACACCAACCCCGCCGCCAAACGGAGCAGCTGCTCTCACCGACGCCTTCGACCAGCATCCGCCCGTCATCCTCATGAGAGGGAAAAACAATCCAACTTTCCTGATCTCCTGGCGCAGCCAGCGCGATGTCGCCCGATCTCTCGGCTGGAAGTGCACACTAATGATTTGGGGTGGTCCCGCACTCGCCCTGCTCTGCCTCTACGGCCTGCTTACTCTCACGCACGTGCTCTAGGTCTTCCTTTATCATCCCTTTTGAAATTGTCATCCCGCAGCGCAGCGAGGGACCATGGTCTCTTGAAAGTAACCCCGCCCTCAACCCGCTCTAGTACAATGCTTCCGTGAGTAATGCCGTTCGCATCGGAATTCTCGGCGACTTCAATCCTGAATTCCGCTCGCACCACGCCACCCCTGACTCCCTGCAGCACGCCGCCCGCAAACTAAATCTGAAAGTCGACTCCGAGTGGGTCCCCACGCCATCCCTCGCTGCCCCCGGCGCGGAGAAAACTCTCGAGACCTTTGACGGACTCTGGGCCGCACCCGGCAGTCCCTTCGAGAGCTTCGACGGCATGCTCAAGGGTATCGAGTTCGCCCGCCGCCGCGACTGGCCATTTCTCGGCACCTGCGCAGGCTTTCAGTACGCCATCNNGCCCGCAATGTTCTCGACATCACCGACGCCGACAGCGCCGAAAATAATTCCGGATCGAAAAACATCGTCATCTATCCCGTAGCCTGCGCCGTCCCCGATCGCAAGGGCAACGCGCCGAAACTGTCCGGTGCGGTCCCCGAGATTCGCCTGCGTCCCGGTTCCTACCTGCAATCGTTTTACGGCAAGGGAAAAGAAATCGTCACCGAAGAATTCTTCTGCAACTTCGAAGTCAATCCGGAATATGAATGGGCCACCATGGAAGCGGGCTTCCCCGTTGTCGCCCGCGGCGCGCAAGGCGAGATTCGCGCTATCGAATCCCCGACTCACCGCTTCTTCGTCGCCACACTCTTCCAGCCGCAATTATCTTCCACCGAAAAAACTCCGCATCCCGTAGTCCTGGCCTTCGTACAAGCCGCCGCCGACTGGGGACGCAAGAAGCTGGATGACAGCGTGCTGGAGTAGAAGCTTTCACCACAGACACACAGACCGAATCCCTGCTTCCTGTTTTTCCTTTGTTGTCCTGTGTCTCTGTGAAAGCTCGTTGCGAAGTTACTAAAGTCGCTGCACTCGGCAGCTTCTCGTCTCCTCACCATGCGCATCTGGGGCCTCCCGCGCCTCTCTCGCTAGACTTTCATGCATGCCCGTGCAGTGGATCAACTCGTTTCGAATCTCGCTTGCCACTCTCGTCAGCTACATTCCGCTCATCGCGACCGTGGTGACTTGCTTCTTCAGTTTGATTCTGGCGCGCGCGACTTTGCGCTACGTGGAGGCGACCGATAAAGGCCTTGCCCTCGCCCGCGAAGGCTTTGAACGCGAATGGTCGCCTGATCTGCACCTCAAGCTCGAGCGCGTGTCGGCTACGGAAGCCAATGTCATCGTCACCAACCTGGCGAAGAGTTCGGTTCTGCTGCAATTGCTTCAATTGCGCAAACTCTCGTATGCCGTTCCCTTTGAACGTTGCCGCCTGAATGATCCGCTGGTCGGGGGCATGACCTGGACGCAGGCATTGGGCCGACGCATCCTGGCCTGCACCGGGAAAGAATTCGACGGTCCGATCGCGGCTTCGATGACTTTCTATTGCGCCGGGCGAATGTTCCGCACCGACTGGTTCCGCTCCCACATACAGGTGCGTGACGGCCGCATCCTCAGTCTCGAACCCAGCAACATCCCGGCCCGCCGCGTTCACGTCATCGAACACAAGGGCAAGGAACGCCGCCGTGAGTTCGTGCAGGACGTTACCGCCGCCGCCGCGGCTCCCGACCAGCCTGAAAGAAAAACGGACGAGAAGTTTTTCGTGACCGGGGCCTGAAGCGGATTGTGGAGACGCCACCTGACACCCGGTAACCATTACTAAAGATTGCCAACCCGAGCCTTATTCCCTAAAGCTTCTCAACCACCCGCCGATGTTCTTTTATATGGTGAACCCAGTTAGCAACCTAAACCAAAGCCATCCCCCCGAAGCCGCGAAAACAGCCGCGCCCAAACCTCAGCCGACAGAGCAAAAGACCAGTCCGCAACCTTCGGACACTGTTACGCTGAAAAGCACGGGCACAGCCAAGTAACTCCGGGACAGTCACCAAACCAAAACCAACTAACCCCTCGAACGCGTTGCAACACGTCAAGATGGAGAGACGGGCACGATCGCCCATCTCTCCACTCTTGTTTGCCCCACTATCCTTGAGTCTGATTTCTTGTGGCGGCCCGATGTCGACGCCCTGCTTAACTAGAAGCTGATAGCTTCTAGTCGGGAATTCGAATGCTCCCATCTTCTGCCATTGGAAAATCTGGATTCCAAGCGACCTCCCAGAGAAACCCGTCAGGGTCAGAGAAGTAGCCCGAATAGCCACCCCAGAAGGCTTCCTGGGCAGGCTTGAGAACAGTTGCGCCTGCGGCCGCGGCTTCTTTGAGCACGGAGTCAACTTCGGCACGATTGCGGGTGTTGTAGGCCAGCGCGATTCCGTTGAAGCCCTGGCCATCGGGAGCTATGTTTGCGTCCTTTGCGAGTTCGTGTCGCGGGAACAGGGCCAGAGCCATCCCTCCCGCCTGGAAGAATACGACACCTTCTGCCTTGGCCACGGAGCGACGCCATCCGAGGCGCTCGTAGAATTCGCGGCTGCGCTTTAGGTCCGAGACTCCGAGAGTGACTAGGCTTACGCGCTGTTCCATCGGTCTCCTCCTGTGTCGGCGATTGCACCACGATATCCGTGGGTTGCGTCTGAAGCAAACCCCTTGGTGGTCAAATCTATTCAAGCGCTGCTACACTAACCAGTTTGATTGTCACTTTTGATCCGCTCTGAATGCAGGGTCTGTAGGAAATCATGCTGAAACCAGGTGATATCGCTATCGTCAGCGGGGCGCGCACGCCCTTTGGCCGCTATTGCGGGAAGCTAAAAGACTTTACGGCGCAGGAGTTGGGCGCGGTTGCCGCCAAGGGCGCGATCGAGCGGTCGGGGATCGATCCCAAGGAATTTGATCACGCGGTGTTTGGCAATGCGCAGCAGACGTCAGGCGACGCGCTGTATGGGGCGCGGCACGTGGGGTTGCGGGCGGGGTTGCCGATTGAGACTCCGGCGCTGACGGTGAACCGGCTGTGCGGGTCGGGGATGCAGGCGATTGTCTCGGCGGCGCAGATGATTCAGACGGATGAGGCAAAGATCGTGCTGGCTGGTGGAATGGAGGCCATGTCGCAGGCTCCATTTGTGATTCGCGGGCGCGACGGATTTACGCTGGCTCCCGGCGGCAAGCTGGAAGATTCGCTGATGGTCGCGCTGCTCGACAGTTATTGCGGGCTGTACATGGCGAATACGGCGGAGTTGTACGGCGAGCAGCAGGGCATCACGCGGCAGGCGCAGGATGAGTTTGCGTTGCGCTCGCAGCAGAAGGCCGATGCGGCTTATAAAGAAGGGCGCATTCAGGAGGAGTTGGTTCCGGTGCCGCTGCGGAATTCGAAAGGCGAGAATACGGGGGAGTCGTTTACAGAAGATGATCACCGGAGACCGCAGACCACGATGGAGGGGTTGGCCAAGCTGAAGGCTGCGTTTGGAAAAAATGGCACGGTGACGGCCGGCAACGCCAGCGGCATTGTCGATGGCGCGGCGGCGGTGGTGGTGATGTCGCTGGAAGAGGTTCGCAAGCGGAATATGGAGCCGCTGGGCAGAATCGTGAGTTGGGGCATTGCAGGGGTTGAGCCGAAGGTGATGGGGCGGGGTCCGGTGCCGGCGACGAAGATCGCGCTGCAGAAGGCTGGATTGTCTTTGGACTACATCGATTTGATTGAAGTGAATGAGGCGTTCGCGGCGCAGTATCTGGCGGTGGAAAAAGAGTTGGGGCTGGATCGTGAGAAGGTGAATGTGAATGGCGGAGCGATTGCGCTGGGGCATCCGCTGGGCGCGACCGGGACGCGGCTGGTGATCACTTTGCTTTACGAACTGCGGCGGCGGAAGAAAAAATATGGGCTGGCTACGGCTTGCATCGGCGGCGGGCAGGGGATCGCGATGGTGGTGGAGAGTATGAACTAATTCTTGGCCACGGATTTTGACGGATTCACGCGGATGAAGGGCAAAACCTAAATTCTTTGATCTTAGATTTTTTGATCCGTGAGAATCCGTGTTATCCGCGGCTGCTTTTCTCCGGGAGTCATTATGGAAATTAAGAAGGTTGGCGTTCTCGGTTGTGGCTTGATGGGGTCCGGCATTGCGCAGGTTTGCGCTACGGCTGGATTCGATGTGACCGTGCTCGAGGTGGAGCAGAAGTTTCTCGACAAGGGCTTTGCTGGGATCGAGAAATCTTTGGCTAAGTTTGCCGAGCGTCCGGTCGAGAAGGGCGGGATCACGGCGCAGCAGAAGGACGCGATCCGGGCGCGGCTTAGGGGCACGACGAACAAGGCCGACCTAGCCGATTGCGACATTGTTATTGAGGCCATCATCGAGAACGTGGAAGAAAAGAAAAAGATGTATGCGTCGATTGATGGGGTGGTGAAGAAGGACGCNNTTTATTGGGCTGCACTTTTTTAATCCCGTGCCGCTGATGAAGTTGGTGGAGGTGGTGCGGACTATTGCTACTGCTGACGATGTTTATCAGACGGCTTACGAGTTTGCGAAAAAACTGGGCAAGGTTCCGGTGCGCACTTCGGACAAGACTGGTTTCATAGTGAACCGGCTGCTGGTGCCTTATTTGCTGGATGCGATCCGGGCTTATGAAGAGGGGGTGGGATCGATTGAGGACATCGATAACGCGATGAAGCTGGGTTGCGGGTATCCTATGGGGCCGTTTGTCCTGCTCGATTTTGTTGGGCTCGATACAACTTATTACATTACTCAAGTGATGTTTGATGAGTTCAAAGAGCGGCGATTTGCTTCGCCTCCGTTGCTGAAGCGGCTGGTGATGGCGGGGTGGTACGGGCGGAAATCCGGCAAGGGGTTTTACGATTATTCGGACCCGAATAATCCGAAGGCGAATAAACTGTAAGATCGACCTTCCAAAGATCGAACCGTCATGGAGAGACGTAGAAAATCCGATCAGATGCCTGGCGAAAGCGGCCCGCAGGACGTAGAAAAGTATCGGCGAGCGTGGCACAGCTATGTGGCGCGGCGGAATCTGGTGGTGGTGCTGTTTCTCAGCTTTGTGTTTGTGGGTTTTATGGTGGCCAAGCTGAGACTTGGCGAACTGAAAGACTTTTCGATCCTGGTGGGCTGGATGGCCGTGTATCTGACGGGCGGGTGGTGGCTCACGGAGTGGAGGTGTCCGCGGTGCGGAAAGATATTCGCCAACCGGCTGTGGACGCAGCGCTGCATTAGTTGCGGGCTGAGCAAGGATGAGGTGGCGGCGAGAGCGCGGATGAAGGGCTAAAGCGAGAAACTTTAGCCACAGATTTGCGCGGATCTACACGGATTTAAAATCTTTCGCCACAGAGTCACCGAGAAGGAATGGCAGCGCCTTACTCTGCATGACATATTGCAATCCGTGGAGACCCGCGTAAATCTGTGGCAAGGAATTTGAAGATATGAACTTCGAAAACATTCTTCTCGAAAAGAAAAACGCGATTGCTTACGTGACCGTGAACCGGCCGAAGGTACTGAATGCGCTGAACATGGCCACGATGGAAGAGTTGCGGGCTGCGTTTCATGACATCAAGAACGATGCCGCGATTCGCGTGGTCATCTTTACGGGCGCGGGCGAGAAGGCGTTTATTGCCGGGGCGGACATTGCCGAACTGGCGAAACACGATGCGGTTACCGGCAAGGAGTACACGCATCGCGGGCAGAACGTGCTTAATCTGATTGAAAATCTGGGCAAGCCGGTGCTTGCGTGCATTAACGGATTTGCGCTGGGCGGCGGGTGCGAGATTGCGATGGCTTGCACCATGCGGCTGGCCAGCGAGAATGCCAAGCTGGGGCAGCCGGAGGTGAAGCTGGGAATTATTCCGGGATACGGCGGGACGCAGCGCCTGGCGCGGCTGGTAGGCAAAGGCATCGCCATGCAGATGGTGCTGGCGGGCGAGATGATTACGGCGCAGGAAGCGCATCGCATCGGGTTGGTGAACGAAGTCACGGTGGCGGCTGAATTGATTCCGCGGGCGGAGGCGATTGCGGCGAAAATCATCGCTAACGCTCCGTTGGCGGTGCAGTATGCGATGGAGGCCGTGAACAAAGGGATGGAGATGACTCTGAGTGAGGGGCTGTATCTCGAGGCTGTTCTTTTCGCGGTGGCTTGCGCGACTGAGGATAAGAAGGAAGGGACTACGGCGTTTCTGGAGAAGCGGGCGGCGGTGTTCAAAGGAAAATAAACCTTTTGCCACGGATTTTCGCGGATCAAGACGGATCAAGAGCGAATTCACCAGGGAGACACAGAGTCACGGAGAAAAAAGACAATAAAGAACCTCTTCCCGAGCCTGAGTTGCACGCACTCGAAGGCGTGTTGAGCGCTTCAGGAAGGCACTTCGCGATTGTAGTTTCACGCTTCAACGCTTTCATCACCGAGAGACTATTGCTGAGCGCAGTCGATGGGCTGGTGCGCTCCGGCGCCGAGAAGAAAGATATTGAACTTGTGCGCGTGCCGGGGGCGTTTGAGATTCCGCTGGCGGCACGGAAGCTGGCGGAGACGAAGAAGTACGACGCGATTATCTGTCTCGGATGTCTGCTGCGCGGAGATACGGCGCACTATGACGTCATCGTCAATGAAGTAACGCGGGGGATTGGGCAATCGGCGCAGGAGACGGGAGTTCCGCACGCGTTTGGCGTGCTTACTTGCGAAACTTTGGAGCAGGCGATCGACCGCGCTGGGCTAAAGATGGGCAACAAGGGGTTTGAGGCGGCGCTGGCGGCGGTGGAGATGGCGTCGTTGAGGGAAGCTATCAGCTCTCAGCTGTCAGCCGTCAGCAAAACCAAGATTCCTCGCTCCGCTCGGAATGACAAGCCTAGAAAAGCTCACACTGCGAAGACCAGGCGCAAATAATCCTTCCTCTACAGTAAACTGACAACTGGCAACTGGAAGCTGGCAACTGTCTCTATGGGTACGCGGCGCAAATCTCGCGAACTGGTTCTGCAGATGCTGTTTCAGGCGGACATGGGAAAGCAGACCGTGGACCAGGTGCAGCGCACGTTTTGGGCGGAGCATGCGGGGACCAGCGCCGACGTGAGGGGGTTTGCGGAGGATTTGTTTCGGGTAGCGACCGATCGCCTGGCGGAAATCGACAAGCTGATTGAAGGCCATGCGGANNGCAGGTGTGGCGGAGTTTCTGGCTTATCCGGAGACGCCGCGCGCGGTGGTGATCAACGAATCGCTGGAGATCGCGCGGAAGTTTTCCAGCCTGGAATCGGTGCAGTTCGTGAATGGAGTGCTCGACAGCGTGGCCAAAGAACTGCAGAAGCCGGCCTAGTAATTTTGCGATTTTGTAATCGGGCGATTGGGCAATTTAATCCCTCCGCATTTTGTTTCTATTATCCTTTCACCGCACTTTTCAACTGCACAATGAGCCGATCTCCCGATCGCTCAATCTCTTTTCCCCCTTACGGTTTGATGGCGACCATATCCAGGGAGCAGGCGTAATTCTGGTAGCAGAAGTTGTTGGTGGAGTTGGGGAGCTGGAAAAAGGGGATCTCCAACACGTCCAGGGCAAGAACGGTGTTCAGTTCGTGGAGGATGCCGTCGGTGCCGGCTACGTAAAGCAGTGTGCCGTCCACGGTCATATCCGCGGCGACGGGAGCGGCGCCTCCACTGAGTGGGATGGTGCTGACGGATTGGGTGCCGAAGTTGTAGACCAGGACGCCCTGGTCGCGGGTGACGATATAAATCTCAGAACCGCTGGGCGAAACAAAAAAGTTGATGGGATTGAAAGTGCCCTGTTGAAGATTGATGTGGAGGGGATAGAAGGCCGGGTTCGGGGTGGCGGCTTGTGCAGCGAAGGCAATCTGCTGCACTGGGCATAGCGTGGTCGCCGGTGGAGTGAGCGGCGTGGTGGTTGTGGTGGCGATGACATCGATGCCGGTGCTATCGACGCCAACGAAAACGTCGAGGTTATTCAGATCGTCCTGAAAGAGAGTTGGAACGCTGGGATTGCCGGCGGGCGCGCTGCCGGCAGGAACCATCTTCAAGAAAATCGGGGGACCGGGCAGTGGTGGAATGGGTGGAGTTTGTACCGGCAGGGTCAAGAACGCGGGAGAATTGTTGCAAGTGTTGTAGATCGCGAAGGTAGAAGGGTCGGAAGATCCGCCCGCAAGCAGGGCAAAGGCTCCAGTGGAAGAGAACGCGATGACGTTGGCGGGCGCGGTCAGAGGGATGGTTTGCAGGGCCTGCAGTGGCGAGTAAATGTATAAAGTGTTGCCGCCATTGCCCAGGATGAAGGCCTTTGAGCTGTCCGGTGAAAATGCCGCCGTGGTGGCGCTATTGATATTCAGAGGAGTGGTGGCGGACGCCGCTGAACTGGTGTTGACGACGTAAACCTGATTGGGAGTGGAGACAGTATCGGAGAAGACTGCCAAAGCGCCGTTGGGCGACACAGCAATGACTTTGCCAGTCACCAGGCCCAGAGTGGTGCCGGCAGCCGGCAAAGCTGTGAACGGGCTGGTGGTGGAAGATCCCAGGTTAGTGGTTGTGATGAGCAATGCGCCGTACTGGCTGCCGGAGTAGATTTTGTCTCCCGCCGGATCGAACATCAGCGAATTAGGTGGCGTAGGCATCGAAGTGGGACTGGCTGCAATGTTTTTAGAAGTCGAGATGTCGTAAAGCGCAACGGTACAGAGGGAACTGCTGTAACAATCCTGACTCGCCGCGAGCACACTGGTGGCTGACGTGGCTCCGGTGACCAATCCAGAGATGGCTGTGACTGGATAAACTGGTTGCGGGACATAGAGTGTGGGAAGGCCCGCGGGAACCAGAGGGAATCCGACGTTGCAGGTAGGCGGCGTACACGAAGCCGTGATGGCGGCGGCTCCCGGCTGCGCCGTAGAAATAGTGCAGGTCGTGCCACCGGCGCATCCTGCGGTGGCGCTGCCTGCGGTAAGAGCGGCTGGCGCCGAAGACGTCCAAGTCAGCCCCGGCTTAGGCACTGTGCAACCCTGGACATCGACTGCCGTGGCAATGATGCTCTGCGATGTGCCTTTGTTCGTGATGAAACCGGTCTGGCCGAAGTTGGAGCCTATCTGCATCGCGATACACTGCACTGGGCAAGTCTCAGCAATGTAGGGCTGGCTGGATACTCCAGAGGCTGTCGCGACTACCTGAGTCTCGCCGGGCGTGGTGGGCGCAACAGTCGCCTGGTTGGTGGCGACGTTGGCGGAAGAAGTAACGATGGGGGTGATGGTGACGACATTGGCATTGGCTTGGGTCCAGACGAACGGGCCAACTGAGGCGGTGATATCGACACCCTGGCTGTAAGCAGTGGCTTGCAGAGTTTGTGTCTGGTTTTGCGAGAGACAATAGTTTGCGGCACTGGGGTTGAACTTGATATCGCAGGCGAGGGGCAGGGCGGTCTGCGTGGGACATGCGGGTGGGGGAGAGTTGACCGGTGGCATCACGCTGATCTGAATGTTATCGATTGCCGGATGAACGAAGACCAGAGTCGGTGGGCTGGTTGCACCCAGTGCTGAGGCTACGACGTTAACGGTCCCAGTGCCGGCGGGGGTGCATACGTTATAGTACGGAGCATTCCAGCTTCCGGCGCAGGCAAAGCCAGCCGGAGAGATGTCCAGGATCCCGCTCGGGCTGTCGGGGCTCAAGGAATAGGTGAAGACGGGAGAAATGTTGGCGTTGGTAGCGTTCTGCGCGCTGGCGGTGAACAGCAGAGTGCTTCCCAATTGCATGGAAGCGCTGGTAGCGGGAGTCAGAGTAATTCTTGCGGGAAAGGGACTTGTGGCGGCCGGCTTATGCCCGCCGCAAGCTGGGAGCAATAGAAACAGAAATATGGAGATGATGATTCCCGCAGACTGAACGCAACCNNTCTTAAAATGAACTCAAAATGAACTTGAAATGAACTGGAACGGAAAACTTTTGTAGTGTAGAGGCTGGAGGCGGATTCAGCAAGCCGACGGCGCCACGCCTCACTTCCACAAGCAAGTTCTTCCGCGTTTGCAGTGGGATGCAAAAACATGGGTTGACGATGTTTCGCTTGAGTTGCTATAGTAGTTTGGTTCCGCGAGTTAAATCCAAGCTTGCAGTAAGCCGTGAGTTCCGAGCAGTATTGTGCGGACTTGGGGTTGAGCTTTCGAGAAAATGCGTTTTCGGATTGAGTTTGAGTTCGGAAACTTTCCTCGCTGAAATGTTCCTGCGCTGCCTTTCGCCCTCGGGCTTCTGGCGCGCCTGAGTCAGGCGCAACGGTGGTCCGCGGAAGGATATGCAGGACAGAGCTGGCGATACGGAGTACCCCCGGAGTTTTGGCCGGGTGCCACCGTCGGCAGTTCAAATCTAGAACGGGAACCCAGAATCTCTCTCCGTGACTGGTGTGCGGCGAGAAGCATGGTTGGCCGGTTGAGCCTGCCAGTCCGGATCATGCAATTGCGAGCCGGGAAAGCGGATGACGCTGCCCGCCTGCGAGGGCGGATTGTGGTGCGCGAAGTTGCGAAGCGATCATTTCCTGGGACATGGTTGCGGGAAATCGCTGCTAAGAAATCGTTGGTAGGAAATCGTTGTAGGGAATCAAGGAGCGGCAAAGAGTGCCTACTTTCAATCAATTGGTGCGGGATGGCCGGAAGCGGCCTCGTTATAAGACGGCGAGCCCGGCGTTGCAGGGATGTCCGCAGAAGCGCGGTGTTTGCACGCGCGTGTACACGCAAACGCCGAAGAAGCCGAACTCGGCNNGGCCGCGTGAAGGATCTGCCGGGCGTGCGCTATCACGTGATTCGCGGCACGCTGGATGCGGTGGGTGTAGCTGGCCGCCAGCAGGGTCGCTCGAAATACGGCGCCAAGCGGGCGAAGAAGGGTTAAGAGTAGCGCCGGCGTCTCGCCGGCAAAGTGCCGCCGAGACCGCGGCGCTACAGGAGCTAAAGACTTAAATGCCTCGTAAAGGACATACAGTAAAGCGGACCGTGCCAGCCGACGCCGTTTACGGCTCTAATCTGGTTACGAAGTTCATCAACTCGATGATGTGGCAGGGCAAGCGCTCGACCGCCGAGGGCATTTTCTATGAGGCCCTGACCAAGGTGCAGGAAAAAGGCGGCGACGAAGCTTTGAAGCTGTTCACCAAGGCCGTCGAGAACGCGAAGCCGCTGCTGGAAGTGAAGACCCGACGCGTGGGCGGCGCCAACTATCAGGTGCCGGTCGAGGTGAATGCCGACCGGCGAACATCGCTCGCGATCCGCTGGCTGCTGACTTACGCGCGCGGCCGTGCGGAGCGAGGCATGGTCGACAAGTTGAGCAACGAATTGCTGGACGCGGCCAACGGAAAAGGCGCGGCCATCAAGAAGAAAGAAGATGTTCACCGCATGGCGGAAGCCAATAAGGCTTTCGCGCACTACCGGTGGTGAGGAAGAATTGAGTCATTGAGCGATCGGGTCATTGAGTGATTTGCAAGACGCTTAGGGTTTTGGGTTTTCAATCGCCAAATCGCCCGATCACTCAATCGCCAAATTTTGATTAGCTGTTGGAGCCCTAGAAAGAGATTAGAGAGTCGTGCCCAGAACAGTCCCATTAGAACG
>PLUI01000100.1 GCA_003164855.1 Acidobacteriaceae bacterium
GTCGTAATAAGGATGGTGAGCTGGCGCTGGCTCTTGATGTTGCCAAGCATTTCCCACACCGCCACACGTGAAACCGGGTCCAATCCCGTCGTAGGCTCGTCGAGGAAAAAAATTCTTGGATGATGCACCAGGCCGCGCGCAATCTNNCAGGCTGGCGGCCAGGTCCAGCCGCCGCCGCATGCCGCCGGAAAGCGTCTTCGTCTGGGCATCGCGCCACTTGGTTAAATCAACGAGCCCGAGTAACTCCTCAATGGAGCGCTTTCTTTCTTTCGCGGGGACGTCGTAGAGCTTGGCGTAGATGTTGAGATTTTCTTCCACCGTGAGATCGAGATCGCTGGTCAGCGCCTGTGGGATCACCCCGATGGTTCTGCGCACGGCGTTCGGATCCTCAGCGACATTATGTCCGGCAATGCGCGCCGTCCCTGACGTGATCGGAATCAGCGTGGTCATCATGCGGATCAGCGTCGATTTTCCCGCCCCATTCGGCCCCAGCAGGCCGAAGATCTCGCCCTCTTTCACGTTGAATGAAACATCGTCGACAGCAGTGAAGTCACCGTATTTCTTGACGATATGCTGCACTTCGATGGCGTAGTCCCCGGCGGCAGAAGAGCTGACGCCATTCGGCTCGATAAGGATTTCGGCCATCATTGCTGCCCCGCTGCCGCCGCGCTCTGCGGATTGCTCTCGCCCTTCATCTGGGCTGGCGACACCAGCACCTCGGCAGTCATTCCCGGCACGAAGGCGCCTTTCGGATTATCCAGGCGGATTTTTAAGACGATAGTCTTGATATCCCGCTTGCGGCGGCTCACATCGCGCTGCGTAGCGAAATCGCCTTCCACTCCTTTGAAAAATACTTTGCCGCTGGTGATCGTGCCGCCGGGCAGGCGCACGCGCAGCACGTCGCCGTAGCCGATGTGGTCGGCGTAGGTCTCCGGGATCGCGGCACGCGCCCAGGTGTCGGTCAAATCGACGATGGTGACGATGGGCGCACCGATGTTGACCACTTCTCCCTGCCTGGCCGCGCGCACCGAAACTGTGCCGGTAACCGGCGCGTAGACATTGGTGTAGCCGAGGCGCACCGCAGCCTGATTTTTCTGCGCGATGGCATTCTTGAGATCGGCCTCGGTTGATTGCACCGTGCTCTTCGCAGCGTTGCCTTGCTGGGTGCGCGCAATGGCGGAGGTCAGATCCGCTTCCGCTGCCTTCACCAACTCCTGCTGCGCTTGCACGGTGGCTTGCGCGGCCTGCAAATTCGTTTCGGCTTGCACGCGGTCCTGGTCGGACTGGACGCCGGCCTTGGCCAATTCGATCATGCGCCGGCTGTCGCTCGCAGTACGGTCAAGCGCAGCCTTGGCCTGCAGCAGCTGCGCCTTAGCCGAATCAAGTTTTGCCCGCGCATTGGCTACGTCGCTCGAAGTCGAACCGGAAGTGGATTGCTCGGTGTGTTGCATCTCCGCCACTTTGTGTTGCAGGCTGGTGATGGTCGCGTCGGCCGCGGCTTCCTGCGTTTGTAACTCAGAGGGGTCGAGCACGGCAATCAAGTCACCGGCCTTCACCGGTGTGCCTTCGTCCACCAGTAATTTCTGAATGCGGCCTTCCACTTGCGCACTGACAATCACCTGATTCGAGTCGACTGTACCAATCAGCACCAGGTCTTTGGAGTGGTCTGTGGAGAAAAAGTAATAGGTCGCGGCGATCACAAAGATGATGCCGAGAAGCATGAAGAAGCGGTTACGAGCACTCATTGGTGTACTCCTGATTTGCGAGACGAAGGCGCAGCGCTGGAACAGGGCAGAAACAGTGCGGCGGAAATAAAATCCATAACTGCGGCGCGTCTTTCAGCGATCCGCTGCGGCGTGAGGGGATTGAAGCGCACGATCCGCTGCATCACCGGCGCGCTGCTGAAATAGAAAACGATCATCGCCACCATGGAAGGGACGAAGTGCGCCGGATCCACCTTGCGAAATTCGCCCTCCGCAATTCCTTTGTGCAACAATTCACCGACCCGCCGGTAGATTGGCTGGAAGTAAGTCTTGACCAGCCGGTCGATGTGAATCGAATTACCTTCGCGCGCCCGCATCATCTCGCGCTGCATCAGCTTGGGATAAATCTGGTTGGAGGCGATGAAATCGAAATAGGCTCCAACGTAGGCCATGATCTTCTCGCGCGGCGGCAAGTCGCTGTCGAGGGCCCGGAAAACGTTTGTCTTCATTCCAGAAAACGCATGGTCGAGCACCGCGCCGTAGAGCGTTTCCTTGTCCTTGAAGTAGTAATAGAGCAAGGCCTTATTGACTCGCGCCTCGCGAGCTATAGCGTCGGTGCGAGCTCCTGCGATGCCGTTTTCGGCGAACTCCTTCGCCGCAGCCTGCAGAATGGCGGCGCGGCTTTCCTCGGGCTGGCCGCGGGAGCCCATGCGGGGATGACGACGGTGAAGAGTTTTAGACATTGCACTAATTAACCAGTTAGTTAGATTATACATCAGGCCGCTTCACGCCAGTCACGTTTCTTTACGACTTTTTACCCGGAGACTACAAATCTATGGATCAGCTAATAATTCCTGCGCTATACTTCGTGCGTTGATCTTGCGCCGTGAATCTGGCCACGCGGCAGCGTTGGCCAGGAATATAGGGCTCCGTCCTCGGGCTGCCAATCCGGAGGATTTATGAGTTTAGCCGCTTCGTCTCTCCGCCAGGCATTTTCCATCCTCCTAATAGTGGTTGTTGCCACGGCTATCTTTTCTACCGGCTGCGGCTCGAGCAGCATGTCGAAGACACCGCCGCTGACCGGAAACACGTCGGTGACGGTAGTAGTGTCGAGCACAGCCAACGATCAGCTAGCGGAATTCGATCTCGGCTTTCAAAGCATTGCCCTGACCAGCCAGTCGGGCCAGACGGTCACCCTACTATCGTTGCCTTCGTCCGAGCCGCCGCTCGGCGCCGAATTCATGCATCTGAACGGCACGGCTCAACCACTGCTGACTGCGACGATTCCGCAGGACATCTATACAAGCGCAACCCTAACGCTCGGCGGCGGCGCTTTTGTCTGCCTCGCCCTCGGTCAAGTCGATGGAGAGCAGACCCTGAGTTCAGCCACCTACAGCCTCTTCCCTCCCACGGCGACAGTGAACTTCCCATCGCCTCTCACCGTGACGGGCACAAGCATGGCCTTGTCGCTCGACCTGCAGGTATCGCAGTCGGCAACCATCGGGGACTGCGTGAACGTCGCTGGATTCTCCGGCTTTTCGATAACGCCGACTTTCGCTCTCACGCCCCTCACTTTGGCCGCCTCACCCACGAATTCGGCCAATGGCAAAGTGACGGGGGGCGACGGAGAGGTCACAGCCGTTAGCTCGGGCGGCAACAGCTTCACGTTATCGATACCCAACTATGTGCCTGCGCTGACAGGCCTACCAGTTCCTGTTCTGTCCGACGTCAACACGATCTATCAAGGAATTAGCGGCGCTTCCGCACTGGCGGTCGGCTCGTTCGTGAACATGGACGGCGCGATCCAATCCGATGGTTCTCTGCTGGCCACGCGAATTGCCGTACAGGATCCCTCTGCCGTATACGTATTTCGTGGCCCACTCATGCAAGTGGCCTCTTCGGTGTCGGCACTTTTCATGCATGCTCGCGAGATGCAGGGCGCTGGCATTCCTGGCTATCCGTTCGGCGTGGGTGCGTCATTTAACTATGGCAGTACAGCCTTTCAGATCTCCGGCCAGCTCTCGAATCTGGGAAGCCTGCCCTTCGTGCCAAGCTTCAATGGCTCAAATATGGTTCCGGGCCAAGAGGTGTATATTTCAACAACCGCCCTGCCAAATAACGGGCCCTACCCGTCAGCGGCCACGATGACCCTCATGCCGCAGACGATAGACGGTATGGTCGCCGGATCCTCGACCAGCGGCGGCTTTACGGACTATACGGTAACGCTGGCATCCTACGATTTGTTTCCGGCGCTTGCCGTGCAACCAGGACAGACTACAGTTGAGAACAATCCCAGCGAGGTCGAAGTCTACATTGACAGCAACACGCAACTGCTCAACACGCAGCCGCTCTCAGCCGGCAGCACCTTGCGTTTTTATGGATTGGTGTTCAACGACAACGGCACGCTGCGTATGGATTGCGCGCAGGTTAACGATGGAGTGGCCTTCACGACGCAGCCGTCAGCGTCGCAGCAAAGTCACGTGGGAAAAAGTACAGTGCAGCAAATCCATCGCGAGGAACCCGGTTCGCTGCTGCAAATTATCAGCGTGAGCACGCAGCCGTAGAGTTCGCGCAAGCCGCGCGCGACTTACCGCGCTCCGCCCGCGATCGGCGGTACCAACAGTACTTCGTCGCCGTCGCTGAAGATGTACTCTGGCCCACCCAGAAAACGTATGTCTTCCTCATTCACATAAATGTTGAGGAAGCGGCGCAGTTGTCCGGCTTCGTCGCGCAGGTGCTGCTTCAGGTCGGGAAATTTCTCGTCGAGGACGGAGAAAAGCTCCCCCAGGTTCGCGGCGCCGCAAGCGATTGAGCTTACGCCCGCGGTGTGCCGCCGCAGCGCGGTTGGAATTTGTACCGTGATCGCCATTTCGTCCTCCGCCTATGCGCCCACTGCCGCCTCTTGCGCGACCTCGACCGTATCCAGCGTTTCGTGNNGCCAGCACATCGGTCGTCTTCAAGCCATTTCCAGTGATGCACAACACCGTCGTTTCCTCCGGCAGAATGCGATCCTGGCGATAGAGTTTGCCCGCCGTGCCCACGGTCACGCCTCCAGCGGTCTCGGTGAAGATGCCTT
>PLUI01000240.1 GCA_003164855.1 Acidobacteriaceae bacterium
GGTAAGTTGTTGAAAGGAAAAGGGGGATGGCTGCTTGCAGCCGGGTGTAAGATCAGTTCTGTAGCGAGGTGCTTATGGCGCAGATGACGCCTCAAGTTTCGGAACTGTTGGAGAAGGCCCTCACCCTTTCCACGCAGGAGCGCGGGCTGCTGATTGATCGTTTGGTTGAGACGTTGGATAACGAACCGGCTGACGAAGGCGTAGAGGCAGCGTGGGAAGAAGAGATTAAGCGCCGGATGGGCGACATCCGTTCGGGACGGGTGAAGACCATTCCTGGAGACCAGTTGCTGGCGCGGTTGAAGGCTCGGCAGCGGGATGACCGACGCTAAAGATTATCGGTTTCATCCGCTGGCTTGGCGGGAACTGGAAGAGGCTGATCGCTGGTATTTTTCGCACAGCTACGAAGTTAGCCTGGATTTTCTCAGCGACTTGTACGCCGCGGTGGAGGATATCGCGCGAGCGCCGCGCCGGTGGCCCACTCACCTCCACGGAACACGCAGGCTTGTGATGCAGCGATTTCCTTTTTCCATCATTTACCTGGACGACCCGGACTTGATCACCATCATTGCGGTCGCGCACAGCAAGCGGAGGCCCGGATATTGGGAAGGCCGGCTTTAGCTGTTGCCAAAACGTTCCCCGACCGATGGATAAAGATGCCGAAAAATTTTCGAGAGTTGCGGGCAAGGATGCCACCGGGGTCGCTGGAGCGTGCTCGTGTTCTGGCCGCGAAGTATCGCGCGGAGATGCCGGTGCATTTGCTGCGCGAGGCGCGGGAGATGACGCAGGTGCATCTGGCGAAAATTCTGGGAGTGAATCAGGCGGCAGTGTCGAAGCTGGAACGGCGTGCGGATATGTATGTGAGCACGCTGCAGAGTTTTGTTAAGGCGATGGGTGGAGAGTTGAAGATTACTGCGCGGTTTCCGGAGGGGACGGTGGAGATTAATCAGTTTGAGGATGTGAAGAAGGCGGCGGGGGAGTAAGCAACCACGAACCGTGCTGGTGAGATAAAAGGTCGCGGATTCGCGGAGGCGGCGTGAGCTTTAAGATGTCCCCGGATTTCCCTGGTCAAAGTATGTATCTGGAATATAGACCATGCCAATCGTAAATTACTCTGGTCACCGCTCGGCGCCCGGCTGTATCGAAGCGAGGGCGGAGGACTGATGCAGGCGAAGCCCCCTATCTAGCTGCCGCCTTTTGCCTCGTTTCATGATGCGACTCAATAGTTTTGTGCCGAACTTGAACGTCTGGCGCATGATTTCGCCAGACACCTCCTGGACGGGCCCTACGCCCGGAAGTCGTTCCGCCAGAAGATACACATCGCGAATGGCATCAATCGTCGGAATAAACTTCCGCTTGATGTTTTCGGGGAACTGTTCCCCCGTGAACTCTTCGTAGGAACTAACCACACGCGTGCCAGAGAAGATCTCTCCTTCTATTGCTTTCCATGACTCCGAAAAATGTCCGTCGCTCGCAGCGCCGGAGTAGTGAGTGGCGCAGTGAATCGTAAACTGCCCCAGGGCATAGACCTCTACCAACTGAAAAGCAGTTCCGGCGAACGGGATGTATGTGACTGCATTCAGGAAAAGCAGCTTCTTGCGGAAAAACCAAAATAGTTCGTCGGCCACACCGTCCAAGCCTGCGCCGCCGAGGTCCGACAGCAACTTGCAAACCAACTTCTTTTCGGCAAAGTTGCATGCGGGGCCGCTCATGTGCGGTAGGAACCACATCCCAAGGCAAGCGCTCATAGCCATACCGACCGTACGCTGGGCGCCGCGAATCGCTGGCCCGCTCACGCTAGGCATTATTTCTGTAGTACGAAGCGCAGTCGAACTGGCGTAGTAGTCCATCTTCATCGCTCCTTAGAATCCAAATAGCCTGAAAATGAATGCCCCAAGCTTACGGCGTCGTCCACTCTTGGTGAGCGGAATGCCGATTGCTCTGGAGATCCTCGATTTGAAGGCAGAGACTCCGATGAATCTCCAGATTGAAAATCCTCCTAGGTTCACGGCTGCTCCTTAATTCTTCCCTAATTATTCGTTTCCTTGAGCGTCGGGCGCGCCCGCGCACGCCCCCTTATCCCCGCTTGAGCCACCTGCACACCGCAACAGCGATGTTTCTCACCACCATTGCAACTGGGAAGAGCAAGTCAACGTTCATCGGCCTACCACCTCACAAAGTGACGAGCGATAAGGGCAGCTAGCAAAACGATGAACGCGATTAGGAGAAATTTCCGGCGCTTTTCCCGCTGCCTCTGCAGCATCGATTGGCGAATTAATGCGACCTGCACTACACAGGGTACCGTCACTCGGTATGCAGGACCAGCAACGATCACTCCACCCCATATGGCATCGAGCGTCCAACCGACCGGCCCGGCAAATAGTGCAATCGCCTTGGTTAGACCAGTGTTCGCGGCAAAGGCAAGCCCATGCCCTAGTGCCACGTTGGCCATGCCATTTGCGACGATCACCGCCGCTTTGTAGGGCGCAAACCCTGCTGCCTGTATAGCTGTTTGGAAGGCGGCGGCTGTAACCGGGCCGCTAGTGCCGGGCAGTTTATTGATTTTCAGTGTTGCCAGCACTTCTTGGCGCTGCCCGTCCGTCATTTCCTCGTAGGCTTTGCTTAACACCGCTTCGAGTACTCCTTCTTCAATTTTGGCAGTCTCATCCGACAGTCCGACTTTGACATCGCAGCGCTTCGCGACGCTCTTCAATATTTTGCGGTACTTCTTGCCTTTGCCATCCCGGAAGAAGAGGGACCAGAAGGTATTCGCGCCGAACTTTTGTATTTCTGCGGCGATGTCGTCGGCGTACATCTTGTGGTTACTTTTTGGCGAGTGCAGCTTGTAGGCTTGTGTCAACTCCAGCTGTGACGTCATCCCGCCCTTCTCGATGATGAACTTGACGAGCGGGTCCAGGTCCTGATTCGAGGCCTGACGCAGCAACGGAACCAGATCTTCGTCATCCTCGATTAGAGGCAGTGGTCCANNCCCGTCACAACCAATCTGTTTGTTGGATCTGGGACGGGCGCGGGCATTATCGCCGCATGTCCGTTGGCCTTGATCCCATGCGGCTTGCGCAGTTGCAATTGATCAAACGACACTCGTCGAACCTCCGGTGTGCAAACTGCAAAATGGGTTGGCTGAGGCAGCGTTGCCATCGTTAGCCCTTGCCGGAGAACAGTAGGCGCGAACGCAAGATTATTAAATGGCACTGCTGTGCTACTCCTGACGGCCCATGATTTCTTGCTGGACACTCTTCTTACACCTCAGTGGCAGCGGTGAGGCGGGCGGTCCCTACGGGACCTTGGCGTCTCTCCGGGCCATCCCTACGGGACATTGGTGT
>PLUI01000218.1:0-19870 GCA_003164855.1 Acidobacteriaceae bacterium
ACTTGCCGACATGCTTGCCCTCGGCGAACAGGAAGGTGTTGGCCATGCCGCCGCCGATCGCCAGCTGGTCCAGCCTCAGGATCAGGTTGTGCAGCAGATCGAGCTTGGTCGAGACCTTGGAGCCTCCGACGATGGCGATCAGCGGGCGCGCCGGCTTCTCGAGTGCACGTTCCAGTGCCTCGAGCTCACCCACCAGCAGCGGACCTGCACACGCCACCGGCGCATAGCGCGCCACGCCGTGGGTGCTGGCCTCGGCGCGATGTGCGGTGCCGAAGGCGTCCATCACGAACACCTCGCACAGGGCTGCCATGCGGCGCGCCAGCGCCTCGTCGTCCTGTTTCTCGCCCTTGAGGAAGCGCACGTTCTCACACAGCACGGCACTGCCCGGCGGGCAATCGACGCCGTCGATCCAGTTCTTGCGCAGCGGCACGGGCTTGCCGAGCAGCTCCGAGAGCCGCGCCGCGACCGGCGCCAGCGTGAGCGCCGGGTCCTCCTGGCCCTCCTTGGGCCGCCCGAGATGCGACATGACGAACACCCGGGCGTGCTGATCCAGGGCGTAGCGGATGGTGGCCAGGGCTGCGCGGATGCGCGCATCGCTTGTGACCACACCGCCCTGCACCGGCACATTCAGGTCTTCCCGGATCAGGACCCGCTTGTTGCGCAGGTCCGTGTCCGTCATGCGCAGTACCCTCATGATGCCTGGGACCAGGCGAGGGTCGTGTCGAGCATGCGGTTGGAGAATCCCCACTCGTTGTCGTACCAGGCGCACACCTTCACCAGCTTGCCGTCGATCACCTTGGTGAGCGTCGCATCAAAGATCGAGGAGTGCGCATCGTGGTTAAAGTCGATCGATACCAGTGGCGCATCGTTGTAGGCGAGGATCCCGTGCAGCGGGCCGGCGGCGGCGGCTTCCTTGAGCGCCGCGTTCACTTCCTCCACCGAGGTTGCGCGCCGGGCGCTGAAGGTGAGGTCCACCAGCGACACGTTGATGGTCGGCACGCGCACCGCGAAGCCATCGAGCTTGCCCTTGAGCTCCGGCAGCACCAGCCCGACTGCAGCCGCAGCGCCGGTTTTGGTCGGGATCTGCGACATGGTGGCCGAGCGAGCGCGGCGCATGTCGCTGTGGAACACGTCGGTGAGCACCTGATCGTTGGTGTAGGAGTGAATCGTGGTCATCGTCCCACTGACGATCTTGAACTCGTCATTGATTACCTTGGCGATTGGCGCCAGGCAGTTCGTGGTGCAGGAGGCGTTCGAAATAATGTGGTGCTTGGCTCCATCATATTTCTCCTGGTTCACGCCCAGGACGAGGGTGATGTCCTCGTTCTTTGCCGGAGCGGAAATAATAACCTTCTTCACCGGGCCGCGCATGTGCTTCTTGGCGTCGTTCGCGTCGGTGAAGTGTCCGGTGGATTCGATCACGACCTGCGCGCCCACCGATTCCCAAGGCAGCGCTCCCGGATCTCTCTCTTTAAACACTTTGATGGTTTTGTTGTCGATGGTAATGCTGTCGGCGCCGGCGCTGATCTTGTTCGGCAAATTGCCGAGAATGGAATCGTATTTCAGCAGGTGTGCCAGCGTCTTGGGATCGGTGAGATCGTTGACCGCTACAAATTCCAGGTTGGGGTCGTTGAGCGAGGTGCGCAGAACATTGCGGCCAATGCGTCCAAATCCGTTGATGCCAACTTTGATTGCCATGCTTCCTCCAGAATGATTTATGAGTGCGACAGCAGGATCTACTTGGCCCTATAGCAGAACAGATGATGTTAGCAGGAGCGGGAATCGGCGTAAATGATGACGGTTCGATTTGGAATATGGTCCGCGGGGAGATTAAGGGAAGCTTAGCTCCAGGAACGCATCCGCCCGGCTAAAGATCGATGTTAGCCGCGCGGCCCAATACTTCCGGTTGATGGTCCCCCGGGCGTGCGCCTGTTCTTCCATTGGCAGGATTCGTGCCGACGCCGCGAATTCCGGACCGGTCACTTTGCCCCGGATGGTGCAAGCGGCGACCCGCACCTGCGCGTTATTGCGAATACGCTTTGTCTTGCCCATGTCGCTGCGCGTCATTACGTACAACTTGTCGGCTTCTTCCCCGAACCAGACTGGAGTCGAAACTGCAGCGCCGTTCTTGCGAAACGTAGTCAGCGAAATATATTTCTGATCGCGGATGGTCGCTGGGATTGCTTGGGACATAACTTTATTGTAAGGGGGCCAATCTTACTCGNNGCCAATCTGACTCGACGGAGAGCGTTCAGCACGGGGGTCTGCACTCCGCTGTCGGAAGTGGTTCGCGCCTACCATACTGGATTGATCCCACCCTCTCTTCTGTGTTAAAAGCCTTGCATGCGTAAATGGATGCGCGACCGCTTGCAGCGTCGCAAAAAGTCACCTGCTACTCCATCCGATCAACCCGCTCCTCCTCCTCTTCAACCAGCCTATTTTGACGCGGAACAAGCGGCCGGCGCGGAGTCTGAGGCCGCCAGTCAAGACTCCGAAGCTTCTGCTGCACCCGTGGAAGAGCCTGAAGATCGGCCAGTTCTCAGCTCACGTCCCAGTTTCGAAGAGCGCGCAGAAGCTGCACCCGCACCCTCACAGCCTGCCCCGCGCGGTTCGGCACCGGCCGGGCGGAGTCGCCGACGTCGTGGAGGTCGAGGACGCGGAGGTCGAGGACGCGAGCAAGCCGTAGCGCAAGCTTTTGCCCCTGCCGCGGCAAAAGGATCCATTCCATCATTGCCTGTCGAAGCGGTGGAAGAGGAGATACCCGATGCAACAGAAAGTGCGGCAGAGGTAGAGGCGGAAGGTCAAACAGCTGAGCCCATTGCCGCACCCGCGCCGAGAGCACCCGCGCCCGCCGTTGCGCCGCAGCGTCCGCCGAAAGGCGTTGTGGTTCTGGCCATTGGATTGCCAGGCTCTGGAAAGAGTTCGTGGTTCAAGCGCCACAATGTAGTGCCGCTTTCGAGCGATATGGTTCGATCTTTATTGTTTGACGACGTTCGCGAACAGCGTTTTCAGGATCTTGTCTTCTCTAATCTCCGCTCCATGCTGAAAGCGCGGCTCATCGCCAAGCGCCCCACGAACTATGTGGATGCGACCAACCTCACTCCGCAAGAGCGCCAGCACTGGATCAAGCTGGCCAGGGATTATCAATACGAAGTTCACGCGGTTTTCTTCGATGTGCCGCTCGAGGTCTGCGTGGAGCGCCACCAGCGCCGTGACCGGGTGGTTCCCGAAGATGTAATGCGCCGCATGGCCGCTAAACTGAAGCCACCCGCATTCGAGGAGGGTTTCGCAAAAATCACAGTCGTGCGCGTTAAGAAGAAGGAACCGACCGCAAGCTAGTCTACGTCCGCAATGCGTTTCGTTGCTCAGCAAAAGACCTCTGCGCGGGACGGTAGAATTATGGGTGGGGGTGGGATAACAAAGTCCACGAAGAAGAAATCGAAACCGAACCCCGGACCTCAGCCGAGCCGTCCTCACATGCCCGGATATGGCCTGCCAGCTGGCGGCAAGGGCCTGCTTCGGTGGAGTTGGGCTGAGCAGCGGCTGAAGCAGTCGCATAACTACTGGGTCACCACCGTCAAGCCCGATGGTTCGCCGCACACCATGGTCGTCTGGGGCTTGTGGCAGGATGGCCGATTCCTGTTTAGCACGGGCAGCAAATCTCGCAAAGCGCGCAACCTGGCGCAAAATGCCAACTGCATCGTATGCACGGAGCATGCGAACGAGGCGGTGATCGTCGAAGGGGTGGCGGAAATTGCTGACGTAGCTGCGCGGCAGAAATTCCTGCCTATCTACGAGCGCAAGTACAAATTCGACATGAAGGGAATGAAGCAGGACATTCTGTCGATGAAAGAGCCGGTCTTCGCGGTGCATCCACGCCTGGCGTTTGGTTTGTGGGAGAAGCACTTTGTGGGGAAATCCACGCGCTGGAAGTTCAATTAGTGTGGCGCGGGCGTTCGACTTCAATCCCCCACGAATTCGATTTCCCCAGAGTCGAGTTGGTCGGAGGGGCGGCTGCTGATTCTGGCAAGCCAGAAGCTTAATAACGAAACTCCTCCCAACAGCGCAACGCAACCGGGCCACGCGGCCCAACGCCAGAACCAATCAGTCAGCGTAGCGCCGACGCTTCCTCCCAGGTAGTAGAACGTCACATAGAGTCCGGCGGCAGAGGAGCGTGCGCGACCGGCGATGGCGCCCGTCTGCACCGTAGCTGCCGCTTGCGCCACGAAAACGCCCGAAGAAAAGAGGGCGAGGCCACCGATGACTACGGGCAGCGACTTGACCAGAGTGAAGAGCAGTCCCGCGATCATCATGCTGCAATAGAGGATGGTGGTGTGGCGAAAGCCGAAGCGATCCATGAACCATCCGGACTGCGGCGTGATCACGACTCCAAGCAGATAAACAAAAAAGATGCTGCCCAGCTGCGCGGAATTCAGATGGAAAGGTGCAGCGGCAAGGTAGAAATTTGCGTAAGTAAAGCACCCCACCAGCGCGAACAGTACGGTGGCGCCCATGGAAAAGTTGGCCAGAAGGCGCGGGTTGCGCAACTGTTCTTTGGCATGGTTCAGAACCTGCCGCAAGTGTTCGGCGGGCACGAAATTTCTGGCTAAAGGAAGCCAGGCACGGACCATAACCGCACCGACCAGGTTGAGGCCGGCGAGTACTAAGAAGGTGGCGCGCCAATGCCAGTGCGTGGCGATCACTCCGGAGATAAAGCGTCCGAGAAATCCGCCGAACACCGTTCCGGTTACATACGCGGACATGGCGTGGCCCACGCCGCGTCCGGCCCATTCCTCATTTACGTAAGCGAGCATGACCGCGATGACACCCGGCACGAAAAGACCCTGGGCAAAGCGCCAGAAAATAAGCGCGCGCAGGCTGGTGGAGGTTGCCGCCAGAGCTGTTGGAATAACCAGAAGGAACAACGAAGGTACGATGACTTTCTTGCGTCCGCCGCGCTCGGCGATCATACCGATCACGGGAGCGGTCAGGGCGGTGGCAAAAATGGTGGCGCTGACCGTGAAACTGACCGCTAGTTCGGAGGCATGAAAAATCTGCCGCAACAGCGGTAGCAGCGGCTGAGTGCAGTAGACGTTGAGAAACGTGCACATGCCCGCCAGCATGGTGGCAACCGTCGCCTTGTCGAGTTTTTGCAAGTGAACCGGAAACTCCGCTCCCGCCGGGTTGATGATATGCGAAGTTCTGCTCTTCCATCCTGGCGGATTACTTCAGGCCATCCACCACGTAAAGGTCGGAGAGCACACGGAGTGTGGAATAGGCGTAGGATTTGCCGTCCGCACTGAACTTGATGGTCGGAATCCCTTGGGCGCCGGCGAGATCGGCGGGAGCGATTTCCTTCCAGGGCTGGCGGCGGCCGGTTGCGAGATCCACGAGAGCAATCTTGAGTGGGACGCCGCGAGTCACCGCGAGCAAGCTTTTGCCATCTGCCGAAAATCCCAGGACGAATTCGTCGGAGTTCAAGTTGAAGTTAACCTTTTGCGGCTCCCCGCCGGCGACTGGGCAGAGCCATAGCTGACGTTGTTGGTCTCGACCGAGAACCATCCTGCCGTCTGGAGTGACGCGGTAAGCAGATGTGCCCTCTGGAGTGAAAGCGCGAGGCTTGCCACCCTGGACATCCAACACATAGGTGCGCACGCCGTGTCCCGGCTCCGTTGACGAGTAGATGATTGACTTGTTGTCTGGCAACCAGGCGACGTTGAAGTGGTCGTTTTTGTCATCGGTGAGCTGTCGCGGCTCGCCGACACCCGTGGGAAGCAACATTAATTTCGGAGGAGCTCCCACCAAAGCCACGACCCACTGACCGTCGGGCGAGAGCGCGCCAAAGCCGCCGTCGCCGAGACGGATTGCAGGGGATCCGTCGGTCTTACGGAGAAACATGCTGTAGTTGGTACCTTCGGCTTCGCCCGTTTCCGAGAAAATAATGGTTTTGCCGTCCGGGGACATATCGGCCAGCAGCGACCAATCGAACCAGGTGAGGCTGCGTTCGCGGGTTTCGCCGGGGGCAAGAGCGGTGAGGCTCATGCGCGATTTGTCGGCGGTGAGAAGAACGAGACCGTTGCGGCTGATGTCGTGCAGCGTCAAGCCGCCGGGGGCGCGATAGATCAGCCGCTCTTTGCTCGAAAAATCCAAGGCATAAACGGAGCGCTCGGATCCATTGGGCACGGCAGAGAACCAAACTTCCTTGCCACTGGGAGCCCATGCCAGGCCTTCGACGCTCGAGTAAAAAGAAGAGCTTGCTTTGGCGTTGCCGTGGGTATCGATAATAACCACGCGTCCATCGTCGCCGCCGGGGACGTGGTCGGCGATGGCGAGGAATTCGCCGTTGGGCGAGAAACGCACGTGGCTGGTCCAACCGTTCGGCTCGTAGATGACATGGCCGACGGGAAATTCCAGATGCAGGGATGTTGGAAGATTGCCGGAACGAATCACGGCGAGAGACTGGCCGTCGGGCGTCCAATCCGCCCAGAAAATCTTGTCGAGGACTTCGCGCGGCGCACCGCCAGCGAGCGGAACACGCGCCAGAGTCCCATCCTGCGCG
Source organism: Acidobacteriaceae bacterium (assembly GCA_003164855.1). Classification (GTDB taxonomy): domain Bacteria; phylum Acidobacteriota; class Terriglobia; order Terriglobales; family Acidobacteriaceae; genus Sulfotelmatobacter. Next base: position 6,560 of record PLUI01000218.1, read on the forward strand.
AAGGCGCCGGTGGTGACAGGATGCAGGGAAATTGCCATCTCTCCCTTCGACGAGATCGAGAGAATCTGCGCGGGCGGCAGGCCGAGGGTGCGGGAATCCGTGCTGTCGAAGCGGGTGGAGAAAATTTCCTGCGGCTGGCCTTCCCAGGCGGCACCGTAAAGGATGGTTTGTCCGTCCGGCGCAAAGCGGGCGGCCCAGACAGTCCCGTTGCGGAAGGTGATTTCGTGGAAGGTTGGATTCGCTGCGGCTGCACCGCGATGTGCGAACTCATAAATTGCCGCCCACGACCCCAGCAGCAGCAATCCACCGAGCAAGGGCAGCAGCCAGCGACGGGCGGACGGTTCCTCCACGATGGCCCGCATACCGCCACGAGTGGAAGTCGAAATCTCAGTCAGAGCGCCGAGGTTGAAGGCCACATCGCGAGCGGACTGGAAACGCTCGGCGGGATTTTTTTCGAGACAGTGCCGGACGATGCGTTCGAGCGCAGGGGGAACATTGCGGTTGGTTTCGCAGAGGTCCGGCGGATCCTCCTTGAGGATGGCACTCATGGTGTCGACGGCGGAGTCGCCGTGGAAGGCTCGCTTGCCGGAAACCATCTCGTAAAGGATGGCGCCGAAGGAAAAGATGTCGGAACGCGCGTCGGCGGGCTTGCCACGGACTTGCTCGGGTGACATATAGCCGACGGTGCCCATGACGGTTCCGGCGTCGGTGCCGACGACTTGCTGCGTGGGTGCTTCGCCGGAGGCGTCGGCTTCGGGACGGGTGAATTTGGCGAGTCCAAAGTCCAGAATCTTGGCGCGCCCGTCGTGGGTGATGAAAATGTTTTCCGGTTTCATATCGCGATGGACGATGCCCTTGTCGTGGGCCGCGGCCAGACCGTTCGCGATTTGCTGCGCATAGTCGATTGCCTTGCGGGAGGGAAGCGCGGTGTCGCGCAGGCGGTCGCGCAGAGTCTCGCCTTCCAGCAGTTCGGAAACTACATAGGGCGCGCCGTGGTCTTCGCCGATATCGTAGATGGAAAGAATGTTAGGGTGATTGAGCGCCGCTGCGGCGCGGGATTCCTGCGCGAAGCGCTGCAGGCGATCGGGATCGGCGGAGAACGATGCGGGAAGAATTTTGATGGCTACGTCGCGGTTGAGGCGAGCATCGCGGGCGCGGTAGACCTCGCCCATTCCGCCAGCGCCTAATGGCGATTGAATTTCATAGGGACCAAGCTTCGAGCCAGAGGTGAGAGCCATGGGTGCGCGTAATTATAGCCCAAGGCCGTGCCGCTACGCGGATCTGACAATTTTCAGTTCTCTTCCTGTGGCTGTGGCCGCATCCTGTGGCCACATCCTTCCGGTTTGCAGATAACGGTTGTGCCAGCCGAGAGATTCAGTCAGCAGATGCGGCGTGTGTTTGCCGAAAGACAGCCGTTCCGACCGGTTGAGATAGTCGAGGAGCAAAGGCTTGTAGTCCGGGTTGGAGCACTTCTCGATGATGAGGTGCGCGCGCTGGCGCGGCGAGAGTCCACGCAGATCGGCGAGTCCGTGCTCGGTAACAATGACCTGCACATCGTGTTCAGTGTGGTCGACATGCGACACCATCGGCACGATGGTCGAGATGGTTCCCTGTTGTGCAGTTGACGGGGCCATAAAGATCGACAAGTATCCGTTGCGGGCGAAGTCTCCGGAGCCGCCTATGCCGTTCTGGATGCGGGATCCCATGACATGCGTCGAGTTGACGTTGCCGTAAATGTCGGCTTCGATCATACCGTTCATGGCGATTACGCCGAGACGGCGAATGATTTCGGGATGATTGGAAATTTCCTGCGGACGCAGAACGATGCGGCTGCGGTAGCTGGCCATATCGGCGTTCACTTCCGTAAGCATCGCGGGGCTGAGCGAGAATGCTGTGGCCGAGGCCGAGGTCACCTTGCCCGATTTCAGCAGACGAATCATTCCGTCTTGAATTACTTCCGTGTAGGAAGTCAGATCTTGAAAGGGGCCTTCCTCGAGTCCGAAAAGAACCGCATTCGCGATGTTGCCGACGCCGGACTGCAGCGGGAGCAGGTTCGCAGGCATCCGGCCCTTCTGTACTTCCCAACTGAGGAATTCGAGGATGTGGCCAGCGATAAGCCTGGAAGCGGCATCGGGCGGTCTAAAGGCGCTGTTGCGATCGGGAGAATCCGTCAGCACGATGGCGACGACCTTCTCGGCGGGAACTTCGAGGTACGGCGTGCCGATGCGCTGTCCAGGGTGCAGCAGCGGAATCGGTCCGCGGTTGGGAGGCGGCTGCAGCCCGTAGTAAATGTCGTGCATGCCCTCAAGTGCCGCCGGCTGCCACGAGTTGACCTCAAGGATCACGTGGTCGGCCTGATCGATCCAAGTATTATTGTTGCCGATCGAGGAACTGGGGACGAGGCGTCCGTCTTCCAGCACAGCGGCGACTTCGATCAGCGCGACATTGAGCTTGCCGAGGAACCCATACTCGACGAATTGAGCTACATGGCTGAGGTGAATATCCATGTAATCCATTTCGCCGGCATTGATCCGCTTGCGGGTTTCTGGATCGGATTGATAGGGCAGGCGAAGATGGATGCCTCCGGCTATAGCGAGGGCTCCGTCCAGTTCCGGGCCGGTGGACGCTCCGGTAAAGACACTCACCTGAAACTTTTGCCCGTGGAAGTGGGCGTCGGCTATGCGATGCGCCAGTTCGATGGGAACAACCTTGGGATAACCCGATCCGGTGAAGCCACTCATGCCGATCTGATCGCCGGAGTTGATGAGAGCGGCAGCTTCGCCGGCGCTCATGATCTTGCGCGCCAGACTGGAGTTCAAAACCCGTGTGGCGGTTGGCGAAACGACAGTAGCCATGTAGCAAGCCCTTCGACGGAGAATGACTTAATTAATGCCTTAACTGTACGGACGCCTTTGCCGGGCGTCTGTGAGCTAGATCACAATGGCAGAAATGGCCATAAACGTCGGCCGCCGAGTGGTACGCCAGGGTTGAGTGGGGTTCGCGTATGATATTTTCGGTATTTTGCTAAGTACGGCGTAGTGCTTCGAGAGCATACCAAAAACTCATGAACAAGAAATTCCGCGTTTTTGCCACTTGTGACATTGGAGAAGCCATTGGCCTGCTGCGCAACCGGGGCTACGAAGTCGAAGTCTATCCGCAGCCGGAAGCGCCGCCGAAAAAACTGATCATTGATAAGGTTAAGTCCGGAATTCACGGACTCATCACCACTCTGCGCGATCCGATCGATGCCGAGGTTTTTGAGGCTGGCAAGGACACGTTACAAGTCGTGGCGCAGTTTGCAGTAGGGGTCGACAACATCAATCGCGCCGACGCCAACCGCTTCAAGATTCCTTTTACCCATACGGCGGACGTTTTGACCGAGGCCACGGCCGAATTCGCCTTTTTCATGCTGGGCATGCTGGCGCGCAAGATGTGGCCCGCCGAGCATCTTACGCGCGACAACCAGTGGGGATACTGGCATCCCTACTTGCCGTTCCTGGGCGATGAAGTCACGGGCAAAACCATTGCGATCATCGGCACGGGACGCATTGGATTATCGTTGATCAAAAAATGCGCCGGCTTCGACATGAACATATTGTGCTATGACCCGGCGTATGAGAACCATGATTACATCAAGGCCATTCAAGAGACCATGGACTTGCGCCATGCCCGCGGCATCTCGAAGGAAAAGAACTGGATCAAGTATGTGACGTTCGAAGTGGCTCTTCGCGATGCCGATTTCGTCAGCGTTCATGTTCCGCTGTTGCGTCCCGATGAAAGCGCAACGCCTACCTACCATTTGTTCAACGAGCGGACGTTGAAGCTGATGAAGCCAACGGCTTTTCTGGTGAACGACTCGCGCGGTCCAGTGGTGGATGAATCAGCGCTGGTGCGCGCCTTGCGCGAAAACTGGATCGCTGGCGCGGCGCTCGATGTTTATGAGAAGGAGCCCTTGCCGGCCGACTCTCCGCTACGCGATCCCGCGATTGCGGATCGCTGCCGCCTGTTCCCGCACTTTGCCAGTGCCGCGCGCATCACGCGGCTCTCCACCGATCCCAACAAAGGCATGGCGGGCCGCTGCGTGCAGGGATTGATTGACGTGCTCGAAGCAAACTATGGTGGCGATGTCACGAAAATGCCCTATGTGGTAAACAAAGAGGCGTTCGGAAAGGATTAGAGAGGACTCTTTTGGCTGCGGGGCGGGCGGTGTGACCGTATAAAATTTCCCTACGCCATGTGGGCTTTGCGTTGGCGGGACGCAACGCAGTTAATGGCGATTAGCGGGAAGCCCTTCGCAAACCATTGAAAACGTTTATACTTATAGCTGGCTGTGCCGGTGCGTGGAACTGGCACTCCCCGTGCAAAAGTAATAGCGGGATTAGTAGGAAACCAACGACTGTACCAGGGCCTGCATCAAATTGAGCGCGAGAATCCCAGTCGCGCCGAGACAACCACTCTCTCAAGGAGCTCCTCAAATATGAACCGCACTTCGTTAACGATTTTACTGGCGGCCAGCATGGCACTAACCATCGGCTGTACCAGCAAGAACTACGTAAAGCAGCAGACGACGCCGCTGATCAACAAGACGAACGAGCTTGACGATATGACGGCGAAAAACAGCAAAGACATTAAGGATGTGGACGCCCGAGCTCAGGCTGGCATCCAGGCGGTGAACGCCAAGACGACGGAAGTCGAGCAGAAAGCGCAGACCGCAGGGCAGAACGCAGCTCAGGCACAACAGATGGCGGACGCAGCGAATGGCCGCGTCGGGGTCCTAACCAATACCGTGGCGAACCTGGACAATTATCGTCCGGTGGCGGAGACCTCGGTGAAGTTTGGTTTTAACCGCGACAATCTCACGCAGCAGGCGAAAGATTCTCTCGATCAGATGGCCGGGAACATTGCGAGCACCAAGGGCTACATTATTACGCTGGAAGGCAGCACGGACTCAGTGGGATCGGCCGAATACAACTATGACTTGAGCCAGCGGCGGGCCAACTCGGTGATCCAATATCTGGCTTCGAAGTACAACGTTCCGGCGCACAAAATTTATGTGATCGGACTGGGCAAAGACAAGCCGGTCGAAACCAACAAGACGAAACAGGGCCGTGCTGGTAACCGCCGGGTCGATGTGCGACTGATGACGAACACGGTGGGCGATACGAATCAGCCAGCGACGCCGGCGACGACTGGGCAGAATAATCCGTCGTCGATGTAAGAAGTCGTTGTACAGAATCAGTTTGTCTCCTCCCCCGGGAGACTTTGCCAACCAGGCCGCTCAACTTCCCCTGAGCGGCCTGTTTTTTTGCTCGCGCAGGAAGCACGGTTGCGTCTTATCGCGACACTGCCAAAGGCACAGGGTAAAATATCGAATATGGCTTCGCGGTTGTTCGGAATTGCAGTTCTAGGGTTGGCGGTGGGAGCGTGGGCGCAGCAGGCCAGCCCTTCGGACAAAGACGCGCCCCAAGCGGCGCAACCAAACTCGCAGGAATCGACTCACTCTGCGCCGAATTTGGTGCCACCGCGCTCGGATCGCGTGCAGGCTGACGATTTGGGATCGGAAGTGGGAGTGAGTTCCAGTAAAGATACGCAGACTGATTTGAGTCCGCCGGAGGACGATGCCAAGATTCATCCGAACAGTTCATCGGCGGTGGGTGAGGCGGAAGCCGAAAAATTGGGCGGCGCCAGCGGCATAACCGAATTCCATACCTGGGATCCACACAAGGCGGCGAAAAGTATCGAGGTGGGCAATTTTTATTTCAAGCGCGGGAATTACAGAGCGGCGGAAGACCGCTATCGGGAGGCGCTGCGCTACAAAGAAAACGACGCGGTGGCGACGATCCGGCTGGCCGTGTGTCTGGAAAAGCTGGGCGTGCTCGACGATGCACGGAACGAATACGAGAGCTACTTGAAGATTCTGCCGCACGGGCCAGAATCCGAACAAGCGCAGAAAGCGATTGAGCGGCTGAAGGCGCAGGCGGGCGCAACGAAGCCGCAGTAGATGAACGCCGCGTGGTTAGGGGGCAGTGTGGACGGGTCGAGATCGCTTTGGTTTGAGCTCCTTGCGGGCGGAGCGAGTTGCGGATTTTGCGCTGCCGTTGTCGTCGGTGTGGGTCACCTTGCTTTCTGCTTCCTCTCCTAGAATCAGATTCGCGGGCCACTTGGGGCCGGAGCAGAGCTTTCCCTTGTAGCGAGCAGCTTCGGCGACAATAACTTCGACTGAGTCAAGACAGGAATGGAACATTTGCGTACGCAGCGGTCCCACTGCACCTCCGCGAATCAAAAGCATTGCGGTGCCATGCATTAGCGACCAGAGTGAAAGCATGAGGCGAGTGTGCTGGCGGGGAGTTCCGCCCAGGCGCTTGGTCAGACGCTCGCGCAGTAGATTGAAAGACGGCCACGGCTCGTGCAAAGACGGGGGTTCGGCGAAGTTGTCATAGAGCACTTCGTAGGCATGGCGATGCTCGAGGGCAAATGCGAGATAGGACTGGCAGGCTTGCGCCAGGGTGCGGGAGTCGCGGAGCGCAGCGAAAAGTTGTACGCGACACTGGATGCGTAGAGCGCGGAGAATAGCGTCGCGGTCACGATAACGTTCGTAGACGGTGGGGGTGGTGGTGCCGGCGGCCTTGGCGACGGCGCGCATGGTGAGGGCTTTTTCGCCGCCCCTGGCGCGCAGCCGGCTGGCGGCTTCCAGGATGCGTTGTTCGAGTTGAGGATCGGCTTGTCTGGGCAACGGCTTCACTCCAGAGATTGAGGATCAATGCAGGGGCCCAAGAAATAATTTGAACTATGTTCAACTAACAATGTACAATGAATCGCATACTAGCAAGTGAGTTGATCCCGCAGGCTGCGTCCTGCCGGCGCCGCGAAAGATTTAGTTGAAGCCTTCCCCCAAGGAAGAGTGGCCCCGGCAGGATGCGCCGATTCCACGCCGATATTGCCGAACGATCGTATGTAAGGGAGTATAGATGTTAAATGATGATTCCATAAAGCAGGCCGGGATTGCCCGCTTGGCCTCCGACCTTCGCGCGGCGAAAATCGAATTGCTCAGCGCGCAATGCGCCACTGACCGGCTCCGGCTGCAATATTCGGTGGAAGACATTGTTTCTTTTGGGGAACGCCACGCACTAAAAGGCGCCATCGCCTCTGCGGGCGCGCTGTGCCGATTTTTTTCTTCCCTTGAGAGCCAGCTAAACAAAGCTGAGCACCGGGACTAATCGCCCACCGTTATTTTGTTTTTCCAGCCCCTTTCCCGAAATCACGCCCGTCTATTTCTCCACTCGGATGAACTCACCGGTTGAGGCATTTACTGCAACCGTCAGTTTTGCGTTGTCGCGGGTAGATCCGTAGATAACGTGCCAGATCAACTCGTTGGTGTTATGGTTCCAGTCGCAGACGTAGAACACAGAAGTGGATGGATCTTTCTCCAGAATTTTGTCCCCGCCGTGTTTTTGCGCCACGGCAAGCGCCTGGTCGGAATCCACTTTGAGGAAGCCGACATCGAAAACCTGAGTGGAGGCGTTGCCAGGATTGTAGACGTCTTCGTTGCCGGGTGAAACTCCGCGAGAGGGGGCGTCGGGCGCGTTGCTGCCGGACCAGATGAAGGGTTTTACCCCGCGTTGCGTGAGCGAAGCGAAGCTGGCGCGCCATATCGCCGATTTGCCATCCTGCCCGTTGTCGTCGGTGGTCGGAGTGGACTCGATGCGGAACGGCTTTACGTCCGCGGCATAATTGCGGGCGGCGATGAAGACCTTTTGAAAGGCGGCTCGCGCCGTGAGCAATTCGGGACCTTTGGGCTCAGGCTTGGCTTCCGGAGTTTTTGGGGTGTTGGAGTCGCAGGCCACGAGCAGCGCGAGAATCGCGAGCAGGACGAAAGAAAACATTTTACTTGCAGCGGCGGTTGGGAAATGCACTCTTGGGGGAGTGTCTCCGATTATATTGGCCTTCAATTTTACCTTCGGCCGGACGGAGTCCCGCATTTTCATGGTGACCTTCCTGTTATAACTGGGATAATTTTATTGTCGCGCAACATTCTACCTGAAGCGCGGGGAAACGCGAGATAGTTGCATGGATTCCTTGCTCGAGGAGTTGAAGCAGGCTCTGGAGTCAGCGGTAAAAGGCTTGCCGGACGAGCAGATGATTTGGCATCCCGCCGGGAAGTGGTGTGCGGCGGAGGTGTTGGAGCATTTGTATTTGACCTATACCGGGACGGTAAAAGGATTTGAGCGGGTTCTCGAAGCGGGCAAGCCCCTTGTGGCGCGAGCCTCGATGAGGCAACGCGTGCGAGCGCTGGTGGTGTTGGGCTTCAACCACCTGCCGAAAGGACGAAAAGCGCCGAAAAATACTGTGCCGCGAGGCCTGCCGGTAGAGAAGGTGAAAGGCGACGTTGCGCTGAAGATTGCGGCGATGGATGCGATCATCGCGCAGTGTGAGGCCCGATTCGGGCGCGGCAAGGTGCTCGATCATCCAATCCTGGGACCGCTGACGGCGGCGCAATGGAGAAAGTTTCATCTGATTCATGGGCGGCATCACGTGAAGCAGATTCTGAGACTGCGCGGTCAGGGCAAGGACGAAGGACAGTCGGTCTGAGATACGGGAGCAGAGCAATGAAAACGCCGGCCAATGGCCGGCGTTCTTGATTACTCGCAGCAAACAGGAGTTTGCCTGCGGATGATTCGGGACATTTGTTCTTAGGGCTCGCGCATGGCGGCGGGAACGCCGGCTTTGCGGGCTTCTTCCTGCATGTCGTCGAGCTTTTGCTTGGCATCGTCGACGGCCTTCTGCTTGTCGGCGATCTTTTGTTTGTAATCCGCATCTTCCTTGTCCCACTGGGTGGAGTTGCGCAAGCGGTTGCCCACATCGGCGTACATGGCGGCGGCGCGAAGTTGGTATTCCTTTTGCAGCACGTCGAGTTCGCGCGAGGCCAGGTCGATCGCATTCTTCTGTGCCGATACCTTATCCTGCCAGGATTTCCATTCGCTCTGTTTTTTGGCCTGCTCGTCGTCGGCAGTTTTGTCTGCTGCGGCGTCCTTGGCGTCCGTAGGATTGGTTCCCCCGGCGGCGGGGCCTTCTCCTACGATGGAGAGTTTGTCGTCCTTCGGAAGGTTGTCGTTGTCATAGACCTTCGGCTTGGCTTTTGCGGCCGGATCTTTGTGAACCTTGCGGGCATAATCCCCCAGCGAAGATTGATCCGGCGAGGGTGTGGTGGTCTGTGCCACGGCCAGAGAAGCAGCCAGGGTGATAAACAGGGTAAATGCGAATGCGGTCTGTGCCATGCGTTTCATAGCTTCCATCCTTTGTGTACGTCCGTGAGCCGATCCGTTTGTTCGGGTCTGCCCATTGATGCTGATCGTTGATGCTGATCGTGCAAATTTCAAGTGGCTCGGCTCGCCACACCGGCACGACTGCCAGAATCTGCGGCAGAGCGTTTCTCCGCCAGAAATCCTCCGATGCGGCGGTCAAGACTGGCGGCTTCGCTGGCTATGTCGGCAGCCAATTGCACGGCCAGATCTGGTTCCCGATTCCGCGCCAACTGTTGGGCGTATCCCGCGATAGTAGTCAAGGAGGTGCGCAGCTCCAACGCCATTTCGGCGGAAAGCTCGCTGTGCAGTTCTTGCTGACGACGGATGTGTTCGAACTCGCTGCGGTCGCTGACAAGACAGGCCACGCCGAGGAGACTGCCATCGACCGCGGGAACGGCGGAAACCGTAACCGCGAGGTGAAGTCTTTCTCCTGCGGGAGTGGTGTAATCCGCCTCGAGTTGGCGATGCTTGCTGCCCTCGTGCAACACCGCATGAAACTCCTCGGCGAGGCGAACCGGCAAACTTGCCAGACCGTCGGAATAGACGGCCGAGGAGCCCGGCGAGCAGACCGCTGCGTCGCGGAAAATATTTTCCGCACTCATCCCCGAGAGCGAACGGAATCCGAGGATTTCCTTGGCAGCGGGATTGGCTTGTTTCACCAATCCATTAAGTCCGAACACCAGGACGCCGGAGGGAAGATTCGACAGCACCGTCTGACTGAAATTTTCGGTGGTGCGGGCGCGGCGCTGTTCGGTGAGCGTTTGCACCTGTAATTCGTGCTTCTGCTGCTTCAGTTGTTGGATGACGGTGTTATAGAGCTGGACCGGCAAAGTTTCCAGAGTGGGAGCGGCAGCGAAGTCAAGATCAGCCTCGGCAGCGATATTGCGGCGCAAGCGGCGCATCAGGAAGATGGCGAACAGGAAGGAGCATCCAGCCGCGAGCAGCAAAGCCACGGCGCGCAGTATCAACGGATTGGCGAACAGCTTTACCACCAAAGCCTCCCATACCAGCGCAGGAACTGGTTGCCAACGAAGAGCGCGAGCAATGCCATGCTGCCGAGAAAAACTCCAAAGGGCATCTGGTAATGGCGGTAAACCATCTGCGCGGATTGCCATCCCCGTTGGCGCGCGGCCTGTAAGTTCGCCAATCGGCGCGCGAAGCGGTGGGTTCGCTTAATCCAGACCATCAACACCGTAGCCAGACCAAACAGCGAGCCGGCCAGCGATGCAGTGAAGATGGTGAAAATGGTGAGCTTCATTCCGAGAAAGGCACCCACCATGGCCATCAGCTTCACATCGCCGAAGCCCATGCCTTCCATTCCGCGCCAGCGCAGGTAAACGGCGCCGGCGCCGTAGATGAATGAAGCACCGAGGGCCGCGCCCAGCAGGGAATCGACGAGGGAAAATAAGTGCGTGGCTAGAGCGGCGCTGAACGGGAGATTTAGCATTACCGGCAGGAACTGTGAAGCGACGTCATCGACTGGAACGATCAAACTGAAGGCCACACCCAGGGCCAAGCCTGGGAGCGTGAGCTTATCCGGTAACAGCTTGGTTTCAGCATCAGTGAAGATGAGGCCGAGCAGCAGGAATCCGAAGACGCAGTATTTCAGCGTGGCCAGTGTGAGTCCGAGGTAGGCGTAGCAGCTCAGGAACAGAACGCCCGTAAGCAGTTCGATAAACAAATAGCGGGCGGAGATTTTTGCCTTGCAGTGACGGCATCGGCCGCCAAGGATCAGCCAGCTAAGGACCGGCAGATTGTCGTAAAAGGCAATCGGGCGCTTACAGCGGGGGCAAGCCGAACGGGGTGCCACCACCGACAAACCCAAGGGCAGGCGATAGATACACACGTTCAGAAAGCTGCCAAAGGCCAGCCCCAGGAAAAAAATCGACGATGCAAACAGCGGGTCCATTGAATTTGCGGCGTTTCTTGGAAGGCGGGCGCTGGTGAGCGCAGGTCTTCCTTGGAACGCAGATTCGCCTCAATCTTGAGTGGATTATAAGGCGGGGATGGCAGGGAGGACTAAGGTACTGAAGTCACTGTCCGAACGGACGATACGTCAAGGGTAGGAAAACCGTAGCAACTCGCCCTCCAGTGCGATGGACGAGGGTTCGTAAGCTGGAAGGAGTCCGTTCCACAAAGTCCAGGTGCGGGGGATTAAACGAGTCTCGGGCGCGGGCTGGGTCCTCCAATTTGCGGCTACTTGCTCGCGGACAAACAGGGAAAAAGAGCGCGTACCCTCCCCACTGAAAGCGGGCAAAGAACTCCACTCGAACAAAGCTGCCTGGAGACCTTCGGTGATGGATTCCGAAGGGTCCAGACAAAGAATCCAATCGTGGCGCGCCTGGTTAAGGTAATGATTCTTGGTGGCTCCGGTATCGGCGGGCAGAACGCGCGCCCCGTAGTCGCGAGCGATGCGGGATGTTGCGTCGGCGGAGTGATGATCCACGATCAGAATTTCCGCGCAGGGCAGAAGTGTCTCCAGCGCCCGACCCAGGCGCAGGGCTGCATTGCTGGTGTGCAGTAATGCCGTGATTGGAGGCATGAGCGGAATCAACCGGCATTCAAGAGTGTACGACGGTGGATCGGGGCTGTGAGTGGATTTCTAGGATAAATGCCGCATTGACCCTCCCATGATGGTGTGAGGGACTTCCGGCGCCGGTACAGCTTCGATCACTACATGCTGTTTGCGCTGGATTCCGAGGAGAAGCGCAAAGAGCCGCAGGCGTTTGCCCCGCAAAGCAACCCCAACCCTTTGCCGAACTAATCTGCTGAAATAACTGCGGCTGGGTCATTCGGCCGGCGCGTTGCTTGCCGCACGTCCCATGGGATAGGATGCCCGCCCAAACATGATTCCAGTTTCCACCTCCGTGGGTTTCCCTCCGCGCATATAGCGCTTGAACCTCCATTGATTCAGCGCATCCGTGATTGCTTTCGCCTGATCGGGAAATGCGCTGAGAAAGTGGATGTGTTTTACCTTGCCTTCTTTATCGATGATGATTCGCACCGGAACCGGGTTGAATTTGTGCTCGGTTAAAACGGGATCAACCCGCGTAATCAGGTTTTCTTCATTGGCATAATCTTTGATGCACACCGGAAAAGCTCCGCCGCCCGTCCCGGCCGTTGGATTCGCCTCCTCGGGCAACTTCATCTTGTTCATATCGGCGATCAAGTTCTCCAGCAGTTTGGTGTCACGGCTGGTCACTAGGATTTGCACCGCGTGGCAGCGGATTTCGGTGGCCAGCACGTACCAATGCAGCTCCGCTATCGGAGACCAATAGGCATAAAACGTGAAGGGGTGACCGGCAACCGTGGTCCGGGTGGGAGGCAGTTCAACTTTGTAGTCCGCCTGCAAATGATTCTTCGAGTAATTAACCAGTTCCAGCGCGTTGTTTGCAGGAAAAGGCGTGAAGAACATGTCCTGAGCGGTGACCAAAATGCTTCCCCGGGCAGGTCCCTTGAACGTGTCCGCAGGTCTGAGCTGCAAAAGCACGTAGCGGCCGCTGTCCGACGGAGGCGGCCCTTTGTATTTCTCTTCCCAGTCGGGAGGCACCGCGTAGCTCATTCCAAAATACTGATTGCTGAAGATGTTATTGCTCACGCTTCCGCCTTCGGGCACGGGAGTGACGGAATCACTCGCGCTGAACCAAGCGCCCTTGACGAGAATGACTCCTGTCGGCACCTTGTTCCCGGGCTGTACGTTGTCGGAAAAATCGCCACCGTTCCGGGGAGCGTTTGGCGGTTTAGCAGCCTGGCTCCAGACCGATAGAGACGAAGCCACAACGAGCAAAGAACATAGAAATCGAGAGCGCATATTCCTCCTGGGAATCCGGCAACCTGAACGGTCGGTACCAAACATCCATCACGAATGGTTTTTTTGTTCAGGTTGAAAAAGTTCTGGCGAGATATTTCGGATCTCGCCAGAACGTTGTTTAAGCGATTACAACGAGCGCAGGAAGTCCAGTATTTCCTGCTGCTGCGTGGTGGAAAGTTCGAAGAACTGTTCCTCCAC
>PLUI01000218.1:19893-40883 GCA_003164855.1 Acidobacteriaceae bacterium
GCGAGACGTTGTCCGCCAAGCCAGTTCCCATGTTATGGATCTCGATATCGGAGAAGGCAGGCACGGGTTGTTTGCTCAACGATGAGGTGAAACCCGAGGCTTGCGTCGTGCCTGGCGTCGGATTGTGACAGGTCGCGCAGCCGGTAGAGCTAAACAAAGCGCTGCCGGCGGAGATCGTACTCGCCGAGACCGTCTGTCCGTTCAAAATGACTCCACCTGTTGGCGGCGGAGCCAGGAAGCGCATGAAGTTGGCAAACGCTGAGACGTCATCGAGAATTGCGGTGCCCGTCGATCCTGGGTTGGAGGTGTCTTCCGGATAACCGGCCCCGCCAAGGTTCAGGCAGGTCGACACCAGCCCGGTATCGCCGGTACCGCCAGCGCCGTCTTCTCCAGGCAGTGGACGATCCTGGGGAAACAGCAAGTTGCTGATGCCCATCTCCACGTTGTAAGCCTCACCGGCAAAGATGTGGAGCGACTTGTTCTGTGCCTTCCAACCGAAGCGGCTGATAGTGCCATCGTTGCCGTTGTGGTTGAAAGTGCCCGAAATGCCCAGGTCGTTGTTGAGATTGACCACTTGGTTCTTCAACAGGGTTGAGTCATCCAGATTCTCGATCAGGCCTGCGCCAAAGAGTGGGGTGGGAATTCGGAAGATGATGTTGTTCTCCGACACCGCAGTGGCGAAGCTGGGCTGGGGCAGCGCAGTGGCGCTGTTGCAGGTCCCGGCATCGGAGCGGCCAGTGACGGTGAACAAGGTTTCCACTCCGCCATTGGGAGAACTGGTGTTGACCGAGCCATTGCTGTTAAAGAAGAACGGGAATCGCGCTTCCAGAGTGGGGCCATTGGCGGTAATGAACGACGGCATTGTGTTACCAGGCGCGACCCCGTTGCTGGTGAACTCGAATTGGGGATTGGTAGCAGCACCTGTTCCGCCGATTGCAGGCTGCGCGTGACATGAACTGCATTGGTTGGAGTTGAAACGCGGTCCCAAGCCGACGTTAGCGGAGTTGGAAACCGCCTCCACCTCTTGGAAGCGGGTTTGCCCGTCAGTGAAAAAAGCCAGGATCCCGGACGGGCTGTTCGATAACACCGAAGAGAGCGCGGCGCCGGTGCCGCGGCTTGCACTCTGTACTCCGGGGTCGGTCTGAGAAAATGCCACTCCGGCGAGGAACAAAACCGCCAAAGTAAAACTGGACGCGCGTCTAGCTGTCTTGATCACGACTCCTCCTTGGTAAACTGCCTTCTGGCTGCCTGGATCCACTTGGGATCGTGGTTGAAACGTCCGGGGACGAACATCCCGGGGCATGAGGGAATGGGGCTTACCTTTCCGCGGCGAAGTGGCAGAATTCGTCGACGGGAGAATCTCTCCTCCTTTCGGACTGGGCGACGAAGCCGCCTAACAGGAAATTGTCAGGAATGCACTAATGAATCCAGACAGTGAGGTGCAGGGGTGTCCGGAATCAGTGCTGGGCTTTGTAACGCAAATTTGTTCCAGCGCGAGAAGAAAATGCTGGTTGTTACGAAGTCAGAACAGACTGAATTTGGAAAAGATCGGGATCAGTAGAGTTTTCTTATGGATGGGACATGGTTATATTCATGTCATTGGCAATTCCCGGAGACCCAAAAAAGCCTCGCAGTGTTCGGAATACCGGAACTCGGGAGGACATGGAACTGAAGGAAAGGATCAAAGGTGCCTGCAGAGCGTTAGCCCGGGCGGCGGTATGCAGGTCTAATGAGAGTCATCCAGCTTTGGCCTTGCGGCGTTCGGGTCCGCTGACTTGATAACCGTGACGGGAGCTTGCAGGGTGAAGTTCAGCACGGTCTCCGAGGGCAGTTTGATTTGCTGACTCTTGCCGGCCGCCTGTGCACCAGCACCGACTCCGGCGCCCGCCGCAGTACCGATAACCGCGCCTTTTCCGCCGCCCGCGACAGCACCGATGATGCCGCCCAGAATCGCGCCTCCGCCTACCTTTTCCTCGCTACTCTTGGTGCGCGAACTGCCTTCTTTCCTGTACTGATCGGTTTGCAGGCTGTAACTCTTGCCGTTGGACGAAATGCTGTCCAGTTGTAGCACCACCAAAGACTGTCCGGCGAACTTGCTGGCGTTCTTCAGGTCGACAATGTGTCCGCTAATATCAGTGCCCGCCGGAATTGCTTCCGCGCCATCGACTAAGAGCGGCATGTTGAGACTGGCGTGAAAAGTATCTCCCGGTTGGTTCTTTGCGGTGTCGATGCTGTCAATCAGACGTACCGACAGCGAGGTGCCCTGCTCAATTGTTATTTTGAGCGGCGGTACAGGCGCCGATGGCGGAACCGAAGAAGATGCAACCGAGGAAGATGCAGCCGAAGACGCAACCATGGATGTTTCGGCGGGCGGCGGCGGGTCTTGTGAAATCGGCGCTGGCGCCCGGGTGTCCTCCGCGTTTGTTCCTCCCGCTCCGTCGGTTGCGTCATTGCTGGCCTCCCCGTACTGGTTGCGCCAGTATTTTGACCTCCGGACCTTGGGCGGATTCTCGGCCAGCACTGTGTTCACAGGTTTCGTTGGCGGAACCTTAGAAGCGGTTTGTGTACTGGACGCGGCGACTCCCACTTGCAGATTGTTGACGACTTCCTTCACGCCATCTACAGACGCAGCCTGCCGCGCCGCGGCCAGGCGTTGCTGGTCATTATCCACAAAGCCGCTGATGGTCACGATCCCACTGCTGGCTTGCACGGAGATCTGTTTGGTCGCGAGCCCGGAGTCTTGGCTGAACTTACTTTGAACTTGGCGAGAAATTTCTGCGTCATCCGGCTTCCGGTTGCAAGCGACGCTCGGAGCCAGAATTGCCAAAACAAAGATCGTCGAAGCAACGATTGATGAAGCAAGGACTGACGAAGCAAAGGTTGGCGCCTGCGTGGTCAAGACGCGTGGCTTAACTCGGTACATGAGCGGACTCCTGAGATTTAGCCTGGGAGTGAGCGAAAACGCTCGCCTACAGTGTATCTGTTGCAGACGAATTCGTGCGGGAATTTGTTGCCGGGGCGCTTGCTTTTCCAACATGTTGCAGGCGTGTCTTAAGTGCTGTATGGATTTTAATGGATGAACTTGTAGTCGACGATTGAGGCCGCTAAAAGACCCGTATCGGTGTCGGTGTCTGAGTCTGGCTTCTCTTTCGTTGGCGCCTGCACGTCCCGGGAGCGAATCACCCGACCCTGGCAGACTACGTTGCGGTTCTTCTGGCCGGAGATTTCTTCCGGCATTTCAAATACCATCTCGATCAATGCATTCACTGGCAAGGGCTGTGGCCCGCTAAACAATAGTCCAGTTTGGCTAAGGTTTTCGATAGTACCCTCAAACCAGGTGCTGGTGCTGTTTACACGGTAGCGGAGCGCCATATCGAGCTTCAAACGGCGAGCGCGGGGCGTCCACGATGGGCGTTTCTCCCGGGTGTGACTGCGCCGTACCGTGGTTTCAGGCTTGGCATGCTCTAGGCGCTGGGTGCGGCGCATGGTGGTCCAGTCATATTTGTACTCGGCCGCGCACAGCATGCAAACTTGATAGTACTCTCCGTCAGAGCCGCGCCGTGGCCATGAAAACTCGTGGGAGCAGCGCCCGAGCATAAGAACGTCCATTATTTTCTGCGGCATGATGGTTACTTCAGGACCGACCTTCGGTCAAACCAAGTGCCCCGAAAGCAGTTTCATCATCGCTCGAACCTGTATTCTTGGGTAGGTTACTTTCGTGATGCGTCCAAAACTGCATTTATGTTTTCATCACTTAACTTTCAACTCGCGTCCAAGCCGGTCTAACTTTACTGAATTGCGGAGAGATTCTTTCCTGCTTCGGGCTGTGAAATCTTGTGTATCGTGGGCAACGAGGTATCTACCGATGAGAACGATGCTCTCTCTGCCAGCTTTAGTCCTTTTCGTTTCCCAGCTCTCCATCGCGCAGGTGGATCCGCGTTGGAAGCCAAATGATCCGGACCGTCCGTTGCCCCCGGTGATTGAGGCTGGAACGGCGAGCACGCAGGATGCGCCGGGGCGTCCTCCATCCGACGCCATTGTGTTGTTCGGCGGCAAGGATCTTTCTCAGTGGGCGGGCGAAAATGGCATGGACGCCAAGTGGAAAGTGGCGGATGGGTACATGGAGGTGGTGCCCCATAGCGGCTACATCCATACCCGCCAGCCGTTCGGTGATTGCCAATTGCATGTGGAGTTCGCGGAGCCGGCGCCTCCTGTAGGCGAGGGTCAGGGGCGCGGCAATAGCGGAGTGTTTTTGATGGGCCTCTACGAAGTCCAGGTGCTGGATTCGTATCAGAGCAAAACTTACGCCGACGGGCAGGCCTCGGCAGTATATGGGCAATTTCCTCCGCAGGTGAATGCCTCACGGGCGCCCGGACAGTGGCAGACCTATGACATCATCTTTCACGCACCGCGTTTTGAAAAAGATGGCAAGGTCCTGCGCCCGGCGCGGATCACTGTGCTGCACAATGGAGTGCTGGCGCAGGACAACGTGGAGCTGTCGGGACCTACCGCGCATCACGAGCGGCCTCCCTACAAGCCGACGCCGGACAAGCTGCCACTTAGTCTGCAGGATCACAGTAACCCTGTGCGCTTCCGGAATATTTGGATTCGTGAACTGGGCGAGGGGCAATAAAAGCGTTTCCGTTGCGCGAAATCGAACCACGTCACACTGAAAATTTCGGATCGCCCTCAAGAACCTGCATCTGGAGTTTTGGCGCTTCACCATTTTTCCAAAGGTCGGTTCGAAATTTAACCCGGTAGGCAAGAGCGCCTCCATCCGGACGGTCACTGCGTTCGATCGGGCGAGGAATGCAGACGAATTCTGTTTCGATGAATCCGCTGGTCGCGTGAACAACCGAATAGCCGTGGCCTCCCATATCGACAAACGAGAGGTGCGGTGACAACTCCGGATTTGATAGCGCTCGCGCTTTCGCGATGTCTCCGCTCTGCGCGTACTCGAAACATGAGCGCACGCCATGCCGAACCAGCATGTTCAGTATTGGTTGCGGGCCGTGATCGCCCGGCCCTTGGCCGACGTAGAGTGATCGCAGAGGATGCTCTTTCGGCAAGACATGTTCCAGCGCTTCGACCACTCCCGGAGCGGAGATCGAACCGGTCACGAAAGCAATGCCGACCGGAACAAACGGCTTCGGAGGCAGGGACTTCGCAGCCAAGCCTGCCCAAAAGCTGTGGCGATCCCCCGCTATCGTGGCAAAACCAGTAATTCCATTGGCCTGGACGAAGTCATAAATCTCTCCGCGCTCTACATAGGCAGTGCCGTGGTCCCCGAATGGGGAAGTGGCGTAACCGGCACCCGGCCAAGGCTTCGCTGTTTCCTTCGGCAGGTTTTGCAGATCGGCACGCATGTCCAGCGTGGCCGTGGTGTTGCCCCAAATCTTCCAGGTCGCTTTCGAGGTGCGCAAGCGCTCGAGAAACCAAGCCTTCTGCTCCGCGCCAAGAATTGTCTGAGCGGGCCGGTCCTTGCAGAAATTGGCTATCTCGACGCTGCCGAAACGGATTGACGCCNNTAGAAACGGATTGACTCCGGCGGTCGACCGCCATTGTAGGTTCGCCCCGCATCCAGGATTTCCATGGCGTCTTCCGGGATGAACTCAGGAAAGTCATCGCTCGAAAGAGGTCCTGCCTCGGGCTGGTCGGTAGGCTCCTCGGAGCGATAGGTACGCTGGTCGGTCACGATCAGCTCCACGTTCCGGCCCCATCGCAAGGCGCGGTAACCCGTGAGGCTGCCGATCGCAGCAAGATTGTTCGGTTCCTGACCGAGGCCGTGCTCGTCGAATTGAGTAACGGGAGTATCGACCACATGTGGAGGATCGAAGCGCTCAAGGGATGGCCCGCTCGGTTTAGTGATTCGTGCCGGCTGGTATTCGAAGAACGCCTGGTTGGCCGCCACTTTTCGAGTCTGCGCCGGCAGGTTCTTTCCTCCAAATCTCTGCAAAGATTGCCAGCCCAGCCAACTGAACTCGTGGTTGTCCCACATGTTGACGAACGGCCAGCGGGCGCGTGCGTCTTGCAGATCAGGATCGCTCAGATAGGCGCGATAAACGGCGCGATAGTCTTCCACAGTGGTTGGGATATGAAAGTCGTGGATCTTCTCGCCGTGCGGGTAGCGGACGATGTCTCGCAGGCGACGGTCATACATGCCTTGCGGACGGTCCTCCGGATACCAGACAATTTCATAGATGAAGTCGCCGAGGTGAAGCACGAACCCAATCCGGTCGGCTTCGGCAGATCGCTCATCCTCGAAAATCATTCTACGGTAGGCGTTCTGCGCCCCGTCGTTCGCATTCTGGCAACTCACAAAAACAAAACGAACGGGTCTCGTGTCGTCCACCTGTGGCGCCGTGATCGTCCTACCCACACGGCTGCCCAAGCCATCGGAATCGGTGAACCGGTACCAGTAGACACGATTAGGCTTCAGTCCACCCACCAGCACGCGGCAGGTCCAGTCGGATGCTTCGGAAACCGGAGCCCTCGCCGTCGCCACCACATGCGCGAATAACTCATCCTCGGCGACCTCAGCGCTCAACTTCAGAGTTGGGTTTCCAGCGGTCTTTTCGCCGGACGGCGGACGGCGTGTCCACAACAGTACGCTGTTGCTATCAGGATCTCCCGATGCAACGCCCTCGGGGAAAAGATCGCGGCGCTCACGCCATGCAATGTTGGACTTCGTCCCCAACGGATTGCCCCAGGCTGCCGTCGCGCCCAGGGCAGCAGCCATGCCCAGGAAAGCGCGTCTGGTGATGGTGGACATCGGTTCCTATCCTTAACTAAGAGACTATAGCTAGGACGCGTCAGCCGAGTTTTCGTAACCGGCTGCGGTTGAATCTTATGTTACCTTTATTGGCCAGGGGCCTCTTTAAGCATAGTTCAGCGTGGTGCAGCCGGTTTTTTTAAGAATAGGCAAAAGAGCCCATAAAAGGTAGTGTCTTTCAGAACAAACGCTTTAGAGGGAGATCGCTTGCGCTGCGCTCGAATCGCTCTATTCCTCTTTTTGTCTTGCCTGATTCTCGAAGGCCTCACTCTGGGTCAGGATCAGCCGGCCGTGAATTCTTCGGTCGCACCTCCGCCGCACGCTAAGCAAGTCCATCTCAAGCACATTTTGGTGATCGGACAAACCAAGGGATTTGAGCACGATTCGGTTTCGGATGGGATGGCTGCTATCTACACCATGGGTCACGACAGCGGTCTCTGGGATGCCACGCTGCGCACCGACACCGAACTGATCACCAAGAAGGATTTAGGGAGAAACGCGAAAAATCTCGACTACTTCGACGCCCTGGTCTTTGTGAGCACCACCGGCGAGCTTGATCTGGACGACACCCAGAAGAAAGATATGATGTCGTTCATCAAGGACGACGGAAAGGGCTTTGTTGGCGTTCACGCTGCGCTCGACACCAATTACAAATGGCCGGAGTACGGCGAGATGATCGGCGGATGGTTCGACCAGCACCCATGGTCCACGTTCAACGCGCCGATCGTCAATGAAGACCCGAGCTTTCCCGCGGTCCGGCACTTTCCGAGAGCGTTTGTTAAGTATGACGAGATCTACCAGCCCAAGGAGTGGTCGCGCGATAAGGTCAACGTGTTGCTCAGTCTCGACCCGACGAAACTCAATTATGCAAACAATCCACGCGTTCACAGAGCGGATCATGATTTCGCCGTAGCGTGGGACAAGACGTACGGCAAAGGGCGCGTTTTTTATTCGACCCTCGGACACACTGAGGAAGCCTGGAATGACCCAGACATCCGCAAGATGTATTTTGAAGCGATCAAGTGGGTACTGGGCATGACGGACGGCAGTACCGCTTCTCATCCGCGACTTGAAGCGCACAGAGATGAGCACTGAAGTGCGGAGGAACACTTTTCGGGATGAATCTTATTCGTTCGGCCTTGCACGCGAGTGTACTGATGGCGGCTCCATTGCTCGTGAGCCTCGCCGTTTCCGCAGCGCAAACACCAACTCATAGCGCTCAACCTCCGGCCCCAGCCAAACAAAACGGCACAGCGGCGCCCAAATCGTATCCACCTGCTCTGGTTGAGAGCGGAGGCTCCCTCTTCCGGCAAGATTGCTCCTTTTGTCATGGCCGCGATGCCGGCGGCGGAGAGAGCGGCCCGGACCTAACGCGCTCCAAGCTGGTGACCGAGGATGTGGATGGAGACAAGATCGGCGCCGTTGTGCGTAACGGACGGCCCGACAAGGGCATGCCGCACTTCGACGTTTCCGATCCGCAGATTGCCGGCCTGATGGCTTTTATCCATACCCAACAAAATACTGCGCTCACGAAAAAGGGGGGTCGTAAGGGAGTGGATGTGTCCGACCTCCAAACCGGAAACGCCGAGGCCGGCAAACGCTACTTCGAGGGTGCGGGCGGATGCGCAACCTGCCACTCGCCGACCGGCGATCTCGCCGGCATCGCATCGCGTTACAAGGGCCTCGAACTTGAGGAGCAGATGCTGTATCCCAAACATGCGAAATCAAGGGTCACGGTAAGACTGGCTTCCGGTCAGACGATTACGGGAACGCTGGATTATCTCGACGAGTTTACGGTGGGACTTATTGATCCAACGGGTTCGTATCGGTCCTGGCGGACAAGCGATGTCCAATACAAGGTCGACGCGCCCGTGACTGCTCATGTTGATCTGTTGAGTAAGTACAAAGATGCCGACATCCACAACCTGATGGCGTATTTGCAGACTTTGCGCTAGAACGCTGAGTCTCGGTCCCGGCACCTTGATTTGAGAGGTCCTCACTCGATATGAATTTTATGAAAGCTGCATTTCTTGTTGCCGTGAGCACGCTGATCACGATTGCACCGCGCAGCCTCATGATGGGCCAGGGGGTGGATGACCAAATGCTTCTGCATCCGCCCACCGATAGTTGGCCTGGATATCACGGCGACTATTCCGGCAGACGTCACAGTCCGCTTACACAAATTACGCCGCAGAATGTGAAAAATCTGAGCCTTGCCTGGGCCTTCCAGACTGATCAGACTGCACTCATAAAATCCTCGCCGCTGCTGGTTGAGGGCATTTTGTATTTTACCGTTCCGGAAAATATTTGGGCTGTGGATGCACGTTCCGGCCACCAGATCTGGCATTACACCTACCCACGAAGCCCAGGGGAACACATCGGGCATCGCGGCGTGGCTATGTACAAGAAGTATCTTTTCTTCGTGACTCCTGACGGACACCTTGTATCCCTCAACGCCAACGATGCAACCGTGCGCTGGATCGTACAGGTTGCAGACGCCACGAAGGGTTATTGGACTAGCATGGCGCCCCTCATCGTCGGGAACCGCGTGCTGGTTGGTGTTTCCGGAGATTTTGATAACCTGACCGGCTACATCCGGTCGATTGATCCGGAGACGGGCGCAACGCAATGGCAGTGGAATTCCACTCCTCCAGCTGGAACTCCGAACCAAACGACCGGAGGCATGACGTGGATGACCGGAACGTATGATCCCGATCTCAATCTCGTCTACTGGGGAACCGGCAACCCGACTCCCGTCCTGACCGGCTCGACGCGGCCAGGCGATGATCTTTACACGTGCACCATCGTCGCGCTGAATCCGGAGACGGGCAAGCTGGTGTGGTCGTTCCAGGCCTCTCCGCACGATACGCACGATTGGGATGCCGTCGAGACTCCAGTGCTGGTCGACGGAGATTTTCACGGCGAGCACAAGAAGATGCTCATGCAGACCTCGCGGAACGGGTACTTCTTTGTTCTCGACCGCACCAACGGGAAAAGCCTTTTGACCGCTCCTTTCGGGCCGGTGAACTGGTCGCTTGGAGTCGACAAGCAGGGCCGTCCGATTCCGAATCCCGCCAAGGAACCGGCGCCCGATGGACGTCTGATCGCACCCGACGAGGGCGGCATGACCAACTACCGCTCCCCGAGCTTCGACACCAGGAACGGATTGTTTGTCGTGGACGCCCATCCCAGCTACGGCATCTACTTTGCCAAATCAGCCGATGGGGTTTACGGGTGGGCAGGTGCGGATTACGGCGTCTGGGGCAAGGGTGTGATCGAAGCCATCGATTATCAAACCGGCAAGATTCGTTGGAGCCATGAACTTGGTCCCGGAGGCTCGGGCGCGGGTGTGCTGACGACAGACTCAGGCCTCACCTTCACCGGCGACGCTCTGGGCAACTTCCTGGCGCTTGATTCGAGTGACGGCAAAACCCTTTGGCACGCGGGATCGGGCGCACACATCGTGAGTTCTCCGACCACGTACGAACTCGACGGCCGCCAATACCTGCTGACCAGCAGCGGAGGCGTATTGTTCGCATGGGTACTGCCGCAAGAGTGACAAATCGCATTCAAGAACGTAGTGTCTGAATAGCGGACAGTCTCGACGGCTTGGCCGACGCGCTAGCTCGTCTAACGCCGCTTTAGAGCCTCCAACTCTTCCAGGGTGCGTGGCCAGTCCGATCCCAATAGCCGGGATAAACTCCGATCCGCAAGAACTTTGCCGCCGGTCTGGCAGCGTGCGCAGTAGTTCGTTTCTTTGTCGGCATAACGAATTCGTAAAACCTTGTCGCCACATCTCGGACAGGTCTCGCCGTAGCGCCCATGGACTGCCATATCCTTGCGAAACGCTGTGACCTTTTCCGGGAAGCCGACCTTGGTTTCGGCGCGAAGCCGGTCTGTCCAGAGCTCGAGCGTGTGCCGGGTTGCCGCGAACAGTCTTTCCCACTCATCAGGTTTCAGTTTTTGGGTCAGCGTAATCGGAGACAGTTGCGCCGCGTGCAGGATCTCATCCGAATATGCGTTGCCGATACCACTCAGCAGACGCGGATCGGTAAGCGCCCTCTTGAGCGTGTGGTTTTCGGCGGTGAGCGTCGCGCGAAACCCATCGAGATCGCTGGAGAAGATGTCGATCCCTCCCGCGTCGATGGAACGCAGACTATCTTCGCCGGCGAGAATGTGCAACGATGCGCGGCGCTTGCTGCCAGCTTCGGTAAGAACCAGCGAACCATTGGGAAAATCGAAGGCTGCCAGACTATTTCGGCCGACCAGCTTTGCTCCTGGATCTCGCCAATGCAACCGGCCGGCAATCATCAAGTGAAGGGCCAGCCAGAGATCGTTGTCAACTCCAATTACAATGCGCTTCCCAACTCGCCGCAGTTCGCGAACCGTGCCGCCCTCCACGCTCGCAAGGGGCGGTTGCGCGGTTCGCAGCAGAAATGCGCTGGCCAAGCGTACCTGCTCGAGTGGCTGGCCGACTATGCGTGATTCGAGCGCGCTGATATAGGCGGCAATATCCGGCAGTTCTGGCATGGATATCAGCTTGCACGCCGTAGCCGCATTTTTGCAACTCGATACTGGCCGATGGAAAAACAACTAAAATACAGGAAGCCTATGATACGCTTCCTGAATCTGAGCTAGGGCAAGCGTCCACGCTTGAAGCCGGTGGCGGAATAGTTGGCGCCTGGCTTGCGTGTATGATTCCTTCATGGATGGCTCGCGCGATGTGACCGGATTCATCCTGGCCGGCGGGAAGAGCACGCGCATGGGCATGGACAAGGCCTTTGTCGACTTCGAAGGCCGGACTTTGCTGGCACGGGCGCTCGACGTCGCTCGCTCGGTTACTCCCGATGTATGCATCGTAGGAGCTGAGGAAAAGTTTGCGCCGTTCGCGCCGGTCGTGGAAGATGCATTTCGCGAGCGGGGGCCGTTGGGAGGAATCCATGCGGCATTGCGGTCTTCAGCGACGGAACTCAACTTTGTGCTGGCCGTGGATATGCCCTTTGTGTCTTCGGCATTCTTGCAGTATCTGATTCGCGAAGCGCGGAATGTGGGTGGCGTGTCGATGGTCGTCCCCCGCAGCAAGGGTCGCTGGGAGCCGCTGTGTGCCGTTTATCGGCGGAAATTCGCCGACACAGCCGAGAAGGCCTTGCTTGCGGGTCGCAACAAGATCGACTGGCTGTTCAATGCTGCTGAAACCCGGGTGATTGATCAAGAAGAACTGGACCACGCCGGATTCTCAACCTCTATCTTCCGCAACATGAATACTCCCGAGGAGTTGGAACAGGAGCAACCAAGGGCATGAGACACTGGAGGCCCATCGCCTGAAAGCCAATCGCAATGCCTGAGACAGTGAGCCAACCATACATAGAATTCCGCCAAGTCTCCAAAGCTTTCGGCGAGAAGGCGGTTCTTGATCGAGTCAGTTTTGACGTCATGCCCGGCGAAACCGTTTGCATCCTCGGGCGCAGCGGTGTGGGGAAATCGGTTTCGCTGCAGATTCTGATGGGTTTTCTCAAGGCGGATTCCGGCACGGTGATCGTCGCCGGCCAAGACATCACCAATTTCTCTGAAAACCAACTGGAGGCCATCCGAAAGAAAGTCACCATGGTTTTTCAGAACGGAGCGCTTTTCGATTCACTCACCGTGGGCGAGAACGTGGCATTTCCGCTGCGCGAAACCAGGGAACTGTCGGAGGAGCAGATTTACCAGATCGTCGATGGCCTCCTGCAGATGGTGGGCGTAAAGGAGATGCGAGACCTTTTGCCCTCGGATCTCTCGACCGGGATGAAGCGCTCAGTGGCCATTGCCCGCGCCCTGGCGGCGCGGCCGGAATGCGTGCTTTACGACGAACCCACCACTATGGTTGATCCCCTGATGGCGCAACTCCTGGGCGATCTCATCAAACGGCTAAAGCTGCAGTTGAATCTCACCAGCATCGTCGTCACCCACGACATGCGCCTGGCTCAGAAACTGGCCGACCGGGTTGTCTTTCTGCATGAGGGCAGGGCGGTTTTCTTCGGCACCTACGCGGAAATGGAAAAATCCACCGAGCCTATCATCCAGGAGTTCCTGGAGTTGGACGAACTGAAGGTGGAATCGTGCTGAACTCCTGGCTTTTCCTGTAGAGACGCGCCTTGCTACGTCTCGCCTGCGCATAAAAGGTTGCAAGGAGCGTCTCTAGGAAAGAGGCCGCTCCTCGTCTTTCGCATATCCGGAACAACTGACAACTGGCAGCCGCGGATATTTTTCAAAACGCGTGTCTGTGTATGAAAGCTCGCACTGCACGAATGTCGAGCCGCGATCGGATTTGATTATCCGCGCATGCACGCAATCGCCGCAGAGGCCGGGATTGTTAACAGCGAGTCTCTGCGGGGATTGCATCTCTTTTGCGTTCTGCATAATCACGAAATCACGCCTGTACTAATCTCGTCAATCACTGACCACTAGCCACTGACCATCCTGCTAGAACCCTTGCCGCACCAATTCTTCCAGAGTAAGCGTGCTCTCCACGGGCTCGCTGGTCATCATCTTCTCGACATACTTCGCAATCAGATCCGCTTCGAGATTGACGGGGTCGCCAGGCTGAAGCGAATGGAGATTGGTCATCTCCACAGTATGCGGAATGACGGCAATGGTGCACTTTCTGCCTTCGAGTTTTGCCACAGTTAGACTGATGCCCTCAATCGAAATCGAGCCCTTGTAAACGGTGTATTTCTCGATCTCACGAGGCATTTCGATGTGCAGCCACCAATTCTCCGAGTCCGCGATGCGCTCCAGTTCGATGAGCTTGCCTACGCCATCCACGTGACCCTGAACGATGTGTCCGCCGAAGCGTCCGTCGGCCTTCATGGGGAGTTCCAGGTTGACCAGTGCTCCTTCATGCATGCGCGAAAATGACGTAAGCCTCCACGTCTCCGGAGCCAGATCGGCACAGAACGATCCCGGCTTGATATCGAGCGCCGTGAGGCAAACGCCACTGACCGCGACGCTGTCGCCTGGCTTCAGTTCTTTCGGAGTGCTGACGGCTGCGATGGTGATACTGCGATTCTCGCCGTGCTGTTCGATGCGGGTAACGCATCCCACCTCTTCGACGATGCCGGTAAACATAAGGACCTCGATAGTAACCGAATATCATAAACCCGCCGCGGACACTCGCAGAAGCGGAGCGGAACTTCTCGATGCTTCTCGGGCGCTGTTTTCCCAAGCAGAAACGAGTATCGTATCTTCGAGGAATCACGCCAGGAGCAATGTCCATGCACGGTATCAGCCGCCGCCAGTTCACCACGCAAATGTGTACTCTCTCTGGAACGTTGTTGGGCAGTAAGATCCTTGGGGCAACTGCCTTCGCGGAGCAAGCGCTGCCCTCGAGCGGGGCGTTGCTCAGTCGTATGAAATGGCTGAATGAACCTGCTTCGGCCAATATCTCAGGGGATCGTATTGTCGTACGATCGCGACGGAAGACGGACTTCTGGCGGAAGACATTTTATGGGTACGTCACCGACAACGGGCATTTCTTTCATCTGCCGGTGAGTGGGGATTTTGATTTCGAGGCGCGGGTCGACGGCCAGTACGCGGCGCTCTACGACCAGGCGGGACTGATGGTTCGAATCGATGCCCAGAACTGGGTGAAGTGCGGGACCGAGTTTTTCGACAACGCCCGCCACGCTAGCGTGGTCTTCACCCGCGAATTCTCCGACTGGTCGACGATGAACGATTTGGCCACAACTGGGCCGGTTTGGTGGAGAGTGGTTCGTAAGCCGGATTCACTCGAGACGCTGTGTTCGATCGATGGCAAGAATTTTACATCGGTGCGTATGGGTTATTTGGTTCCTTCCGCCGCAGCGGAAGTTGGCATCATGTGCGCCGCTCCGGAGGGTGAAGGATTTCAGTGCATCTTCGACAACCTTAAGCTGACGATGCACGGCAAGTGAGCGGCGAGTGTCGGAAAGGCTTAGTCGTCATACGGATTGCGCAAGTAACCTTCTACTGCGAAGTCTTCTTCGAAGCGATGCAATTGGAGATGCTTTACCTGCGGGGCATCATAAATCTCGAGGAAGTCTGTACCCGAAGCGAATGGGGTCGATCCATTACACGCTAGAATCTTTGGCGCGTAGTACAGGAAAACTTTATCCACTGCGCTGGAGGCGAGCGCGGTCCCGTTTACAGTCGCTCCGCCTTCGACCATTACGCTCGTGGTATCGAGTTCTCCCAGGCGGCGCAGCACCGCATGAATATCGGGGCGCGGACTGGAAGGAGTTACTGGAAGTTCTTCGATCCGAATGCCACATGCTTCCAGTTCTTTCTTTTTCTTTTCCTCGCCGCTGCTACTGAAAACCAGGACATCTTTCTCGCCGGTGCCCGCGTTCGCGACGCTCTGGACGAGCCGTGACCCCAGCGGCAGTCGCAGCTGCGAATCCAGAACGACTCGTAGCAGCGGACGCCGCCGCGGATGTCCGCTGCGATCGGTAAGCAAGGGATCGTCAGAAAGTATCGTTCCTATTCCGACCAGGATGGCATCGTTCTCATGGCGCTGTTCATGCACATGGGCACGTGCGGCTTCGCCGGTGATCCATCCACCGGGAGGGGTTCCGGCTTCACGGTTGAATGCCGCCGTGGGTGGTGGAGCAATTTTTCCGTCGAGCGTCATCGCGGCCTTCAGCGTCACGAGGGGAACGCCGTGGCGAATGTACCGGGCAAAGCTTTCATTCAGACGGCGTGCTTCAGTTTCAAGCCGTCCTACTTCCACGTGGATGCCCGCCGCGCGCAGTTTCTCAAAGCCTTGCCCGCTGACCTTTGGATTGGGATCGGGTATGGAAGCCACCACGCGATGAATTCCCGCGGCGATCAAGGCGTCGGTACAAGGAGGTGTGCGGCCGTGGTGAGAGTGTGGCTCGAGGTTTATGTAGAGTGTGCCGCCGCGGGCACTATTCCCCGCTGCCTCAAGAGCGAGTACTTCAGCATGCTTCACGCCCTCATAGGTGTAAACGCCCTTGCCGGCGATGCTCCCTTGGGCGTCGACGATGACCGCACCGACGTAGGGATTTGGCGAAGCCAAGCCCATGCCTTGGCGTGCGAGATCTAGAGCTTGGTGCATGAACTGCTCGTCACGAGCGGCGTCGGCGATCTGGGCAGGACGGATCAAAAGTTCACCTTGGATCGTTTTTTCGCCAAGACTCCGTGGTGAGAATGGGTTTATTCGAATAGCGAATCCACAAATTCTTTTGGATCGAACGGGAGCAGATCGCCCACCTTCTCGCCAACCCCGACAAATCGTACGGGCAGTCCTAACTCGCGGGAGATGGCGACCACGACGCCTCCCTTGGCCGTGCCGTCGAGCTTAGTGAGAACAATGCCGGTAACTCCAGCCGACTGCGTGAACAGTCGTGCCTGCTGCAATCCATTTTGACCGGTGGTCGCGTCCATGACCAGCAGGGTCTCATGCGGCGCTCCCGGAATAATTCGCTGAGCCGTGCGCCGCATTTTCTCCAACTCGGACATGAGACTCGTCTTGGTATGCAAGCGGCCGGCGGTGTCGACGATGACGTAGTCCATTTTCCTCGCCGTTGCCGCCTGCAGCGCGTCAAACAGAACTGCTGCGGGGTCGCCGCCGGGCTTCGTCTTGATCACTTCCGTGCCGGTTCTCTGTCCCCAAATTTCCAGTTGGTCAATGGCAGCGGCGCGGAAAGTATCCGCAGCGCACATCAGAACATTCTTACCTTGCGATCGAAATACCTGCGACAACTTACCAATGGTCGTTGTCTTGCCCGTGCCATTCACCCCGACCACCAGAATCACTTCAGGCGTTCCCTCCACCCTTTCAACCGGCCGCGTATTGGCCGCGATCAAAATGGCCAGCAATTCTTCTTTCAGAAGCCGTTTGAGTTCCTGCACATCTTTAATTTGTTTGCGGTCGGCTCTGTCGCGGAGCTTGCCCAGGATCTCCTGCGTGGTCGCAGTGCCAAGATCGGCGGCGATCAGCGTAGCTTCGAGATCGTCGAGAGTGTTGCGGTCGATTTCCTTGCCGAGGGATACCACTTCTTCAATGCGCTCGGCGAGGTTCTCGCGCGTACGCGTGACCGCCTGCTTCATGCGCTCGAAGAGTCCAGTTTTCTTTTCTTCGGTGCTGCCGAATAACGTTTGGATCATGAAAAATCCTAAAGCTTGATTATAGCGGCCAGACACGGTTGTGCCCCGATACTGCTTAAGACATGAGGAGGAAACGCGGTTTAGACGCGGGTTCTTTCGAGGTTGGTAGCTTCCGCAACAGGGAGCGCCGGAACAGGTGCGGTGGGCGGGAGGGGGGCGGACGCATCGGGGGCAGCCACGGTTCTTTTGATAGCGATACGCTGAATGCGAATTTCGCCACGTCCGTAAACCGCCATCAGAGCCCCCACCGGTTCAGGGTCAAGCCGCTTGCCGGCAAGATTCTGTATGATTTTCAACGCTTCTTCCGGAGTGTGCGCATGCTGGTAAGGACGATTCGTGGTCAAGGCGTCAAAAGTATCGGCGACGGCGATCACCCGCGCCAGCAGCGGGATTTGCTCTCCCTTGAGTCCGTATGGATAGCCCCGCCCGTCGAGAGCTTCGTGGTGAAGTTCGATGCCGGGGAGCATCTCTGCGAGTTGGGTCACCGGGCGCAGAATGTTGGCACCCTTCGTGGTGTGGGTCTTCATAACCTCAAATTCTTCCGCGGTGAGAGCACCGGGTTTCTTGAGGATACGATCCTCGATGCCGATTTTTCCCACGTCATGCAGCTGTGCGGAAATCTGCAACGTTTCCATGAACGTTGAATCCAGATTAAGTTCTTTGCCAATCATCAGTGAGTAGCGCGTGACGCGGTCGGAGTGGCCGCGGGTGTAAGGATCTTTTTCGTCGACTGCGCCAGCCAGCATTTGGATCGAGCCGAGAAACAGCGCACGATTCTCCTCCGCGGCTCGCTTCAAATCTTCAACGAACTGTTCGAGCTCCTGCGACATGGTGTTAAACGTTTCGGCCAGTTCTCCAATCTCGGTGCGGCTCCACAAATGGACACGCTGCGAAAAATCTCCACGGGCCAGAGCGCGGCTCGATTGCGTCAGTATCTGCAGAGGATTTGTAATCCTGCGGGCCGCAAAAATGCTTACCCCAATGCTTACCAGCACCGCGAGCAGAGCCAGCAGTCGTGCTGTGCGCTGCATCTCGTAAACTCCGCGATAGGCTTCGCGCTGCGGCTTTTGCACGACGACGGCCCAGTCGAGCGCGGTGACCGGGCTATAAGTGCCGAGCATCTCAACATCGTTCTTTCCTTCCTTGACGGCGAATTCCTTGGTGGCGGCCAACTGCGCCTTGTTCCCCTCGTCCACAAAGTTGCGGACGATCTCGAGACTCTTCATGTCCTGGCCGGTCACGTATTGCGGAGTGCCCGCGGCCACCAGTCGCCCCTGCGCGTCCACAACATAGGGAATGAGGCCGCCGCCGCTGACTTCGTGCAACCGGCGAATCAGGAATTGCAGGTCAACGACCGCGCCTACCATGCCCAGGAAACGGCCGCCGTAGCTAACTGGACTGCTGACCAGAACTACCGTTCGCGAAGACATTC
Source organism: Acidobacteriaceae bacterium (assembly GCA_003164855.1). Lineage (GTDB taxonomy): Bacteria > Acidobacteriota > Terriglobia > Terriglobales > Acidobacteriaceae > Sulfotelmatobacter. The sequence continues at coordinate 38,244 of PLUI01000218.1, forward strand.
CATCTTCCACCTGCAGCGCCTGCCCGTTGTAGGCGCGTCCATCGCGGGCTGCGTCGTAGGCATGTTGCAACTCTCTCTGCAGAAACGCATCCGGCGCGATGCGGCCGGCAGAGACTCCCTTCGCGTCGGAGTTCAGCAGCGTGGCATAGGCAAGTTCATCGGAGGAAGAAACAAAATTTTCCAGTAGGGCGCGCAGTTCTGGTGCTTCGATATTCTTGCTGCCGATGTCGCCGCCACTCGCCACTTGAATGGCGGAAGAGAGGTTGGCCAGCATCATTCGCATGGATCGCTCGTGTTGCGAAAGATCGTCGGCCAGCGATCGCGTCACCGTATTCTGCAGCAACATCTCATTGGTCTTGAGGCGGTCTCGATTGATGGCCTCCACCTGCGCGGAGTAGAAGTACATGGGGACGATGCTGATGACTAAGAGTACCCCGAGGATTACATACAGAATTGGAATGCGCGCGGGACTTGGCGCTTTGGACAAGTCGCTCCCTTGATGAAATTCGGAAGCGCCGTCGATCGAAGTGGCGGCGGGTTTCACGTTATCTATAGAAGTTTAATGTGGAATAGATGGTTGGAAGCCGAAAACCGAGCGGTTTCTCGTTACCAAAGTGTCAGCGGAAACTGGCGTCTGGCAGGGTTTTGGCAAAGAAACGCACCGGCAGGGGATGGCGCCTTACGCGCTAAGCGTTTCGCTCCTGCCGCGGCGCGTCATCAGGTCAGAAATCGCTTCGCGAGGACTTTTGCCCTCATGCAGGATGGCGTGCATTTGTTCGGTGATAGGCATCTCGATACCGCGGGCATGTGCCAGCCCTACTGCGGCCGTGGTGGTGAAAATTCCTTCTGCGACCATGCCGTGCATCCCGGCAAGAATCTCGGGCAACTTGCGGCCGCGGCCCAGTTCGACGCCTACGCTGCGATTGCGGGAAAGCCCGCCGGTGCAAGTCAGTACCAGATCGCCGAGTCCCGCGAGTCCCGCCATGGTTTCGGCTTTGCCGCCGCAGGCCAGCACCAGGCGTGTCATCTCCGCCAACCCCCGCGTGATCAGTGCCGCGATGGAATTGTGTCCCAGGCCAAGGCCCGCACCGACGCCTGCGGCAATCGCGATCGTGTTCTTCAACGCGCCACCGAGCTCCACCCCGATAGGATCTTCATTCGTGTAAACGCGAAAACTGGCATTGCTGAATTCCTGCTGCACGGTACGCGCGAGTTCGGTATCTTGCGACGCGATGGTGATTGCTGTGGGGTCTCCGCGCGCGGCTTCGAGAGCGAATGATGGGCCGCTCAGCGCGCCGATGCGTGGTGGCTGCATGCCGTCGCGCATGATCACTTGTGTGATCACCTCGGTCATGCACAGCAGAGAATTCTCTTCCAGTCCTTTGGTGGCGCTGACAATCATCGTTTCCGCCCGCAGGAGCGATTTCATCCGTTCAAACAGAAGACGGCAATGTTGGGAAGGCATGACGCTCACCACAATGGCGGCGCCGTCGAGCGTTTCCACCAGGTCGTTACAAGCAGTCACGCTGGCGGGGATATGCTGGCCCGGAAGAAACTTCTCGTTTACGCGCTGACTGGCAATCGTGTTGCAAACATCTTGCTCGTGGACCCACAGGCGAACCCGATGAGCGCCGGTGCGGCCGAGAATGATCGAGAGCGCGGTGCCCCATGCTCCCGCACCGACGATTGCAATCTCGCTCATGCGCGCCTGGCTCCCACGCGGGTTTCCGTACCGGCAAGCAGACGCCGGATGTTTTCATGGTGCTTGATGATAATGAGCAGGGAGGTGGCGGTTATCAACATCAGGATTATGGGTACGTGGCCCCAGAAATATACGCTGTAAACCAGAAATGGAAAGGAAGCAACAGCCATAATCGAGCCCAGCGACACGTAGCGGAAGATGGCTACTACTGCGATAAAAATGGCCGCCGCTATTAGCACCGCTTTAGGAGCAAGTATAGCGAACGAGCCCAGCCCGGTGGCGACTCCTTTGCCCCCACGAAATTTTAGCCACGCCGGGAACATGTGACCGAGAACGGCAAACAAGGCCGCCATCGCCATGGGTAGAAACGGCAGAACGTCGATAGCCCCCGTTCGAAATCCGTGCCGGATCCATAAGAAATATGACAAGACCCCGGCGATGGTTCCTTTTAAGGCATCCAGCAACAGAGTCACGACTCCCAGCACAGGCGACTTGCGTGAAACATTCGTCGCGCCGATGTTGCCGCTGCCAATCTGGCGCACATCTTCGCCGCGGAAAATTCGGACCAGCAGATAGCCGAAGGGAATGGACCCCAGCAGGTAGCTTGAACTGGCGATGAGGAGCAAAGTGGACACTTGGGTACGTTAGGGTGCTAGAGCAGCGCGAATCCCGCCAGCTTCGTATACTTTGAGCCGCCGGGCGAAAGCCGGCTCTGGTACAGAAAAAACTCACGAGCCGTCATCGTACCAAACTCCGGCGCAGGCAGTACCGCCAGCTTTTCCTGCAGACGCTGAAAGTTATGGTTCGGTCCGTCGCCCTTTTTGCGGGGCGAACCTGAGCCTCCTGCGCTCCGAGCCAGCGTGAGGTGTGCATTGTAAGCATGTTCCTCCTTTTGAATCTGGAGAGGCAGCAGCCTTGAATCTACAGTCGTCGCCAAA
>PLUI01000168.1 GCA_003164855.1 Acidobacteriaceae bacterium
CACTAGCTCGTTGTAGCGCCGGCGTCCCGCCGGCTCTCTCGGTACTTTTGCTTTCCGCCGCCCGGGAAAAGCCAGTGTCCGTTTCAAGCACTCGGTCCCGCGCACAATTCTCAAAGTATCGATAAATTCGTTTACCATCTCTCTGCAGAAACTTAACCGCACCCCCATGGACATCTACCTGGTCGACGGAACCTACGAACTCTTCCGTCACTTCTATGCCATGCCCTCAGCCAAAGATGTGAACGGCCAGGAAATCGCCGCCGTTCGCGGCGTCCTGGCTTCCGTGTTATCCATGATCGAGCGCGGCGCAACTCACGTTGGAGTCGCCACCGATCACGTCGTCGAGTCCTTCCGCAACGATCTGTATCCCGGTTACAAAACCAGCGAAGGCGTGCCTCCGGAACTGCTCTCGCAGTTTCCGATTCTTGAAGAGGCGCTCGAAGCAATGGGAGTGCGGGTCTGGCCGATGATTTACTACGAGGCAGATGACGCTCTCGCCGCCGCTGCCAGCAAGGCTGCGAAAGATGATCTCGTAAATCAGGTCTTCATCTGTACGCCGGATAAAGATCTCAGCCAGTGCGTGGTCGGCACCCGAGTCGTCCAGCTTGATCGCAGACAGAATATCTTGCGCGATGAAGCCGGCGTCGTAGCCAAGTTCGGCGTGCATCCCCAATCAATTCCTGACTACCTCGCCGCGGTCGGCGACAGCGCCGATGGTTTTCCAGGTTTGCCGGGATGGGGCGCAAAAGCCGCGGCCCTAACCTTATCTCAGTATCCCCACCTGGAAGACGTTCCCAAAGATTGGAGAGAATGGCATCCCTCAATCCGCAAGGCCCGCACGCTGTCGGAATCATTATTCAGCGCGTGGAACGACGCGCTATTATTTCGCACTCTAGCGACACTTCGCCTGGATGTCCCCGTCTTCGAAACTGTCGAAGACCTTCGTTGGAACGGACCGCGCCCGATGTTTGAGGAACACTGCCGGCGAATGAAGTCTTCCGAGTTGCTCCGTCGCGCCACCTCGGCAAAACCGAAAACATAATTCCTCGTGTGGGGCGGACACTCCTGTCCGCCTCTACCCATGAGCAATTCGAATAGGCCCGTATACTTTCGCCTACCCAGGATTGGACCGCCTACGCTTTCTCCAAACACTTCCCCACCATTCCCGCGCATGCCTCCACAAATTCTTTTTCCGGATCAGTGAAGGTAGTGAAAAAATAACTCTCGACATCAAGCTCACCTGCCAGCTTATTCCTTACGAAGATGGGGACAACGATTTCACACTTCACCAGCGGAGACCCTGCCAGGTACCGCGAATCTTTCGTGACGTCGTGCACCACTACTGTCTTCCCGCTGCTGGCTGCGGCGCCACACAGACCGGTATTGAGTGGAATGCGGGCATTGGGCGTGAAGCTGCCGGCGAAAGGTCCCACCACCAGGACGCCAGGGTCGGCTGCGTCGACCAGATAAAACCCTACCCAGTTATAGCGCGTCATCTTTTCGTGCAGACGCCTGGAGATAAACTCCATCACCGCCTTGTCTGTGGGGGTGCTTCGGGCAAAATCCTGAAATTCTCGCAGAAGTTCTTCGTGCACCGGCATCATCGGTTCGGCCTCGTGGGTGTAATCAGGAAGCTTTGCTGGCATACGAAGTTCGCCCCCGGTCCCACCTCAGTTTACGCGGACGGCTGAATTCTCCAGAAGTACCGGGATTGGCACGATCTCCCTTTTGAATAGGCTCGTTGTAGGGCGGACTCTTCGTGGTCTATTGACATTCCCAAACACTGAATTTCACCCCAATTCAGAATTTTTCATGACGCACTCCTCACAACTGCTGCGTTATCCGCAGGCATGATCGCCGCAGCATTCGGAATCTTTGCTCCTACCGCCCGCTCTCCCCGCCGGATCAGCACAATCGCTCCCAGAATCGCCACCGACGCCAGCACTACCCGCAGCGTCAAAGCCTCGTGCGCCAGCAACCATCCCAACAAAACCGCGACCACCGGATTTGCATACGTGTGTGTCGCCACCAGCGCTGGAGGAACCCGCTGCAACAGCCACGTATAAGCGGTGAATGCCACCACCGACCCGAAAGTGATCAGATAGCCGAGTCCAAAGATAGATCGCAGCGTAATGCTCGCCCAGTGTGTGCGCTGAAACTCGCCCGTAACGCCCGCCGCAATCAGCAACATCGCCGCGCCACAGATGGTCGGAAGCGCCGTGCGCCCCAGCGCGTCAGAAGGCAGTTTGAGCCGGGGCGAAATCACCACGCCGAATGACCATGACAAAGAACCCAGCAACACCGCCGCCAATCCCAACAAACTGGAACCCTTCACCGACAATTCCACTCCCGTTAACATGGCGACGCCAGCCACGCCCAATCCCAATCCCAGCGCGCTCAGGCGGCTGATCCTCTGCTGCCCCATCATCCATCCCAGCACCAGAATGAACATCGGCTCCGTCGCAATCAGCAGGGCCGCCAGGCCCGAGTCTACGTACTGCTCCGCCCAGTGCAAACTTCCGTGTCCAATTAGAAAGAAGAACGCTCCCAACACCAATCCCGCCATCCATTGCCGCCGAGTGGGACGAAACCCGCGCAGCCAAGCCCACGCGAGCATGATCGCCCCGGCAATCGAGTGCCTAATTCCCGCCGCTACCAAGGGTGGAATCGTCTCCACCGCGTAGCGGATCGCGAGATAGGTCGATCCCCAAATTACATAGATCGCCACAAAGGCCAACGCCAGTTTGATGGCGAGCCCCCGGTCGGGCGCGTTCGCGGATGTGCGCGACTGAGGAACGATCACAGGTCTACCTCCAATGTTTATCATCCTTCCACTGCGAATGAGAGCCATGATTTGTGCCGCCTGATCCAGAATGGCCTAACCTCCAAAGTGTTAATAACAGGTTATGTATAATCTAAGGCAGGAAGTCTAACTTGTCAATTAGCATTTGCTGGTTATATCGACTTTTACGGTAGATAATGGACTGGACAGCAAAATGCCTCCGATGCAAGCCCACGAAAACAAGAACATTTCCCGCCGCCGTTCGCCGCGTTTCGATCTCATTGCGGGCAACGTCTGCCTCGATTTCGTCAACACGCTCGACGACCGCCACACCAAGCCCAAGGAATTGCTCGAGCATTACAGCGATCTAGTCCGGTTCGGTGAAGACAGTGGCTTGCTCGAGCCCAAACAGTTAAGCAGGCTGATCAAGCTTAGCTCCTGCGCCCTCGACCGCGCGGAGCAAGCCCTACACCGGGCCCGCGAACTGCGCGAATCCATCCACGATGTCTTCTGGGCGCTTGTTAATAAGCGCCCTGCTCCGGCTGAAGCCCTCGCCACACTCAATAGAGACATTCAGCTTGCGGCGGAACACCTGCGCTTGGTCCCGGCCGGCGGCCACTTCGTGTGGCGCTTCGACGACCTGAGTGACCTTAATACTCTGCTCTGGCAGATTGCCCGTTCGGCAGCCGATCTCCTTGCCTCCGAACAATTACCCTTCGTGCGGGCGTGCTCCTCCAAGGAATGTGAGTGGTTCTTTCTCGATACCAGTAAGAATCACCACCGCCGCTGGTGCGACATGAAGCGCTGTGGCAATCGCGCCAAGGTGCGCCGGTTCTATGCGAAGAAGAAGAAGAGCTCGTAGGGGAACAACGATAACAATGAAGAAGTCCAATAAAAAAGATCTTCGCGGTCCACCCGCGAGAGATTCTAAGGACCGCCCCTAAGGTTATTTCAGCTCTGTGACGATCGCCCGCTGTTTTCCGCGAACCAGCGTCTCGGTGTGGGTGCGGTCACGGGGGTTGAACCGGACCGTAACCGGGGTGAATGAATTCACGACGACTTTCCCGTCCGGAGTGGTCGAACTGAGGTCGCCGTCGTCAAGGAACACCACCACTGTATCTTTGTCGTGGAAGTGCATCGGCGTGGCCACGCCTGGCGTCCAGCTGTAATCCCACACGATCACGCGCTCGTTCTCCAGGATTTTCTTCGATCCCGGCCGGGGAAACGCGAGTGGGTACCCGGAGGTATTGGCGATGGGAGCCAGCGGATGATCCTTCAGATCGATCACGATCGATCTTTCCGCAATCTTCGGCGCCGTACCCTTGGGCAAGAAAACCGCGCTGCCCGCCGAGGACACGACAACGGCATCAAACGGCTGCACAGTTGTACTGCCGCTTGCATCCCAGACGGTCACTCGGTCGTTGTCAATCACAGGCTTCAGTGCCGCTTGCATACCGGTCTGGAACAGCATCGCGCAAAGCAACAGGGTAGGAAGCATCGGAGTACCTTTCAGATGAAACGGAACTTCGAGAACAGGATACCTTGTCGGCGGATTCTTGTTATACTCATGTGTTACAATAGTATTGCGCCACAGTACTATCGATCATGATTGCAAGTTTCCGGGCCAAGGAAACGGAACGGCTGTGGCAGTCGGGCTGGAACCGACGGCTTCCAGCCGACTTGCAGCGCAGGGCGTTTAAGAAGCTTGCTATCTTGAACGCCGCGGTGACGCTGGATAACTTGAAGGTGCCCCCCGGCAATCAACTGGAGTCGCTTCGAGGTAACCGTGCCGGACAGCACTGCATCAGGGTCAACGATCAATATCGCGTGTGTTTCGTGTGGCGGGAAGGAAATGCTTTCGAAGTAGAGATCGTGGACTATCACTAATTACTGGAGCAGCAATGGCTAAGCCGAGAAGGATCTTTGCGGTCCATCCGGGAGAGATTCTTAAGACCGAGTTCATGGAACCGATGGGCGTCAGTTCTTATGCGCTGGCGAAGGCGCTCAGCTTTCCCGGTATCTATGAAGTGGTTCGCGGAGACCGGGCCATCAGCGCCGATACCGCGATTCGCCTGGGAAAGTATTTTGGTCTCCCCGCACAGTTCTGGCTGAATCTTCAAAACGACTACGACCTGAGAATTGCCGAAGGCAGTGGAATTGGCCGAGGGATCAAGCCCCACAATGTCGGTCATCGTTCTGAACTGACAACTCCGCACTAAGGGGTGAAAAGTCGAGGAATGCCCTCGATTTCTCGGTACAATTGAGCCCTACCCGGAGGCTCAGTGATCGCTCGCCTGCTCGCTGTCGCACTGCTAGCTGTTTCTGCCCTCGCGCAGAACACCGTCCACTACACCGCCACCAACGCCAACGTGAAGTACCTGTTCGCCACAGCCGAGCCAGTGGCTCATTTGAAATCGGGCGACATTCTTGATACCAACACGCTCGATTGTTTCGGCAACGTGCTCAGGAAGCCGGGCGACACGCTCAGCATGGTGAAAGGCGACAATCCCCTGACCGGACCATTCTTCGTCGAAGGTGCCGAGCCTGGAGATACACTGGCCGTCAAGATTCTTGCTCTCGATGTCGATGGCGATACCGGCGTGGGCGCGTTCGCTCCCGGATTTGGCGCGCTCAATGAAACCAATTACACGCCCATGCTGCATCCGCCGCTGCCCGAGCGCATCTGGTACTACCACATCGATCACGCCGCGAACACGGCCACGTTTAACGCGCATGACACCGATTTCTCGGTGAAGATTCCCCTGCGCCCTTTCTTCGGATGCATCGGCGTAGCGCCGGCGGAGGGTGAGGCGCGCAGTTCGGTGGTCCCCGCCGAATTCGGCGGCAACATGGATTCGCCCGAAGCCAGCGTGGGCAACACGGTTTATTTTCCGGTGAACGTGAAGGGCGGCCTCTTCTATATTGGCGACGGCCACGCCGCCATGGGCGACGGAGAAATCGCCGGCACCGCCATCGAAGTTCCACTGAAAGCCCGTGTGCAATTGAGCGTGATCAAAGGCCGCACCATCACCTGGCCGCAGTTTGAAAACGACGACGCTATCATGACCGTCGGGGCCTATCGTCCGCTCGACGATGCCCTGCGCATCGCCTTCACCGAACTCGTACATTGGATTCACAAAGACTACGGCCTCTCCGAACTCGATGCCTACGAACTGCTGTCAAAGGTGGCGAAGATTCACCTCAATGAAATGGTCGATCCGAACTACGTGGTCGTGGCCTCGATTGAGAAGAAGTATCTGCCGCCGAAGAAGAAATAGCCGCGGCAAAGGACCACAGCGGCTATAAAGCCCGCGGCCATTTCGCATCCGTGATCGCAGCGCTGGAAAGCTGCGCCACCCAAAATCAAATGCAAGTGGTGTTACTATTTCCTGATTCGAAGCCGAGGTTTCCATGGCCGCACGTGCCTACAACAACGATCAGAACCCAGGGCCCGAACTCCCCCTCGCAGTCTGGCAGGATACATACGACACTCTCCACATGTGGACGCAGATCGTCGGCAAGGTGCGGCTCGCGTTAAGCCCTCGTGTCAATCACTGGTGGGAAGTTGCCCTCTACGTCAACGCCCGTGGGCTTACCACGTCGGCGATTCCTTACGGTGATGGCATCTTCGAAATTCAGTTCGACTTCATCGAGCACGAGCTGATCATCCAGACCAGTTGGGGTTCGTCGAAGACTCTGGCGCTGAAGCCGCAGTCGGTCGCCGATTTCTACGCCGAATTCATGTCCGCCTTGCACTCGCTGGGCATCGAAGTAAAAATCTGGACTATGCCGGTCGAAGTGCCAACCCCCGTTCGCTTCGAAACCGACACGCAACACGTTTCTTACGATCCGGAATACACTCACCGTTTTTGGCAGGTATTGATTTTGTGCGAAACCGTCTTCGCGGAGTTCCGCTCACGATTCATTGGCAAGGACAGTCCCGTACATTTTTTCTGGGGAAGCTTCGACCTCTGCGTCACCCGTTTCTCCGGACGCCGTGCTCCCGAGCGCGCGGGCGCCGATCCTGTCACCCGCGAGGCTTATTCACATGAAGTGATCAGCGCCGGGTTCTGGCCTGGCGGCGGCGAAATAAAAGGTCCTGCATTCTACGCCTACGCCGCGCCCGAGCCGGTCGGCTTTGCGGAGCAACCAGTCCAGCCTGCGGCCGCTTTTTATCATCCGCAACTGCACGAATTTCTTCTGATGTACGATGATGTGCGCCGGTCCGATTCTCCGCGCGCAGCGCTGCTGAGTTTCCTGCAGAGCACTTACGAGGCGGCAGCTAACCTCGCGCACTGGAGTCGCAAGGAGCTCGAACGACTTTGAAGTCTAAAGTTTCTGACGAGAGATTAGGAGACTGATTTAGGAGGTTGATAATGTCCGCGAAATGCAAACATCTGGATCAGATCAAAATCGAGACCACCGATACACATGTCTGCGAAGAATGCGTGAAAATGGGCGACACCTGGGTTCACCTACGTCTATGCATGGTCTGCGGGACTGTGGGCTGCTGCGATTCGTCCAAGAACAAACACGCCACCAAACACTTTCATCACAGCAAGCATCCCGTAATGCGTTCGATCGAACCCGGAGAAGCCTGGATCTGGTGCTACGTGGACGAAATCATCGCCGGAGATCTGGCCGCATAACAGGCCGCTCATCCTCCCGGAAGACTGACGCGCGACGGGCGCCAGCAGAAGCCTGTGCTGCTCCGATGGGTGAGAGTCGCGCCCTACGATAACGATATGCCTTGGGGTCGCATTGCGTTGGCGGTATTGGCCAGTGGCTTCGTCTCGTCGCTGACGGACTGGCTATTCATGGGCGACTGGCTTTACAAACGCTACGACCGGCATCCCGAGATCTGGCGATACCCAGGAGGCCAGGGAGAAAACAGAGCCATCCTGTGGTCCAGCGTGTTGCCGTTTCTCACCTGCGGTGTTTTTGTTCTGGTCTGTGGCGGCCTGCATCTCGCCTCCTACCGCGGAACCTTAGACTTGGCTCTGGCGATCTGGCTCATCGGACCTCTACCGTTGACCATCGTGAACTCCCTCTGGATAAAGCTCAGCCCCGCCATCGCGACCTCACACGCCTTGGGATGGCTGATCAAACTTGCCCTCGCCGCGCTGGCAGTGGCGCTAATTCTCGGTTGACCCGGGAGCGTGGGGTTTCGTGAAAGGTGGCGGGAGTAAATCAGGCGGGAAAAAATTGAAAGGGCCGTGACATTGGTTATGCTCTAGCCGCCGCCTCCTGCGAGGGAGCCAACAGCGTGGACGCATGTACCGTCACAGCCCCTTGATGCGATCACTGCTTTCGCAGTCCCAAACCCCAACTGCCCCTCGCAGAGCCGTCGGTTTTTTCAGGTCTGGCTGTCCTGCAGGTTGCCCCGCCTGACTGATCACCCAGTCTACTTCGGGTCAGCAAGTTTTATTTCGCTGTCCCTTTCAACCGTCGACGGAACCCACCTTAACAGAACGTCCAAAAATGTCAACGCAAACTATTGGTGCAACGCAGTACCCTGACCCTGTGAATAAGGTCAAATGCAACGTATTGTATCGCCGACCCTTACGAATACTTATTCCCATTTAGGACTGGTTATTCACAAAGCCTTGCACAACTTCCCGGAAAGCGAAAAATTGGAGAAAGTACCAAACATTCGTCTTGACGCGGAAACGTTATCGGCGCATCTTGCTAGTAGTACAAAAGAAATACTGATGTCTGAACTCGTAGCTTATGTGGACGGTGGCTCCCTGGGCAATCCGGGTCCTTCCGGAATTGGGGTGGTCATCGATGGCTGCGAAAGTGGTCCCATCCGCATCGCCAAATGGATCGGCCATCAGGATAACAACGTCGCGGAATACGTGGCGTTGATGGAAGCCTTGCAGTGCGCGCTCTCCCTGAAGGCCAAAGCTCTGCATGTGTATTCCGATTCCGAAGTCGTGGTCCGCCAGATGCGCGGCGAGTACATCTGCCGCAGTTCACGTCTCTACTCCTTGCATTGGACGTGCCGCAAGCTGGCTCGCGCCCTCAAGTTTTCCATCTCTCACGTTCCCCGCGAGGATAATGCCGAGGCCAATCGCCTGGCCAATACAGCGGTGCGCGAGCGGACAGTCTAGAAATCAGCAGTCGCCATTCAGCCAACTCCCATTCTTCTGCCGCAAATGGAATTGCACGTTCCGCTCAGCCGGTTTCCACTCAGATGTTCCACGCAGCGTGTGCGGTGGGTATAAGGTGCACGGGGCGTGGAAGAATTTTATAGGGGATTTCCTGAGCGAAAAACCTGTGGAGCGGAAATATAACCGAGTCAGCGAGTTCGGCGGATGATGAAGAACGGAGAGATTGTTGCAATAAGAATGGGTAAGACGAAAGCCAATCTCGAGACGGAGGGATCAATGACCACGGATCCAGTTTGCGGAATGAAGGTGGACGATAACCGAGGTGAATTCCATACGCATTTTGCGGGGAAGAAATATTTCTTCTGTTCGGATGAGTGCAGGAAAGAATTCGAAGCGGAACCGGATGCGCATGTGGAGACTGCGGCGGCTTAGGGTTGCAGCAGGCTTCAATTTATAAAATAAAAAGGCCCCGCCAGAAGCGGGGCTTTTTTACTTCGCAGGACAGCACACACGCCAACCCACTCTGCTAACGGGCCAATGCTGGTTCCTGGACGTGCTTGCCGCTCTTGAAGGCTTCGTAGCGGGCGTTTACTTCGTCCCAGTTGATTACGTTCCACCAGGCGGTCAGATATTCCGGACGGCGGTTGTTGTATTTCAAATAATAGGCGTGCTCCCAAACGTCGTTGCCAAAGATTGGGAAGTGGCCTACCGAGATGGGGCTGTCCTGATTGGGCGTGGACATGATGTGCAGATCGTCGCCGCCTTTGCTGGCTAGCCAGACCCATCCCGAGCCGAATTGTTTTACGCCGGCGTCGTTGAATTTGGTTTGGAAATCTTTGAAGGTGCCGAAGGTTTTGGTGATGGCTTGAGCGATGGGGCCGGTGGGATCGCCGCCGCCTTTGGGCTTCATGATCTTCCAGAACATGGTGTGGTTGACGTGGCCGCCGCCGTTGTTGCGGACCGCGGCCCGGATGTCATCGGGAAGAGCGTTGAGGTCGCGGATTAAATCTTCCGCACTTTTCCCTGCAAGTTCAGGATGTTTTTCGATTGCCGCGTTGAGATTCTTGACGTACGCACCGTGGTGCATGTCATGGTGAAGCGTCATCGTCTGCTTGTCGATGACGGGTTCGAGCGCCGCATAGTCGTAAGGTAGAGGCGGTAGTTCATGAGCCATGATTTTTTCCTCCAGAATTCTTATTGTACTGATGACGGGAGTGGGGGTATAGATTCACCTGCTTGGATGTTGGGAACGCGGACCGGGTTGCGGGGAGAATTTTACACCCGACGAAACTAGTTGGCAGCCGGGCCTAACACTTCGCGTACTTTGCGGGACAGGTTTTGCAGGGTGAAGGGCTTTTGCAGAAAGGCCTTGGGACCATGGGGGGCGAGCGGACTGGCGACGGTTTCCTCGGCGTGGCCGGATAGGTAGAGGACTTTAGTGGCGGGGCGGGTACTGAGAAGTTGTTGAACGAGTTCGTGGCCGCTGAGGCCGGGCATGACGACGTCGGTTATGACCAGGTCAATGGTTTCGGAGCGACTGGCGGCAAGTGCGAGGGCAGCTTGGCCGTTGCCGGCTTCGAGGACGTGATAGCCGCGGGATTCGAGAGTTTCGCGGATGAGCTGGCGAACCGATTCTTCGTCTTCGACCAGCAGGACGGTTTCAGATCCGCCAGCGGCGACCAGGGCTGCCGGAGCGGCGCCGAGAGCTTCCGTCGGTTCGTCGACGCGCGGAAAATAAATGGTGAACACAGTACCGCGGCCGATCTCGCTCTGCACGAAAACATAGCCGCCGCTTTGCTTGATGATTCCGTAAACCGTCGACAGTCCGAGGCCGGTGCCTTTACCTTTTTCTTTGGTAGTGAAGAAAGGCTCGAAGATGCGAGCCTGGGTTTCGCGGTCCATACCCTGTCCGGTGTCGGAGACAGAGATCATGACGTACGGACCGTGTTTGATGAAAATATTCTCCGCGCGATAGGACTCGTCCAGGATGACGCTGGCGGTGCTGATGCGGATTTTGCCGCCGCGAGGCATGGCGTCCTTGGCGTTGA
>PLUI01000164.1 GCA_003164855.1 Acidobacteriaceae bacterium
TGTTGATGGTGTCTTTGAGTTCGAGAATTTCGCCCTTTACGTCGACCGTGATTTTGCGCGACAAATCGCCGCGAGCCACGGCCGTGGTTACCTCGGCAATGTTTCTTACCTGAGCCGTCAGGTTACCGGCCATGGCGTTGACGGAGTCGGTAAGATCTTTCCAGGTTCCGGCCANNAGCTGATCCACCATGGTGTTGATGGCTTCTTTGAGCTGGAGAATTTCGCCGCGGACATCGACCGTAATTTTGCGGGAGAGATCGCCGCTGGCGACGGCGGTTGCGACTTCTGCGATGTTTCGGACTTGGCCGGTGAGATTGCTGGCCATCGAGTTGACCGAGTCCGTGAGATCTTTCCACGTACCAGCCACGCCGGGAACTTGCGCCTGGCCTCCAAGTTTTCCGTCCGTACCCACTTCACGCGCTACACGCGTTACCTCGGCGGTGAACACGCCGAGCTGTTGAATCATGGTGTTGACGATGCTGGCGGAGCGTAGGAATTCGCCTTCAAGCGGGCGCCCATCCACGTCCAGGCGAACTGTCTGAGTCAGATTTCCCTGCGCGACCGCGGCGATAGCGCGGGTAACTTCGGCGGTGGGCCGAAGTAAATCCTCGACCAGGGTGTTGACCGACACTTCCATATCGCCCCACGCTCCTCGAGATTCATGGAAGCGGGTGCGCTCGCGAGTTCTTCCCTCTTTCCCTACGACCTGCCCGACGCGTTTCAATTCCTGCGCCATCTGTTGATTGGCGGCGACGATGGAATTAAAGGTATCGGCAATCTTGCCGGCCAGTCCCGTCCAGGAGCCGGGAAGGCGCACCGAAAAATCTCCATTCCGCATGGTTTGCAGGCCGGCCAGAATCACGCTGAGATCGGCCGGAGCGGGCTGGGCAACGGCGACAGAATCCCCGTTGCTCTTGTGCTTATTGTTCTCCTTTTCGTCAAATGCGCCGTTGGCAACGGCGGTGGCCGTGTCTCGGCTATTTCTCTTCATACGATCTCCTGAAGTGAGAGGTAGGTTGTGGCGGACTTCCGGCTCTGCGCAGGTTGACTGCAGGCGCTGACGCCACCGAAATCAGGGCAATCCGAACCATATCCGTGGGCACAACTTAAGGGGGACTTACCGATCCAAGTAATGATTGATAACACGAAAAACTGCGAGATGACTCTAGGGTCTTTACTGTAGGCGGCGCCTCCCTGGCGAGCCCCGATTTCACAACGCTTCCGCGGCGCTTGGAGCCGTGGGGCCAACCCGAGGCACTTCCGACATATATGCAAGCCTCGCTGTTTTTCCCTAGCATCTACAGGGATTTCCTTATGTCAACGGAAGCTTTGGGTTATTTACGATCAGGATGGAATAGAACCGTTAAGCCGGCCCTGACCTGACTGTGTCTTTCCCTCGCCCAGATGAGGGATGCCATAGATTTTACGGCGGGAAGGATAGAGCATGCGCCTATTGAGTGTCCGCCTCATTATTTCTCTGATTGTCGGTATTACGCTGGTGTCTTTGGGTTTTTCCTACTACGAGGTGCTGCGGGAAAAACGATTGCTTCGAAGTCAACTGGAACGGAGTTCGGAAGAGATCGGTGAAAGCTTCGCAATGAATGTGGAGAAATCCTGGGGAGAATCTTCACGAGCATTACAGCGAACCATACAGCGCTTTGGAACCCGCGAACACCTGCTAGGGGTTGCTGTTTACGACCTGCAGGGTAAGTTGATCGCGATAACTCCAGCATTGCAGCCCCTACTGGGGACCGTTCCAGGCGACGTATCCCACGCCATCACGGAGAATCGCGCGCAGAGTTCCTTTAGCCGGTTGGACAAATACCGAATACATATTTTTGCGTTGCCCCTGCACAAGGACGATGAAGTGTTGGGCGGACTTGCGGTGGTGCACGAAGTGGATTACATTCGCGCGCAAAACTTGCGCACTTGGCGCGAAGCATTCCTCAGTATCCTCGTCCAGGTCTTTTTCATCGTCCTCATTACGCTGTTGATTGTGCGCTGGAGCATCGCTGGTCCCATCGCTCGAGCGGCACAATGGATGCGCGCGCTTCGCATGGGAAGGATTTCGTCACGCCAGCAGATGCCAGACTTGGATTTGTTCAAACCGCTGGCCTGGGAAGTAGTGACGATGGCGGAAAGCCTGAGCCAGGCGAGAAGTGCCGCCGAAAATGAGGCGCGTTTGCGGGACGCCGGGGAATCCATGTGGACGGCGGAGCGGCTGGCGGTGCAGATTCAGACGCGCCTGCATGGCGGCCGCCTGTTTGTAGTGTCAAATCGCGAGCCGTATATCCACCGGCGCGATGGCAAATCTCTCGAGGTGACGGTTCCGCCCAGCGGATTGGTTACCGCTCTGGAACCCGTGCTTACCGCCTGCGACGGCACCTGGATCGCACATGGCAGCGGGGATGCCGACAAAGAAGTGGTAGATGGGCATGATCGGCTGCGCGTCCCTCCGGAAAATCCCCGCTATACCCTGCGCAGAATATGGCTGAGCAAGGAAGAAGAGGAAGGTTACTATTACGGATTTTCTAACGAAGGCCTTTGGCCGCTTTCTCACATTGCTCACACCCGCCCCATCTTTCGCGAGCGAGACTGGCAGCTTTATCAAGAAGTGAATCGCAAGTTCGCGGCGGCGGTGCTCGAGGAGATTGCGGACACGGACAATCCTGTGGTGCTGGTCCAGGACTACCACTTCGCATTGCTTCCGCACCTGCTGAAGGAAAAAAGACCGGACGCGCGGGTGGCCATCTTCTGGCACATTCCATGGCCAAATCCGGAAGCCTTCGGCATCTGTCCGAGGCAGCGCCAACTCGTGGATGGCCTGCTGGGAGCCGATCTTATCGGTTTCCATGTCCAGTCGCATTGCAACAACTTCCTGCAGACCGTGGACCGGGTGGTGGAATCCCGCGTCGACTGGGAACACTTTTCGGTCACGCGGCAGAATCACAGAACGCTGGTTCGGCCGTTCCCTATCAGCGTCGACTTGAGTGACGATAAACTGGTTGAACCCGACAGCTATGGAAGCGACTACCTCGATCGGACCGGCTTGCTGCACAGCCTGGGAGTAGAAACAGCATTCGTGGGAGTGGGCGTCGACCGCGTGGATTACACCAAAGGCATTCATGAGCGCTTTCGCGCGATCGAGCGATTTCTCGAAAAGTATCCGAAGTATCAGGGGCAGTTCACGTTCCTGCAGATCGGCGCTCCCAGCCGCACTCATATTAAGCGCTACCACGACCTGATGGGAGAGTTGGAAGCCGAAGCGGAACGAATCAACTGGCGCTTTCAATCGGGCAAGTGGAAACCGATCCTATTCCTGAATCGGCAACATACTCATGCTGAAATCGACCGCTACTACCGGGCCGCGGACCTTTGCCTGGTAACCTCGTTGCACGACGGCATGAATCTTGTAGCCAAGGAATTTCTGGCGGCTCGGCGCGACGAACGGGGCGTGCTGATTCTGAGCCAGTTCACCGGAGCCGCGCGCGAATTGCGGGACGCTCTACTGGTGAATCCTTACGACATCGACCAGACTGCTGAAGCCATTCGCGTCGCGTTGGAAATGGATCCCGAAGAAAAACAAATGCGAGTGCACCGCATGCGCAGAATCATAAGGGAAAACAACATACACCGTTGGGCCGGGAATCTGATCACGGAACTCTGCGAACTCAGGCTCGATGGCGTGGATCTCCGTGGCGCGGGCCGGCCGCAAGAAATTCGCGGCAACGTAACAGCCGTATGAGGCGGCGCGAGGACAGAATCAGCAAGCAATCTTCATCTTCGGACCCCGCAATTGAGTCTTTTCTACGCACTGTGGCCTGGGCGCCACGGTCGCTGCTGATGCTTGATTTCGACGGAACTCT
Source organism: Acidobacteriaceae bacterium (assembly GCA_003164855.1). GTDB lineage: Bacteria > Acidobacteriota > Terriglobia > Terriglobales > Acidobacteriaceae > Sulfotelmatobacter. Next base: position 3,867 of record PLUI01000164.1, read on the forward strand.
TGCGCCCTTTCAGAAGGACCGTGAGAAAGCTTTCCCCTATCCCGGTATGACGTCGGTCTTGCAGGAAATCCTTGAGGTTGGAAAAACGCGGGTCGTGATCGTTTCCGGAAGGGACGCGACTGAACTGATTCCGCTCCTCGCGATTGAGCCTCATCTCGAGGTTTGGGGACTTCACGGATTGCAGCGCGTGAAGACCGACGGCAGCATTAAAGTTTTGGAATTGGATGAACCCACGCTGCAGGCGCTAGCTCTGGCAGACGATTGGCTGGTTTCTCAACAACTCGAGCAAACGGCCGAATACAAGGCAGGCAGCATTGCAGTGCACTGGCGGGGTCTGAATGTAACCGAAGCGGAAGACATCCATCGGCGAGTAATGCTGGGCTGGACGAGCATTGCGAAGCAATCCGGACTGGATCTGCTGCCGTTCGATTGTGGCGTGGAGATTCGCAGCAAGAAAGCCAACAAAGGCGCCGCCGTCCGCATCCTTCTCAATGAAATGGATGCAGACACGCCTGCGGCTTATCTGGGAGATGACACTACGGACGAGGACGCCTTTCAGGCCATCAATGGTCTGGGCCTGAGCATACTGGTGCGTCCAGTGTGGCGGCCGACGGCAGCGCAGCTATGGCTGAAACCTCCTGGCGAGGTTCTGGATTTATTGACTCGATGGCTGGAGGTCTGCCAGGAGCACGACGAATCCAGCGATGAAACCACTCCGGCAGTAAACGTGTGAGCTTTTGGCGCTTACTCGATCGGCAGATCCGCGGTCACCAGGGTGCCGCGGCCGTTTGAGTGGATGCTCAGAACTCCGCCGAGCTGACGGACTCTCTCCCGCATTCCATTGATTCCCACCCCGGGTGCAGCGATTGAAGGACTCGCGGAAATTCCTTTTCCCAAATCGCTCACCTGCACACAAATGTGGCCCGCGGACTTGGTGATTCGCACAGTGGCGGTAGCGCTTCCCGAATGCTGATGCACATTCGCGAGAGATTCCTGAACCACGCGGAACACGGCTATCTCCTTCTCGCGCGAAAGCCGCCCGAAATCCTTGGGAATTTGGAGTGTGACCTTGATATCAGTGCGCTTTGAAAATTGCTCCGTGTACCATTGAACGGCGGAAGGCAGTCCCATTTCGTCCAGCGTGGGCGGATGCAACAAGTGCGAAAGCTGACGGACTTCTCCAAGCAGGCTGTCCACCAATGCCCCACTCTCGGCGATCAGCTTTGACTGATGTGCATTGATGCTTCGATCTCCGTCTCCAAGCACGCTCAGGTTCATGGACAAAGTGGCCAGAACCTGCGCGGTGCTTTCATGCAGTTCATGCGCCACACGGCGGCGCTCCTCATCCCTTATCAGCATCAATTGGCTGGTCAGCGTGCGCAGGCTGGTTTCGGCATTTTCGCGCCTTTTGACCTCATCCATGAGTTGGGCATTCTTGCTTTGGAGTTCGGCAGTTCGCGCTTGCACATGCAGTTCGAGTTCCTGGCGTAACCGCTTGTGCTCCGTTACTTCGGTCTCCAGAGCCTTTGCCTTCTGCTGCAATTGCGAGATGGTGCGCAGGCGCTCATCCTCGCTGGCCAGACCCATGTAACTTTCCGTCGGAATGACGGCAGAATGTTCATTGCAGACTTTCAGGAACAGACCCGCATCTTCCTCGCGCTCGAAACAGCTCATGGGATAGGCGCAGAACAATGAGAAAGACTCGACCGGGGCCAGGCCATTCCACAGTTGTTCCAGACGGATCGCAGCCTCGGCTTTTCCCTCCGCCCACAATAGTGCAACCATCTCTCCAAATATGGCCACCCGGGGGCGCTCACTGCGTGCGGAGTCGCCGTTCGCGGAGGCAATGGCTTTTGCAATAATCCCTCCGATTATGCGATTAAACCGCTCTTCGTTGGGGGAGCCTTCCAGCATGAAGGCGTCCAGAACGGTTTGCGCATCCATAGCCGCAAATTGACCACGCTCAATCAAGCCGGCAACGTCCAGACCTCGCGCCGTGAGCCATTGGAGAAGAGCGTTACGATGCTGCTCGGTTGCGACCACGATGGCGGCGTCGCCCGCCCGCAGCGCATTCCCGATGTATTCGCTTAATTCCTCGAGCAGGAACTTGTCCTGCGAATAAAACTGGACACCGTGCTGATGATTGCCGTGATGAGACCACGAGCCTTTATTTACAGGTGTCTGGGCGAACTCTGCGCGGTGGATGGTCGTGCCGTTCATGTATAGTCCCCGGAATGCCCCAGCCAGTCCCGGCAAGTGGCATTTACATTCTTCCCCGCATACATGATGCCGATAGAGGATACGCGAGTACATACAGTGGTCCCTGTATGCTGAATAGGCCGAAAGGCCTACAGGGACGGGCTGCTGAAAGCGCGCAATCAGTCTGTGGCGGTCCTGGATCCTTACCGACATCTGCACTCTCGAGAGCGTAGTACTTTCGAGTATCGCGCTCACATTTTTCGCTTGGAGGGAATACAGTGTTTCTGGTATGGTCTGTGCAGTTTCGGGATTGGTTTCTGGCCGGGTCTTTAGGTCGAATTTAGACGCTAAGGATTCTTAGAAACCGCCTTCGATCAAGCCACTTCTTCTAACCCTTTAACGCGCCCGCTCACGCGTGGGTTGCAGTTTCTCGTTGCAGTTCAGAACACCGGAAGCCAATAAAATAATTGGAGAAGTATAGCATGCCAAAGTCTGCATTGCTGATCGTGTGTCTGTTGACCCTCTGCACCTCCGCCGCTTTTGCCGGAGTGACCGTCACCACACCCGCCAACAATTCGACCTACCAAGGATCCGTTCCTTATGTGGCTTCGGCTACGACTTCGTGCAACAAGGGTGTAGGCTCCATGGGAATCTACACCGCCCCCGGCGTTTTGGCCTACGTCGTCAATGGCGACTCGATGAATACCAGCTTGAGTCTTAGCGAGGGTACCTATGACACCGTTGTCGAAGAGTGGGACAACTGCGGAGGAGCGTCTACGACTCCGGTCACTGTAACGGTGGATGGGTCAGGATCGACTGGCGTTCATGTGACCTCGCCCGCCAACAATAGCACCGTCACTTCGCCGGTTAATTTCACCGCCACCGCGACCACTTCCTGTCCCCAAGGCGTCGCGTCCATGGGAATCTACCCTTCGCCCGGCCAGTTGGCCTACGNNAGGTAAACGGCGCCAGCATGAATTACAACCTGACGCTAAGCCCCGGAACCTATAACACAGTTGTCGAAGAGTGGGACAAGTGCGGCGGCGCAGCCACCACCCCGGTGAAAATCACCGTCAGCGGAAGCGGGAGTAGCGGAAGTTCGTTCTCCAGCCTTCAGGCCAGCGGCGGATGGGCGGGGTACGGCCAGGGACCGCCAAACTTCGTCGACTGTTCGCCTTCGCCGTGCGACGGCATCTCCTTCTGGATGGCGCAGAACGTGAAGTCGCCCTCCATGGATGACAAAGCCATGGAAGTGAATCTCGGAGGAACGGCTGTTTATTCCGACACACTATATAACAATCACTTGATCGGAACCGATTCCTCCCAAGGCTTGCCCGATACGGGCCACACCCTGGTTCCCACACTCCACGACTTCACCTACGATGTGTACTTTTACGGAACTGACCTGGCGCTTTCACAGGCCGAGGAGTTCGACATCAATCAGTTCTTCGACAACTTGGGCTTCGTCTGGGGTCACGAGTGCCGTATCGCCGGCGGGAACGAATGGGATGTTTGGAACCCTGTGGCTGCCAAGTGGACCGCCACCGGCATCGCGTGTTACCCAAACAGCAACGCGTGGAACCACGTCACCCTCAAAGTGGAGCGGACATCGAGCAATCAGTTGTTGTACGAATCGATCACGCTGAATGGAGTGACGAGCACCTTGAATTGGACCTTCGACCCTGCCTCTTACCCAGGATGGTATGGCGTGACTATTAACTATCAGCAGGACGGCAACTACAAGCAACAGTCCTACGATATATACCTTGATGAGCTAACTTTCACCTACCAATGAGGGACTCAATAAGGGCATACCGGCAGATATGCCCTTAATTTTTCCTTCCTTCACCCATCTCGACAATAAACATGCGGACCCGGGCAACCGGGTTCGCATTCGTATTTAGAGCCGAATCTCCGCCTTTTCACGGCGATTTTAGACTTCCACCGACAATCCTGGGGCGAAACTGCTCTGGGAACACAACCCCAGGCCGAAACACGTCGGTAACTTGGAGGTCCTAAAGCTGCCGGTGGACAATATGACCCAGGGCTGCGCTCTCCCGCGATCGCTCACGCAGGCGGAGCTTGCCATTCCGCACAGCTTAGTCGAAAGAATTTCGAACTCTTAGTCCTGTAACCACATGACTTTGCAGTGAAACTTGAAGCCGCAAATGTCACCTATGGATGAACGCAGAAGCGAACGATTTGGGCGATACGAGATCCTGGCGGAGCTGGGACGAGGAGCCATGGGGGTGGTGTACAAGGCTCGCGATCCCAAGATCAACCGTGTCGTGGCGGTAAAAACCATCTCGTTGGCGGGGCAACCGCCGGAAGAGGAGAAAGAGTATCGCGACCGCTTCTACCGGGAAGCGGAAGCTGCAGGCCGCCTGTCGCATCCAGGAATCGTCACCATCTTCGACGTCGGTGAGGAACCGGAGACGCGCGCCCCTTACATCGTGATGGAGTTTGTGGGAGGCCAGTCGCTGGACAAACTGTTATCCGGGGAAGACCGGAAATTGCCGCTGGAAACCGCACTCCAGCTGACGCACGAACTGGCGGAGGCGCTCGATTGCGCCCATGGTCAGGGCGTAGTTCACCGCGATCTAAAACCCGCCAACATTCTGTTAACCGAAGAAGGTCATGCCAAGATTGCCGATTTCGGCGTGGCCAAACTCAATCTTGCCAATCACACTCTGTCGGGCCGGGCTCTGGGAACTCCTGCCTATATGTCGCCCGAGCAATTAAACGGCGACTCTGTGGATGGACGGTCGGATTTGTTCTCACTAGGCGTGGTTCTGTATACGATCCTGACCGGGTACAGGCCATTTCAGGGAAATAGTGCGCTCACGGTTTCCTACAAAGTAGTGAACCGCGATCCTATCCCCGCAACCGTTCTGGAGACTGAGCTGCCTCTGGCTCTTGACTACATCATTTCCAGAGCCATGGCAAAAGATCCCGCACAGCGCTATCAGCGGGGCATGGAAATGGCCTTGGACATCCAGGATTTGCTGGAAGGCCGCGAGCTCTGGAGTAAAGCGAAACAGCCAGGTTCTTTAAACGGCGGCATAGACCCGATCCCCAGCGAAAAAGATAAGTCATCATCAGCATTGCAGCGCGGCACGGCAGTTAGACTTCGCTCAACCCAGCGCACTAAATTCGGTCCCATAAGCGCGGCGGAAAGAATATTGGACAAAAGAGTAACAAAGTATTTTGCCGGCACTTTGTTTGGGGTGGGACTTCTACTTTTTGGTCTTCGGGTCAGTCACGTAGTTTGGCACAAGGGACCGCCAGCTCTGAGAGGCACGGCAAAAAGCATGGCAGCGCCCTTGCCACTCTCGGGGGAGGAAGCGACGGTCAAGACCGCTCCGGACGTGCCTACGGCTGTCTCCAGTACAAACGTTCCATCAGCCACGCCCTCGAAGCTTGCCGCTAAGAAGACGAAGACCAGGAAGTCCCCGCCAGTGTCGCCGACTCAGCCCGTCCAAAGTTCCGCGGCAATAGCCTCTCCAGGACCTGCCGCCACCCTCGATATTGAAGTGGATCACAAATTCACCGAGGCACATCTGTCGATATGGGTCGATGGCCGCCTGAGCTATACCCGCACTCTGGAAGGCACGGACAAGAAACGTCTGGTCGTGTTCCATCATGTTCAAGGTCATGAAATCCATGCTATGCAAATCACGCCTGGAAAGCATCGTTTTCGCGTGCAAGTCACCTCTGGTACGAATTCCTCAGACCAGATCGTGACCGGGGATTTCGCCAGCGGGAATGAAAAGCTGCTACGGATTTCCTTTGATAAGCGCGGAGAGATGACCTTGAACCTGGAGTAATCGGCTCACCACTGTCTCGTGGAATTTCTCCAAATTCCAGCTTCAGTCAGGCAGAAACATGGGCCACCTCGCACCGTAGGCCATACGCCAAGAAAAACGCGGAGAGCCTGGCAGTTGACTCCCCGCGATCCCTCGTCCGACGCCGATTAAGCGGCTTTGCGCGTCTTCCGTCTTTCCTTCCGTGGTTCCTCTTCCCCGCCCTCGAAATCTCCTTGCTGAGCTTCGACATTGATTGCTTTGGCCAATTCGGTGAGCTTCTCGTTGGTTTCCTTTTCTTCCTGCAAGGTTTCTCGGAGCAGAGACGCTTGCTCCGACTCGCCCAGAAGCTCCGCGTAAGCCATCACCGTGCCGTAGCCGGCGATTTCATAATGCTCTACGCGTTGCGCCGCCGAGATCAGCGCAGCATCCATCACAGCGTCCTCGAAATCATCGCCGATAGTCTCGGCACCCTCTTTCACTAGGCCTTCCATCCCTAAACACTTCTTGCCGGTGCCTTTCTCACCCAGCATTTCGAAGATTTGTTGCAGGCGCTCGACGTGCCCTCGGGTTTGCTCCAGGTGCCTCTCGAAGCCTTGACGCAATTCATCGGACGATGCTGCCTTCGTCATCTTCGGCAGCGCCTTAGTCAGCTGATTTTCGGCGCTAAATAAATCTTTCAATTCTTCGATGTAAAGCTCTCTCAACGAGTTTTTAGTCATGGATCTCCCTCATATTTAGAATTTGCCCCGGGTCGGCGGCTCTGTTTATGTTTCGTTAGTTGCAAAACAAGGTTTAACGGATGGTCAAGATCGGCAGCGCAGCCGCACTGCCGTAGACCTTCTAAGGCGTAGAGGAGCGTACCGCGGAAGCAGTACAGGGCACACTAGATTGCCGTACTGAGCAACCATCCGCCGGAAACGTATCATCTCCCGCTTCGCACGTTGGAATCGTAGGAATTGATTCCAGCACGAAAGAGGTAGAGATGTGCAAAACAAATACAACTTCGCGCTGCTTGCCGTCGCCCTGGCCTTTGCCTTCAATAGCGCTCAAGCCATGGGCCAAATGTCGAAAGCATCGGACCTTGATATTCAGGCCAGCGATATTCAGGCCAGCTTCGTCGGGAATTCACTGACATGTTCACAACAACAATTACCGGTCACCATTCGGGTCCCCTCACCTCTTGTAGAACGGGCAAGGCTCAAATCTCGCCTTGCGACTCTTCTGCGCGACAGCCTCTACGACGATTCAAGAGGAGTCGTGAATATCGAGCGGGAAAAAGAGATAAGGAAGCTTGCAAATAAACTAAGAGCCCAACACGACTAGCCGAATCTGAGGTGTGGCGGGACACTCATATTCTGCTTCCTGGCTGCCGCTGTTCCGAAGCGTATCGAAGCGTTTATATAGGAGAAGTTTTGGATATGCAGGAGCGCGCGATACCAACCTGACAGTTCGCATAGCCGACGCCCTCGCGGATTTTCCTGTTGCCTCTACCTGCAAGCTCGATAAAAGGCAGCCGGTGTGCCCCGGACCTACAGGATTGGCCGTATGGACGTACTACCGGACCTGAATATATTTTCTCAAAAACCTTAAACTACTAGCAGTTTACCCCCCTGCAACTGAGGCACTTATGACGACCGCAACCTCCTCCCACCTTAGCTTGGGAAGCTGGCGCGAGCTTTACACTGCTGCACTTTTCGAAACGGACAGAGCCCGGATACCGGCGCGAATCGCTGATGCCGAGCAAGCCATTGTGGCGCGGGCGCGGGAGCTCTTCTCCGCGGGCAACGATACCATCGAAGAAGACCAGGCCCTGGATGACGCCCTGTATGCCCTGCGAGCTCTGCAGAGTTGCCCGCAACTGCAAGCGGCGGCTGCCTAGCCACACGTCAGGTGCAGTTGTTGGTACTTATTTTCCCATCGAAAGTCTGACGGCTCCAGCCGTTCCGTTTTGGGCTTTGCCTTAACCTGCTCGGGACGCTCGCAAGAAATGGTGGATGCCTGCAGTTATTTCTCTCGCCCACCGTGCCTTTGGCATCAAACCGCTGATCTCGTATCGAGTCATCGCGTCACTCAATGTAGTTGGAACCCATTGCTCAAAAGGCGATGACTCGGTCTCTCATGCAAGACCTGGAGCGTGACTTGGCGACGACCGACATTAAAGTCCCTCGAAAAAGCGGCCATTCGGAAGAGCCCGCGCCGGAAACCCGCAGGCTTACTGCTGTAGAGATCTTCCAGGCCGCGAGCGAGAACGCGCGCGACGAACTTCGCCGGTCTAATCAGAAGTTAGCCTTCTCAGGGGTCGCTGGCGGTCTCACCATGGGCCTCACTGGACTTGCAGTCGCGTCCATGAGGGCAATCTTAGGCCACGAGGGCCAGCACATTGCTCCTTATTTACTTTATCCGATCGGTTTCATCGCGGTCATCATCGGCCGAGCCCAACTTTTCACGGAAAACACCCTGTACCCCGTGGTCCTTGTGCTGGACGAGCGCCGCCACGTGGTCAAGACTTTGCGGCTATGGGGAGTCGTTTTCGCAGCGAATGTTTTCGGAGCTCTCTTATTTGCCTTGTTAGCGGCAAAATCTCCGGCGCTACGACCCGACATACTCTCTCAATTGATACAACTTGGCCAGGAAGCAGCCTTAGGATCGGCCTCCTACTTTTTCTGGAGTGGCATTATCGGAGGATGGATGATCGCCTTGGTTGCCTGGACGGTTACCGCCAGTCACTGGACGATCGGCCAACTAACCATGGTTTACCTGCTGACATTCGTCGTCGGCATCGGACACTTTGCCCACTGCATTGCCGGTAGCGCAGAGATTCTCTCCGCGGTTGTGACCGGCTCGATCCCGCTCGCGGACTATTTTCGCTGGCTAATTCCTGCGACCCTGGGAAATATTTGTGGCGGCGTCCTCATGGTAAGCCTGCTCAATTATGGGCAGGTCAAGACCATTTCTTGAGCCACTCCCAAGCTTCGCCGAGCACCCAATTTCAACCGTGTCGGTTGGCCTCCAAGTTCGCGTGGTTATTTATCTTGTCGATCCCCGTCGCCTGTGTCGCATGGACGATCACTCATCAAGAAGTTTTCCGCGAGCCGCGCGCCAACCAGTAACTCACTTCGGCTCCGGCTTCACCGCTTTCAGGTACACGATTACCGCGGCCGCATCTTGCTGGCTCATTCGAAACTGTGGCATAGGCGGTCGTAGATAACCGCCACGCCAAATTCCTGTCGTCAACAACGTCACCATTTCCGCGTCCGTCCCCGGTAAGGCTCCCGCAATCCTCGGGGCTTGGAGCGGCCAATTTTCAACCGGTTCGGCGGATTTCAGCCAAACCGGCGCACCTTCTAACCATCTGCTACGGTCTGGAGCACCATGGCTATCGCGCGGCGTGTGACACTGGCCGCAAATAGCGATGTCTTCCACTATGTATTTCCCGCGGTCAGAATTCTGGCTGGCATTGCGATTTTCCGACTTGTTAGTCGGCTGAGCCGTTTGCGCGCGGCCTACATTGAGGAATGCCGCCACGATCAGCAACAGAACGCTTCCGGCCATACGAGAGAATGTGATTGCTGAAGATTGCACTTCTATTGGTTGACCGGGCTCGCCCGGAGGTTGGCGGAAAGGTATATCTACCAACATCCGCCCTAGTATCGCTAAATCACACATTCTGACGGTCATAAAGCGTAATGGACAAACCCTGCGTGCGGTTTTGGCATCTTCTGTGTGGGCCGTTGCGTTCCTGGGGGCGAGACTGTCATACTCCAAGGCACAATTTCTTGCGACTTCGTCCGTCTGGCAACGGAAATCCGCTTAACGACAGCAGCAAGCACGCATGACGGAACGCCAAAATTTCTGGGGAGGATGGCAGGAACGCATCTCCGCGCTCCGTAATGTTCCCGCTGTTTTGAAAATCGTGTGGGACTCCGGCCCCGGAGTCGTGATTTTTGGCCTAGTATCGCGGCTCTTCTCATCTCTTTTTCCAGTCGGGCTTCTGTGGATTACGAAGCTGATTATTGATGGCATCGTGCACGCGGTCTCGACTCACCAGTCGGTGCCTCGTGGATTCTGGTGGTTGGTGGTCGCAGAATTCTCGCTGGCGGTACTAAACAGCATTCTCCTCCGCACGATCGACTACTCGGATTCGCTGCTGGGTGATAAGTACACTCGGCATGTCAGCATCCGCGTGATGAACCACGCGGCTAGCCTGGATCTGATCGCCTATGAGGATCCGGTTTTTTATGATCGTCTGGAACGGGCTCGTGTGCAGGCCACCGACCGGCTGGTGATGATTCAACAGATCGGACGGCTGGTGCAACAGGCGATCACCACCATAACCCTCTCAGTCACCATCATGGTGTTCTCTCCGTGGCTGATGTTGCTGCTGGTTGCCGGTGTCGTTCCGGCTTTCCTGGGCGAAAGCCATTTTGCCTTCCTGGGATACGCGAAGAATTTCCGTCAGACTCCGATGCGGCGGCAATTGGATTACCTGCGGATACTGGGCGGAAGCAAAGAAGCCGCCAAGGAACTGAAACTCTTCGGACTGAAGGATTTCTTGCGGGAGCGATTCACCCGTATCTCCGATCAGATCTATGCGGAGAATGTAACCCTCTCTCGGCGCAAGCTGATTGCTGGCGCCCTGCTGTCGACGATTGGAACCATGGGCTACTATTCGGCGTATGTGTTCGTGATCTGGCGCACCGTTGCCGGCGCACTCAGCATCGGCACCCTGACCCTTCTGGCCGGAGCCATTCAGCAGGCGAGCAGTAATATTGAGCAAATCTTCTCTACCTTTGCCGGTATTGGTGACCAGGCACTGTTCCTTACCGATCTGCTGGCGTTTTTCGAAATGAAACCGACGATCCAGTCCAAGCCCAATGCCCTGCGGACTCCGAAGCCTATCGTCCGCGGCGTTGAATTCAGGAACGTCTCTTTCAGTTATCCGGGAAATCCTCGGCGGGTTCTCGACCAGATTAATTTCCAGCTCCATACCAATGAGCGGCTGGCCTTGATTGGCGAGAACGGACAGGGCAAGACGACCATCGTAAAATTGATCACCCGGCTCTACGACCCGACCGAAGGTCAAATTCTATTGGATGGGGTGGACTTACGCGACTACGATCTGGAAGATCTTCATCGCGAAATTGGAGTCATCTTCCAGGACTTCATGCGCTATGAAATGACGGCTCGGGAAAACATTGCCATTGGCCGCATTGAGGAAATTAACAACCTGGACTTGGTGAAGAGCGCGGCGCAGAAAAGCATGGCGGACCATACAATAGGACGACTGTCCCTGGGTTACGACCAAATGTTGGGCCGGCGCTTTGAACAGGGTGTGGACCTTTCCGGAGGCGAGTGGCAAAAAGTTGCCCTGGCCAGGGCTTACCTGCGGGACGCGCAGTTGCTGATTCTGGACGAACCCACCGCCGCGCTGGACGCGCGCAGCGAATTTGAAGTCTTCCACCGCTTCGCGGAGCTTACCGCCGGAAAGATGGCGCTTTTTATTTCACACCGGTTCTCAACCGTACGTTCGGCTGACCGCATCCTAGTCCTGGAGAATGGCAGGATTGCAGAGGAAGGAACTCACGATCAACTGGCAAGTCTGGGTGGTCGTTACGCGGAGATGTTCGAAATGCAGGCCTCGAGCTATCGCTAGACGAGTTACGAATACGCGAGTCGCAGATACGCGGGTTGCGTACGCGAGTTACATACAAAGATAAGCTATGACACCACAAAGTGGTCACCTGGAACTCGTTACTGCGGAGCCGAAAACCCTGCGTGCAATCTCGAAGGATATGGAACCTGGGCCCGACACATTAAGCCTGAGCGCCACCGACCTCGCCCGCAACTTGGCATGGGTGCCCGGAAAGCAGGAATCGCGCAATTTCCGCGATCGCTGTGAAGCCCTTCACCGAGCCATCCGGCCAGTGTTAGCGTCGCTGGAGCGTCGTGAAGCCAAACCTTTGCCAGATGATCTCCGGCCTATCCAGGAAAATATTTACCTGATTGCCGGAGAGCTGCAAGAAACCTGTGGAACCTTCCACGCTCCTCACAAACTTCCCCAGGTTCGCACCAGCGATGGCACGATCATTCCAAGAATAGCGCCATTGGCCGTGGAGTATCTCACCGCGAGCGGCTACCAGTTCAGTCAAGCAAGTTTCACCTCTTACATCGAAGCCTTCCAGCAAGTCACGGTGCTAAAGATGGCTGAGCTGTGGATGCTGATCCCGGTCATGAAGCTTGCGCTGCTGGAGCACATTGCCGAGCTGGGCCGCCGGTCGCTGGAGAATCCCTCCGGATCGTATCCCGTCGACCACGCGGTCCGCAGCTTACAGGACATTAGACAGGTTTCCTGGAAAGTTATTATCGAACCGTTGATCCTGTTCGACCGCATTCTGCGCGACGACCCGGCGGGAGCTTACGCTCGTATGGACTACGAGACCCGGGATCTCTACCGTCAGAAACTCGTGAATATTGCGGACCGCAGCGATTGCTCGGAAATGAAGGTTGCCAGCGAAGTGCTCGCCCTGGCCCGTCAGGCACAGCGGCAAGCGCATGAAGATCCGCGTTTGACTCGGCGTGATTCGCACGTGGGATTGTACTTGGTGGCCGAAGGGCGATCCGTCCTGCAGGAAAGAGTCGGATTCCACCCTACGATTGCCCAACGCTTCCGAACTTTTCTACTCCAGCATCCGGACGAGTTCTATCTACCTGGTATCGCCGCCCTGACTTTCGCGATTGTCTCCGGTGTTGTTCTTCTCTTGACCCCGCCAACTACTTCTTTATGGTTGGTCTTACTTTCGATTTTAGCTGTTCTGTTGCCCGGTTCGCAGAGCGCCGTCCAGATCATGAATTATCTGGCTACGCTACTGTTACCTGCGCAAACCCTGCCCAAGCTGGATTTCTCGGAGGGAATCCCGAACGACTGCGTCACCCTGGTGGCAGTTCCCGCCGTGCTTCTGAATGAAAAACAAGTCCGCAAGCTCGCTGAAGATTTGGAGGTCCGCTATCTGGGAAATCANNTCGATCTGGCTTCGGAGCTAATAGCCAAGCTAAACGAGAAATATGCGGGACAAGGCACCGGGTCGTTCTTTCTCTTCCATCGCCATCGCGTTTACAACCCGCGAGAAAGACTCTGGATGGGATGGGAACGTAAGC
>PLUI01000028.1 GCA_003164855.1 Acidobacteriaceae bacterium
AGAAACGCTAGCCGCTAGCCTGAGATCTTAACCTCCCCGCCCAGACGTAGCGGAGAAGAGCAGCCCTCTGTGTGACGTTCGCTCACAGCCCAAGGGCGAAGCTGTGGAAAACGGCTGCCTAACTAATTAGGCTGCGTATGCCATTTGTTGATTGGCAATTATCATTTTGCACGCGATTACGGGTGTGTGCACCCCGGCATGCCTCTTGGCCGCAAGCATCTCCGTCGAAGCCGTGACGCCCCCACTGGTGGGATGGACCATACTCAAAGAGCTGCTTCCAGACTAGGTTCCGCAGAACGGGAAGTCAACCAGTTAGATGATGGAGGCAGGGCCGCAGCCTCAAACCGGCCTTCCCGATGCCGCCCGACCCGTCGGTGGCGGAGAGCCAACTTGTTGTAATTTGTTTATAAATGCCATAGATTATGCTTGACAAATTTATTTACTTAATATAAATATTAATTAAATTTATTAAATCATGAGCGAAACTAAGAAATCTTTGACGGACTGGCAAGAGCTGACACAGCTCAGCCGAGGGCAGCGGATGGTGGTGGAGCGCGTCCGAATTGCGGAGAAGGACATTGCTATTGAGGGAAGCTTTGAGCTCCCTCAGCTGGCCCGTCTGGAGTTGGAAGATCAGATTTTTATCACGGCTTTCGTCCGTTCTCACGGCTCGATTAAAGAAATGGAACGGATTTTTGGGGTCAGCTACCCGACCATCAAGTCGCGGCTGACTCGGATCGCCGATAGCCTTGAATTCGTGGAGACGAATCCGAATCCGTCGAAGAGCGAGATTCTGGAACGCCTGCAACGGGGAGAGACTACGGCGGAGGATGCGATCCGGGAGATGGAGCGGCTGAAATGATTCCACTGGTGGCGGTTGTCAGTTTGCGCGGCCGGGAAAGCCGCACACTTCGGATATGGGTTCCACTGATCCTGTTGTGGTTGGTGATCGTGCCCCTGGCGGCATTGTTTTCGCCGCTGATTTTTGTCGGCTGCCTGGCTTGCCGCATAGACCCCTTCGGTGCGTTTTCCGTTGGCTGGCAAATTCTGCGCGCGCTGAATGATACCGAAGTAGAGATCGAACACCGGAGTGCTGGAATCTCGATTTGCGTTTTCTAGGAGTCCAATATGAATGAACATCGCCGTCAAATTTTGCAGATGCTGTCCGAAGGAAAGATCAGCGCAGACGAAGCGGAACGACTGATCTCGGCACTCGAGGAACGGCCCTCGGGTTCGTCCCAGCAGGACGTTTCCGACTCGGGAACCAAGGCGCGGCCCAAATATCTTCGAGTCCAGGTCGACTCGGAAGATGACGGGCATGAAGGCCCGACCAAAGTCAACGTCAGGGTGCCCATGCAATTGCTGCGGGCCGGAGTGAAACTAGCTGGTCTGATTCCCCCGCAAGCGCTCCATCGGGCGAACGTTGCGATCCACGAAAAAGGCATTCCGTTTGATCTGAGCCAAATAAAGCCTGAAAACCTGGAAGAGTTGATCGACCAACTTAGTGACTTGAGTGTTGATGTCGATCAGAAGGACCATGCCACAAAGGTAAAAGTCAAAGTGTTCTGTGAGTAAGGAACCGCCGGCGTGCTCTCCTTGGGTCAGCCGGCCGCGAGCTTGGCCTCTAACCTCGCCTTCACCTCCGGCCACTCCGTATCCAGGATGCTGAAGTAGACGGTATCGCGTACGCGGCCCGTCCATGTGATCAGATGCTTGCGCAGAATGCCTTCTTCTTTCGCGCCGATGCGGAGGATGGCATTACGGGATCTCTGATTCAGTGCATCGGTCTTCACTTCGACACGAATGCACTTCCAGACTTCGAAGGCGTGGCGCAGCATGAGAAATTTTGCTTCCGTGTTAACTGCGGTGCGTTGCCATGCCGGAGTGATCCACGTGGATCCGATCTCCACCCGGCGATTAATGCTATCGATGTTCATGAAGCGAGTGCTGCCGATAACTTGTCCCGATTTGCGCTCGATCGTCGCAAATACTACCGACTCGCCGCGCTCCTGCTCGCCGAACGCTTTCTCGATCAGAGTTTCGAAATCTTCGGAGGTTTTCATTCGGTAAGGGATCCACTGAAAGATGTTGTCTAGATCGTTCTTGGCCGCGCGCCAGAAGATTACTGCATGCTCGCGGCGAATCGGTTCGAGGCGGATCACCGACCCTTCCAGCGTGATTGGAGTTACGATATGCAGCGGTGTTGCGGTCAAACTCATCGAACATTTCCTTTCCGGAAGGTGTTCCTGCCATTATCTTGCATCTCGCGGTCGTTTGCGGGCATCTGTAGTATGGCTCTGTAAGGGATTTTAGAAGCGCGAAGGGCGTTGACCAGCGATGATTCTATCCGTCCAACAGATTACAGACCGTCGCTGTCAGGAGTGTTACCGGTGAAAGCGCACTGTTTGCCCTTTGCCCAAATCCCGCACACTACGCGCCTTTTCACCGATTTTCTCTCATACTCTTCCAGTATTCGGTCCTTCTACCCACACCCTCCACACTTCGGCGAATGGTTGACGTCTCAGGCTTCCGCATTGGAATACGATTCTGCGCGCCGTGAGCGGGTGAGCGCAATTCTCGAACGGCAGAACAAATCGTGGGGAGCTTCGCCACAAACTTTCGCCAACCTTGATCGCTTGCGCCGCGGAGCAGTCGCCATTGTAACCGGGCAGCAAGTCGGTTTGTTTGGCGGTCCAATGTTCGCGATCTATAAAGCTCTCAGCGCCGTAAAACTGGCGGAAGAGGCCAAGGTTGCGGGAGTGGATGCGGTCCCAGTATTCTGGCTCGCTACCTACGATCACGACCTGGCCGAGGTCAATCACGTTTCTATCCCCGGCCCCGACGGCTTGCTGCGCACGCTTACGACTTCCAGCCACAGCATTCCCGGGGCTCCGGTGAGCGAAGTGCGGCTGGGCGAAGAGATTCTGCCGGTAGTGGAAGAAGCCACGTCGTTGCTGGGAGAATCTGAAGCGTCGCAACTTTTGCGCGAGTCGTATCGTCCCGGTGAGACTCTAGGGACGGCGTTCGCCCGCTTTTACGCGCATCTATTCGCGGCCTGGGGCGTGATTGTTCTCGACGCTGCCGACCCAGAACTGCATCGTGTTGCCGCGCCGATTTATCGAGCGGTCATTGAGCAATCGGATGCAATCGACGACGCGCTGTTGGCTCGGGGACAAGCTCTTGAAGCCGCGGGCTATCACCAGCAAGTGAAAGTGACTGCTTCCTCCGTCCTGTTGTTTACCTTGCAAAACGGCGCCCGGACGCCGATTCAACGTCGAGCGAATGGGAACTCTCCAGAATTTGTCATCGCCAGCGAGACAGCAACCGAGAAGCTCTCGTCCGCCGAGTTGATCGATCGCATCTCAGCAACGCCGGAAAATTTCAGTCCGAACGTGCTTTTGCGCCCGGTGGTGCAGGATTATCTTTTGCCTACGCTCGCTTACGCCGGAGGCGCGGCCGAAGCTGCCTATTTTGCGCAGGCGGGCGCTGTCTATGAAAAGCTTCTCGGTCGTGTGACGCCGATCGTGCCCCGTTTCTCGGCTACCGTGGTCGAACCTAAGGTGCAGCGCTGGCTGCGGCAGTATGGCATCACGGTTCTCGACGCCTTCCAAGGCTCGGAGGCACTTCGCCATACGCTGGCAGCGCGCACTCTCCCTGCAGATCTGCAGGCTGCCTTCGAGCGAGCGAATAAGTCGGTGGCAGAGTCCTTTGCCGGCCTTCAGGAGGCGCTTACCAAGCTCGATTCGACGCTCGTTGAGGCCAGCCAGACGGGCGCTTCAAAAGTGCATTACCAACTGGATCGTCTTCGGGAGCGCGCCATGGCCGCTGAATTACGGCGTAGCGAGGTGGTTAGCCGTCACGCGGAAGCCCTTAGCCAGGCTCTTTATCCAGAGGGCGCTCTGCAAGAGCGAGGCGTTGCCGGTGTCTATTACCTCGCCCGCCACGGAATGGAACTGCTGAAGGGCATTTACGACGTGATGCGCACGGACTGCCTGGACCATCAGATTCTGGAATTGTAGAAGAGGACCCTAGCGGTGCTCGCTTGTGGCCAGGTAAGTTCCCAGCCCAATCATAATGGCCCCGGTGGCTGTTTTCTGCCGCATTCGAAACGCCGCCGACGAGCGAATCTTTTTCCCCAGTGGCCCCGCTAGCATGATAACGATCATGTCTGCCGACGTATTCATAATCACCGAAACAGTTCCGAGAACGACGAACTGGAGGAAAACATGTCCGGCACCACGGTGGACGAACTGGGGGATAAAGGAAAGGAAAAACAACGCTGTCTTGGGATTGAGCACTTCTGTTGCGACGCCCTGCCACAGAGGACTTCGAACTGAGATGCTGATCGCCGGGAGGGAATCATCCGAAAACGTATCCGCCTTTCTCGCGTCAATCATCATCCTCACGCCCAGGCAGCACAAATATGCCGCACCTGCATACTTCACGGTGGAGAATGCCGTAGCCGACCGCGCCAGTATTAGCGAGACTCCCAGCGCCGCGGCCAGTACGTGGACCATGCCTCCGAGAAATGTTCCTAGCGCCGAGAGTACGCCCTCGCGTTTTCCTCCCGACAGACTTCGCGCCAACACGTACAACATTCCCGGGCCCGGAGCGACGGCCAGCAAAAATGCTGCGGAGAGGAACAGTAACAGCCGAGTGGAATCAAACATGATAGAAAGGATTTTACTTCAGGATGCTATTTCCGTAGCCAGCTTTCCAGTTGTGCCAGGGATTCCACGCGGGGTTCGTGCCGGTCGCGGTAGGCTCCAGCCACATCAAACAATAGCGCCTGCATGCCCGCGTTTGTGGCTCCGATGTAATCGACCGAGTACACGTCGCCCACGTATAGACTCTCTTCGGCGCGCACTTTCATGGTTTTCAGCGCTGCTTCAAAAATCTCAGGGCGCGGCTTCTCGAATCCGACGATTCCGGAATCCGTGATGCTTTCAAAACAGTCGGCAATACCGCAGCGCGAAAGCACTCGCTCGATCTTTCCATCGGCGTTCGAGATGACTGCTATGCGAAACTTCTGCCGGATTCGATCGAGGCCCGCACGCGTGCCCGGCAGAATCTGATCCCAGTTGGCCGAGTTCTGCGTATTCTCGACAAGTCGCTGGACCAGCCCATCGCGGCCGCTGGCGGCCTCATCCAGATCGTCGAGCAAGTAAGAGTGAAAGATCCACCAGAAACCGTGATCGACTCGACCGCTCTGCATACCCTGGTCAAACTCCGTCTTGGTCCGGCGCTCCAGGGCCTGCCATTGTGCAAGCGTGGGATGACGTTCGCTCACGATTGGGGCCAGCATCTTCGTCCTGTTCGGAAAGAGTAAAGTGTTGCCGATATCAAAGAAAATGACGCGGGGCTCTGCCATCTCTTCATCTTACTGAAAACCTCGGGCTGAACCCATTGCGAAGGAAGCTGGCCGAGAAGTTCGTCTCGCCAACTTTCCCTCGAATGGGGTTCATGCCATAAATCTGGCGAAGCATTGATGCTGGTGATGCCTCGGGTTCCACCATATCCGTGACCCGCACCAAGAAAAAATGTAATATCCGATCATCGCGCCCAGTTCTATGAGGCGTCTCTTTGCGAGTCACCTGGCATGCTATGGCTCTTCTTTCGACAACCAGATTGATCGCTGGCTTTGCGCGCTCTAAGTTTGCTGTGCTATCCATTTACAGCCTGGTGCAAGTCCCGTCCGCTCTGTTTGCATTCCTGCTGTTATTGCAACGTCATTCCAGCTGCCGCAACGACGTTTACAATATTCTTTGGGCGGTTGTCTTCGGATTCGCCACGCTGAATATCCTGAGCCTGGCGGCGCGGCGGTTCGAACCAAACCGCCGCGGCCTGACCTTCGGAGAACTGATGGCGGTGCTCATCGTCTTACTCTCGATCTTCCTGCTGGGGTGGGAGTTTCTGAACATTTTCCGCATCTTTCCTATCAAACTGCATCG
Organism: Acidobacteriaceae bacterium; assembly: GCA_003164855.1. Taxonomy (GTDB): domain Bacteria; phylum Acidobacteriota; class Terriglobia; order Terriglobales; family Acidobacteriaceae; genus Sulfotelmatobacter. The sequence continues at coordinate 5,952 of PLUI01000028.1, forward strand.
TTGAACAGCGCGTTCCGCCGTTTTTGCGGTATGATGCGCAAAGTGGCGAAGAATTCCCCCAATTTCGAAGTCACCTGTCCCTGTTGTAACGCGGTGCTCAAGATCGACGCGGCGATGCAAGCCGTAATCGCCCATACTGCTGCGGTGAAGCCCCGCATGTTCGCCGACATGGAAGACGCCGCCCGCGCCATGAAGGAGCAGGATACCCGCCGTGAATCCATTTTCCGGCAATCGGTTGAGGCGCAAAAACATGCTTCCGAACTGCTGGAGAAAAAATTTCAGGAGGCGGTAAAGAAAGCCAAGGAATCTCCGGACACGGGCAAACCGATCCGCGATTTCGACTTGGATTAGCGCCTCGTTAGAATCGATGTATGGCGATTCGTCCTCTGCTTCTCGGTCACCGCGGCGCGCGGGCCGAGAAATCTATTCCCGAGAATTCTATTGCTTCTTTTGATCGGGCTCTCGCCCAAGGATGTGATGGGTTCGAGTTTGACCTGCGGCTCTCCGCCGATGGCTACCCGGTCGTCTGCCACGACCCCACTGTTCACAGCCTCGAAGTTGAGCATTGCCCTGCCCAACAATTGGGTCTGCCTCTTCTGTGCGACGTCCTGGAGCGCTACCAGACCATTGCTTTCCTCGACATCGAACTCAAAGTCTCCGGGTTGGAAGCGGCCACCTTGGATTTGCTTCGAGCACATCCGCCGGCTCGCGGCTACGTAATCTCTTCGTTTCTGCCGGAAGTATTGCAGGCAGCACATGACATGGACGCCACCATACCACTCGGCCTGATTTGCGAGACGCGTGCTCAGTTCAGTCTGTGGCCCAACTTGCCGATCAAATATGTGATCCCGCATAAAAAGCTCGTGACGCGAAGGGTTGCCACTGAGATCAAAAGCAGAGGCAGGAAGCTCCTGGTCTGGACGGTTAACTCTGCGCTAGACATGAGGCGATTTGCCGAATGGGAAGTGGACGGAATTATTTCTGACGATTCAGAGAAACTCGTCAGCACTCTGGGCCGCAAGTCCGAACCCAAGCACAAAAAATAAAGTCGAAACGCCGCATTGAAAAAATCCGATTTGCCCGGGCCTCCGTACATCCTGCAGAGCGGTTTCCTAAAACCGCCGTGGAGGAACTCATGAAGCTCTCTGTAATCCGGCCCGCAGTGTTTGTGGCCGTGGCCCTAATCGCGGCAACCGCGTCCGCGCAAAAACTTGCACCTAACCAGACGCTTGGATTTGGCGACAGCCAACTGCTTCAATTCACTTACACCCAGAACTTTGACTGTATCGACCAGCCTTTTGACGATCTCAACTTCAATGGAATCGTCGCCGCCAAAGATCCCGGCGAGATGCAAACTCCAATTTGCCAGGTGGGAACTAACCCGTCGATCAATCCGCCGGGACAGATTGGGAATCCATACATTACAACGGAGCCGCTTTACGTGCTGGTTCCGCTGTTCTCGGTGAACAATGACCAGAATCCCAACGATGCCATCTCCTGTGACAACGTAGTCACCGGAACTCTGTGCGGACCAGCGCTGGGCAGCGAACTGATCAGCCTGTTTGGGGCCGTGCCAGAAGCTTACAAGGCCACTCCTCTGGTCTACACGCAGTGCCCGGAACCCGGCTCTGCTCCTGGAACCTGCACCATGCACGCTTCCAGGCTTGATCTTGCTCCGGTGCTGGCTCAACTCGGCTACATTCCTTACCCGCCGACCGCAAATGTTTTCTTGCCCACGCCCAATCATAGCCATGTTGTCATCAATGCCGATATCAATATCAAGGCAATCTGGTGGCAGGTAATCCCTGTCCTGGTCACCAGTCAGAGCGATTGGCCGACGCAGGATGGCAGCAGCGGAATTACTTCGGTCAAAGCTCTGCTCGCCGCCAAGAACGCGGGGACGGCGATTATCGCTCCCTCGAACTTTTTCCTGTTCTTTAGTTCGTACACGGCAGGCAATCACGGCTCCATGCAAATGAACTAAGGTCAGCGGCCACGAAGAACTGCGAATGAACCAGTACGTAGCTCTCCAAAAAAGAGAAGCAGGCTCGATTCCCGCATCGAGCCTGCTTTTTTTCGTTCCAGACATTATGGGATGGGCTAGTCCGCCGCTGCTTCGAATGCCGCGGTGTCTTGTGGCGCAGGCCTCAGAAACGCAGTTCGCTCGATCTCAAGAGTTTCCAGATTCGCACCCATCGTAAGTTCATTCCAGCCGAGCACCGCGCCGATGCGCAACGCGGCTTCGCGGCTGCACGATTCCGACCAGCACGCGCCGAGCGCCACCGGCACTCGCCGCAGCAGCACGTCCCCGAGCGTTACAGCGTACTCTCTGCGATACGCTTCCACCACTTCCGCGATTACGTGGGAGGTATGCGGACAAATCGGCGCCCGCAGTTCGGCGCTCACCAGTGCCATGCGGGCGATATCGGCGGCGCGTTTGCCGTGCCATTCCAGCATGCCCCTTGCGGATTCTTCGCTGACCGATCCGATCCGTGCAATTTCCAGCACGGCATCATCGAGTAGGGGATCCAGCGCCGGCTCCGGCCCCATCGCGAAAGCGTCCGGTTCCGCCGACTTTAACCCGATCTTCCGGGCGCACTCCCGCGCCAGAGAAGCCGCAGTTGTCAGCTTGCCGCCGAGCACCGAAATCATGCGCGTCGCGCCGTCATCCTCATGATCGTGAAGAATATGCTTCCGCGTTACCGCCGATGGACGGTTCCCCGGCGAATAGGGCAGCGGGCGGACTCCGGCGAAGGAATATTTCACGCTCTGCGCCGTGATCTTTGCCTTGGGAAATAGTCGCGCCACGGAGCGCACGAGGTAACTGATTTCATCCGCCGACGGAGCTGTTTTCCCCGGATCGCCGCCGTCGGCAACCTCCGTCGTCCCCACCATTACCTGATCGTTCCACGGAAGTACAAAAATCGGGCGGCCATCCACTGCCTCGGTATAAACCGCCGCGTTCGGCGAACCCGGGAAACGCGGGATGACAATGTGTGAGCCGCGCACTCCGCCCAGCATCGGCTTGCCCATTCGAATGGAAGAGCGTTGGCATACGCGATCGGCCCATGGCCCACCGCAGTTGATCACCCACGCTGCGTCCACATGCGCGTCCCGGCCCGTGAGATGGTCACGCAGCAATACACCGTGGACGCGGCCATGCGCCACGTCCACCGCGAGCGCCTCCGTGTGATTCCGGACTACCGCTCCGGCATCCACCGCTTCCAACAACCACTCCGCGACGAGGCGTTCGGGAAATTCGCATTGAGCGTCTTCATAGTTAAAGAATGACCACTTGTGTCCCGCGTCGAGGGCCCGCTCCAGGCGCTTCAATTCCATCTCCGTGGCGTCGCTCGGTGATTTTCCTGCCATACGTTGGTAGAGCCACAATCCCGTACGAACTTTCATCGCACTGCGCTGACTGCTTTCGTTCAACAACAGCAGGAAGTGCATGGGATGTACCAGGTGGGATTTCTCGCGCAACAGTTTCTCGCGCTCGCGGAGTGACTCCCGCACCAGCCCCAGTTCGCCGTGCTCAAGGTAACGCAGGCCGCCGTGAATGATGCGCGTCGAGCGACTGGTCACTCCAGAGGCGAAATCCTTTTGTTCAATCAGGAGCGTTGGCTTTCCCGCGCGGGCGCACTCCCGCGCCACAGCCACGCCATTGATACCACCGCCAATTACCACCACGTGAAAGTGCTGACCTTCCAGGCTGGCTCGTGGATTTGCCGCTAGCACCATATGGATCCGTACACCAGAGTAACTTCTTGAAGGTTACTAAAATTCCGAGTTCGAGCGCTTACACTGCGACTCATAGAGTCTGCACCGCGCCGCTTGCGGGGAATAGGTCACCTTGGTGCTGCCAAGTGCTTGACCGAAAGTCTGGCTGGGGCGGTAGAAAGTTCGCATCCGGCGCGGCGACGTTTTATCGCTATTAACAAAGGGCCGCGCGCGGCGTGCGTTGCTCGTTCTGCCGCGGCTCATTTAAAGTGGTTGCAAATGTCCACTACCGGCGAACGTTTCGAACGCGCAGTTTCCATCATGGAGCGCTTGCGGGCTCCCGGGGGCTGCCCATGGGATCGCGAACAAACTTTCGATTCCATCAAGCCTTACACGCTGGAAGAGACCTACGAAGTTCTCGAAGCCATCGATAATCGCGATTGGGACGAACTTCCCGGCGAACTCGGTGACCTGCTTCTGCAGATACTGTTTTATTCCGAGATGGCTAAGGAGCAGGGAACGTTTTCCATCGATGACGTGCTCGACCGGCTCTCGGACAAGCTGGTGACCCGGCATCCGCATGTGTTCGGCGATGTGAAAGCGGATACTTCGGCAGAAGTGAAGCGCAATTGGGAGGCGCTTAAAACCGAGGAACGAAAGAAGCGCAAGGGGGAGAATGCGGATGAAGCAGAGGGCGCGGCTGGAGCGCCGGCAAAATCGATCCTGGCGGGAATTTCTTCGGCTATGCCGTCATTGCTGGAGGCCCACAAGATCAGTTCGCGCGTGGCTCAGGTCGGTTTCGACTGGCCGAACATGGAGGGTTTGTTTGACAAACTCGCCGAGGAAACCGCCGAACTTCGCCAGCATTTGCAGGAATTTCCCGCTCCCGGTCCGAAGCCGGAAGGCCGCGGTGTAGCCGGTTCGGGGCGGCAGACCATTCCGGAAGATCTGCGAATGCGGCTCGAAGACGAGGTTGGCGATCTTTTTTTTGTGCTGGTCAACATCGCGCGTTATCTAGCGCTTGATCCGGAATCCGCTCTTCGTAAGACTAACCGCAAGTTCCGGCGACGCTTTCAATGGATGGAGCAGCGCCTGGGCAACAACGCTGGCACTCTCGAGAGCGCTTCGATGGATGAACTTGAATCCCTCTGGCAACAGGCCAAGCGGCAGGAGAAGCGACCATGAGCGCGGATGCAATCGCGATCCGGCGCTGTGAAGGACTCGATGAACTGCGGGCTTGCGTTGCCTTGCAAAAGGAAATCTGGAATTTCACCGATGCCGAACTGGTTCCGCTGCGAATGTTCGTGGTGGCGGAAAAAGTTGGCGGACAGGTGATGGGCGCGTTCGCCGGTGAGCAGATGGTCGGCTTTGCCCTTTCCGTACCGGGCACGCGTTCGGGCCACGTCTATCTCCACTCGCATATGTTGGCTGTCGCTAAAGAGTATCGCAACGGCGGACTGGGCCGCCGGCTCAAGCTACTGCAGCGCGAAGACGCATTGGCTCGAGGCATCGAGTTGATTGAATGGACTTTCGATCCGCTCGAGATCAAGAATGCTTATCTCAATATCGAAAAACTGGGCGCGATCGTCCGGCGCTACAACATCAACCAGTACGGGATCACATCGTCGCCGCTGCAAGGCGGACTTCCCAGCGACCGGCTTATCGCCGAGTGGTGGCTGAGATCCAAGCGCGTGGAAACTTTGCTGGAAACGGCCAAGATTCCTGGGTTCAAGCAACAATCAAGCATTGAAGTTCCGGCGCAGATTTACCAGTGGAAGTCCGCGGTGGAAACGCGAGGAGAAGCGCAAAGAGTGCAGGAACGCAACCGCGAGCAGTTTCTTCAGGCTTTCGCAAGCGGGCTCGCCGTGTTAGGTTACGAGCGCGACCTCGCAGGCAATGGCAAATTTTTGCTCGGCGAATGGGATGAGAAGTGGTCGTATGCGTCCGAGGAATGATTCACCACGGAGACACGGAGGCACAGAGACAACAAAATCTTTGAGTCGTTGTTTTTTTAAGATTTCTCCGTGACTCTGTGTCTCTGTGGTGAGATCTTTGATGTTTCCGCACATTATGAAGATTGAAGCCATCACACTACGTGAGATTCACATGCCGCTCGTCCATTTTTTCGAGACGAGTTTCGGACGCACTTACAGCCGATGTATCCTTCTGTTGACCGCACATTGCGATGGTGTGAACGGGTGGGGCGAGTGCGTAGCGGGGGAAGATCCCTTCTACAGCAGCGAGTGGACCGAAAGCAGCTGGTTGACCATCACTCGTCATCTGGCCACCGCCGTGCTGGGGCGCAATCTGGAATCGGCACGCGACTGTCCGGCTCTTTTCTCCCGAGTGCGCGGCCATCGCATGGCCAAAGCCGCACTCGAAAATGCGCTGTGGGACGCAGAAGCAAAACAAAAGAGCATGCCTTTATGGAAGTTGCTGGGAGGGACGCGGAGTGAGATCCCTTGCGGGGTCTCCATTGGCATTCAGGATTCGGTCGAGCAACTGCTCGATAAAATTCAGATCGAGCTAGCCGCCGGCTATCGCCGCATCAAGATCAAAGTAAAGCCTGGCTGGGACGTAAATGTGCTGGAGAAAATCCGCTCGCGCTGGGCCGACATCACGCTGAGCTGCGACGCCAACTCGGCCTACACTCTGGATCAGGTCGAACATTTGCGCTCGTTTGATCAATTCAACCTGCTGATGATCGAGCAGCCTCTTTGGGATGACGACATTTTCTACCATGCACGTCTGCAACGAGAACTGAGAACCGCCATTTGTCTCGACGAATCCATCGTCAACGCGCGCGCCGCGGCGGTTGCCGTGGAGACCGGCGCATGCCGCATCATTAACATCAAAGTCGGCCGCGTGGGCGGGTTCACTGAAGCGCGGAAGATTCACGACCTCTGTCAGTCGCAGAAAATTCCTGTCTGGTGCGGCGGGATGTTGGAATCCGGAATCGGCCGCGCCCACAACATCGCGCTTTCTACGTTGCCAAATTTCAGCCTGCCGGGAGACGTCTCTGCATCGAAGCGCTACTGGAAGGAGGATATTATTGATCCGGAAGTGCAGGTCTCAGGGCAAGGAATGATTGCGATCAGCGACCAGCCGGGCACGGGCTACGGAATCAAAGAAGACCTGATCGAGAAACTAACTGCGCGCAAAGAAACGCTTCGCGCCGGCGCATGAGAAATGCGATCATTCTAGTGCGATTTAGTGTCGGACGTCGCCGTCTCAGCTCCGTGGTTTTGCGCCAGCTTCACTTCTTCCGCCTTTAGTATTTCCACGCCCTGGGCAAAGGTGGTGTCGTCGGGCACGGGCCGGAAGTCGCTGAAAACTTCGTCTGACTTCATCGCTATACTCTTGAACAGCAAAATCTTCCCCGTAAAGCTCAGGAACATATGGGAAACTTCCCAGCAGCCATTGCCAACGTCACGCTGTTCAACCAAAAAGCGTCCGCCCTTATCGAGGTGGCCTAGGATTCCCCAGCCAAACGCGACCTCTTTGAATAAAGTCCCGTCCATTCTTACAATCCGGTGGGCGACAGGGTCGATTACCAAGAATCCATCCATGCCGACCAAAACCTGCTCCGCATGAGTAGGCGGCTGATAGGCCGGGTTCGGGCGAAACTTCAAACGCAGCAACTGCCGTCCCGGATCGCCCGCACCCGCCGCTTCCGTTTCCTCCCCGTCGTATTGATAGAGAAATGAATCGGGAAGGGCCTTCACAATGCGCATGCTACGTTCGGCATTTTCTTGTTCTTGTAAGTGTTTGCGGCGGAGTTGTTCAGCGTTGCCTGCCAGTCCCGCGAGGCGGTGTTCCTCGCCCTGCATATCCCGCGGCGCCAGGGGCTTGTCGTTATAGGCGACGGTTATTCCGGCCATGGCATCGCGCGTTTCCACATAGAGCCGGATTTGAGAACCTTGGGCAGTCTGCTTGCGATCGCGAAACATGTGCTTCGCCGTACTATTGTTCGCGGCCACTTCATTGGCAACGGTGGCCCGCACCAATTCGAGGCACGAGGCTGGATCAGGAGCTGACGCGGATGCGGATGCTACAGCAACGGCGCAGATGTTTAATCCCGTAGCAAGGGCACCTAGTAAGACCACGACGGCGACCTGCAAGGTCATCTCTGGCCGGCTTCTCATGTTCCACTCTCTCCGCCTTCTATTGAAAGTGTACCAATTTCAGTTTCAATCGATCTGTACAGGAAAGCGGGTATTTTCTTCGTGCCCAGGCAAGGCTTGCCGCACACTCCATGCCTTGCGTATAGTCGTAATAGTGTTTCAGTTTGCGGTTCCTCCGCGCGAGAGTTCACGAGGAGCGATTTGACACTGATTCTGTGGCACTTATCCAGTTGAATATATCCCGTTCGAACATATTTTGCTGAATCAGGAGCGCGTCCAATGAGTACACCAGCCAGCAGTTTGGCACAAATCGGCAAGTCAGTCGTCATCAAGGGCGAGCTTTCGGGCAGCGAAGATCTTTATCTCGATGGCCAGGTCGAAGGCAGTATTGCTCTTAAAGGAAATAGCCTGACGGTGGGACCCAACGGCCAGGTGAAGGCTAGCGTCGACGCCAAAGGCGTGGTCGTGCAGGGAAAGCTCGAAGGCAACATTCAGGCCAGTGACCGCGTAGACTTGCGCAAATCCGCCATCGTCACTGGGGATATCTCGGCCCAGCGCATCTCCATCGAGGAGGGGGCGTTTTTGAAGGGCAAAGTTGAGATCCAGCGAACCGACGCAAAGTAGTTTGGCGTGAACACGTCGGCTAAAATGGGAGAAGTTAGGAAGTTAGGGTGTCATCAGTCTCGCAGACTTTCATGAAATTCTTTCGCGGCGCTTCCGGACCGGAGACTATCCCGGCGCAGGGTTCGCAGAAGCTTACCCGCCGCTCCAGCGGTTTGGGCGAGTTGTCTCGCACCTGGGAGTCCGCTGAAAACCTATGCGTGCTCGATTTGGGATCGACCTCACCCGCCAACATTCGCCATTTCACCGAACATGGCCACAGAATCTACAGCGAAGATCTGCTGACGGCTTCCACCGATCCAGAGCTTCTCACCAAAGACGAGCAGGGAAATGCGGTTCTCGACAGCCGTAAGTTTCTTGCTGACAACCTGGTCTATCCCGCCGCTCACTTCGACTTTATCCTGTGCTGGAATCTGCCTGACTATCTCGATGAAAGCCTGGTAAAGCCGGTCGTGGGACGGCTCTGGTCGGTGCTTAAGCCCGGCGGTATGCTGCTGGCGTTCTTCCACACTCGTGATGCCGGCCCAGACTCGCCTTGCCACCGCTTCCACATTATCGGCGCCGACACGCTTGAGATGCAGAAAATCGTGCTGCGCCGCGAAGCGCGCCGCGGGCCGACAGGTGCGGTACACACGGCTATCTCGGATGGGTTTCAACTGCAACGCGTATTCAACAACCGGCACATCGAGAATCTCTTCCGCGACTTCGCCTCCATCAAATTCTTTCTGGCCCGGGATAACGTCCGAGAAGTGCTGGTTGTCCGCTAGACAGCTTGCTATTCTTAAGCCTGCGTTTTCCAGATAATCACTCCCATGCGGAAAAGGTAGTGGCGGGAAATCTCCAGGTGCGCGAGCATCCCGGAAGAACAATCAGACGCGAATATGCTTTGAATTTCCCTCGGCACGTAGGCGCGCCGCACCGAGGTCAGCCCGTCCAGCCACGCCACCCGATTGCGCATGATGGGGTAGCTGACATACACCAGGGCCAGATGCAGCGGATGGCGCACAAGATCGTTAATCAGCACAGCGCGCCGGCTTACCCGCAGTGCTTCCTGAGAAAATTTTTTCAGTTGTTGCGGGTCCAGATGATGCGCAAACAGGTTGCAACTCACCATGTCGAACGTTCCGTCCGCAAAGGGAAGGGTGAGCGCATCGGCCACTACGCTGTGATTCTGCCCCGGAAAATGGGCGGCGGGATCTACTCCGGGCAGATGGGACCGGGCCATGTCCAGCAGAGT